>SLQX01000192.1 GCA_007131245.1 Bacteroidales bacterium
ATAAATAAAGCGATATATGTTTTGCCCCTTTGTTTCATGATTACAGTGGCTTGGGCCTCTCCCTGCATTTGGCTTCAGACAGTTGAAGAAGGGCACAACACAATCAGGCTAAGACTTTGTGGCACGAATGTTACGGATCCATCACGTATATAATCTGTCATATATGTTAGTAAAATTGAAAATAATCGTGTATATTTGAGATGAGGTTAAAATCTTCCATCAATAAATTAAACCACTTTAAGTCAGTGGTTTAATCATCTTTCTTTTCTGTATATTGAAGACAGAAAACCGACGGTGTTTCTACTTAAAACAGTAAAAAATTACCCATTAAACAAAGTATATTTCCCGAATAGCTGTTGCAACAGGAACCTCCCCTGCTAATGATTAAAACCCTCCCATTCTATATGATGGGTAGGCTATGAGTGAGTAGATAGTCAATTGATATTACTAAATTCTTTTTTATTTTATCTGGGGGGCAAAGCCATGAAAAAGAAGGTGTTTGTGATTGGGCTGGATGCATTTAATCTTGGCAAGATTCAAAATCTACCTGAGGCGCAGGATTGTGATTTTGTGCCGGCACTTTATTTTTCGGAGATAAGAAGTAGCCAGAATATTTCTATCCCTGATTTGTTGAAGGTAGCAGATAAAAGAATCAAAGATGCCGGAGGTATTGATGCGGTGGTAACCTGGTTTGACTTTCCGGCCACTTTATTGTTGCCTGTTATGGCAAAAAAGTACCATTTGCAGGGCCCGACCCTGGAAAGTGTGTTGAAGTGCGAGCATAAATACTGGAGCCGGCTGGAGCAACAAAAGGTGATTCCTGCGCATATCCCCCGGTTTAAAGTTTTTGATCCCCATGACTTATCAGCCTGGGATAATATCAACTTCCATCCTCCCTTTTGGGTTAAACCTGTGAAGTCCTACAATTCATACCTTGCCTACCAGGTAAATAATTCCGCCCAGTTTGAAAAGTATATGCAAAATGTTCGCCGCAATATTGATTTCTTTTGCCATCCCTTTAATTATATCCAGGAAGCATTTAACATGCCAGCCATGTACCTGGAGATGAAAGAAACCATGATTGCTGAAACCCAGGTAGGCGGCTATCAGTGTACTGCGGAGGGGTATGTGTATGAAGGAGAGGTTGTTGTATACGGTTTTGTGGATTCTGTAAGCCACAAAAATATTTCTTCCTTCTGCCATTACCTGTACCCCTCGGTTTTGCCGCAGGCACTGCAAAGCAAGATGACATCAATTATTCAAAAGGTAATTCCACAGCTGGGTTTGGACAATACTGCTTTTAATGTGGAATTTTTCTGTGAAAAGGAGACCAACAACATATTTCTGCTGGAGGTAAATCCGAGAATGTCCCAATCTCATGCTGATATTTTTGAGAAAGTGCACGGATATTCACATCATCGTATTATGCTCCATGTTGCATTGAATCGCAAGCCCCCGTCTTTATCCATGAATGGCAAATTTAAAGTGGCGGGACATTTTATGCTGAGGGCATTTAAAGATGCATGGGTAAAAAAAGTGCCGGACCAGGAAACGGTTGACCAATTGAAACAAAAATATCCCGGTCTCACCTTATCCTTTAACGTGCGGGAGGGGATGTACTTGCGGGAATTAAGGGAATACCAGTTGGACAGTTACAGCTATGTGTTGGCGAATCTGAATCTTGGTGCTCAAAGTAAGGAGGAGCTACTGGAGCAGTACAAAGATATTGTAAACACCCTGGACATTGATTTGCAGCCCCGGTGATGCTTTTGTTGTTTGTGCCTGCAGGATGTTTTGGTTTCAATTGAATGGGATTGTAAAGTTGTGAAGGCTAAAAAATGATTTTTTATGAAAGTAATTGAAAATGTTTGGATTCCTATGATTGATGGGACAAATCTGGCAGCAAAGGTATGGCTGCCGAATGATGCAGAAAAGAACCCTGTACCTGCTGTTTTGGAGTACATTCCTTATCGTAAGCGGGATTTGAAAGCGGTGAACGATCACAAGCTTCACAGCTATTTTGCTCAAAGCGGTTATGTAGGTATTCGAGTTGACTTGCGGGGGAGTGGTGACTCAGAGGGGATACTTCGTGATGAGTATTTACAGCAGGAGTTGGATGACGGGCTTGAGGTACTTCGGTGGATTGCTTTGCAACCCTGGTGTGATGGTAATGTAGGGATGATAGGTATATCGTGGGGTGGTTTTAACGGACTGCAGATAGCTGCTCTTCAGCCTCCTGAATTGAAAGCTGTTATCACTGTAGCGTCTTCTGATGATCGTTTTGCCGATGATGTTCATTATATGGGAGGTTGTTTGCTTTCGGATAATCTTTCGTGGGCTTCGGTGATGTTTGCCAATAACAGCAGTCCACCCGACCCGCAGGTGGTAGGAGAGAAGTGGAGGGAGATGTGGCTGGAACGCCTGGAGGGGAGTGGCCTTTGGCTCAAAAAATGGTTGGAGCATCAGCATCGTGATGAGTATTGGCAGCATGGCTCGGTATGCGAAAATTATGAGGCCATCAAATGTCCGGTTATGGCAGTAAGTGGTTGGGCCGACGGCTATTCCAACACCGTGTTCCGGTTGCTGGAAAATCTAAAAGTACCGCGCAAAGGTATTGTGGGTGCTTATGGTCACAAATATCCACATATGGGAGGGCCCGGTCCTGCCATTGATTTTTTGAAAAAAGCGGTGCGCTGGTGGGATCAGTGGCTCAAAGGGATCGATAATGGAGTAAAAGAGGAGCCCATGCTACGCACCTGGGTGCTGGATACGGTTTCTCCATTGTCTTCTGATCGTCCGGGCAGGTGGGTAGATGAGCCTGAATGGCCCACACCCAGGGTTGAAGAGCAAACCTACTCGTTGGATGAGCTCAGGGTAGGATTTTGTAATATTCCCTCCTCCGCGCTGGAAGAAGGTTTACCCATCAAAAGCCCTTTGAATGTAGGACTTTTTGGAGGGAAGTGGTGTTCTTATTCAGAAAGCACTGATTTGCCATCCGATCAGCGGGAAGAAGATGGGGGCGCATTGGTTTTTGACAGTCCGGTGCTTGAAGAGGATTATGAAATACTTGGGCAACCACGTTTGCGTTTGCGGCTAAAGTCGGACAAAAGGGTGGCGCAGGTTGCTGTCCGCATATCCGATGTTGGGCCTGATGGCAGGGCTACCCGGGTAACTTTTGGCCTGCTCAACCTGACGCACCGAGATAGCCATGAGCACCCACAAGAGCTGGAGCCGGAAAAAATATACGAGGTGACTGTCCGCATGAATTATATTGCACAACGGTTTCCGGCCGGCAACCAAATCAGGGTATCCCTGTCCACCTCTTACTGGCCACTGGCCTGGCCCGCCCCTGAGGCTGCCTGTCTCACTATTTATCCTTCTCAAAGTGCATTGATATTACCTAAAAG
Organism: Bacteroidales bacterium; assembly: GCA_007131245.1. Classification (GTDB taxonomy): domain Bacteria; phylum Bacteroidota; class Bacteroidia; order Bacteroidales; family UBA7960; genus SKVR01. The sequence goes on from SLQX01000192.1 coordinate 3,408, forward strand.
GACGGTTGGGAAAAGAGATACTTCTGCCAAAGCCCTGGAAAAACCCGGACCCCTTGAAGAACTGGACACAACGCTGCTGGTGCCTGCCAGCAGGGAGTGGTTGGTGGAGCGTAACCTGGCAACCAATGAGGTGATACAGCGGATTTGCAATAATGACCCGCAGTACCGGCTAAATACCATTGACGTAGAGCTGCGAAAAGATGCTACCGAAAAATACTCTTACAGCAACAATAAGTATGATACCGTAAGAGGGGAAGTGAAAGGGGTAAGGGAATTCAGGCGCGAGGGGTGGAAAATAAAAACCATTACCCGTACCGTGCTTACATCCACACGCACCCATTTTCTCATCAGGGCTACCCTGGATGCCTATGAAGGAGATGTACGTTTTTACAGTAGGTCTTTTGATGAAAATATCCCCCGCAATCTTGTGTAGGCTGATAGATGGATTAATTTTCATATTCCGGGGGAGTGGTTTTTTTTCGGTTGACTCGATGTTGACATAGCTGAAAACAAGGAATTGTTAGAATTTTATGTTAAAACCTGTGTTATGAATTCAACTTTTAGCAAGTTAAATTGTTGACATTATCCATTGAAGCAAGGATTGTATGATACTAAGATTCACATTGCCTGCCTGGTGAAATTACTTTCCCCTGGCAAGTTGCTGTGTGAAATTTTTCTGTGTCAGTTCATCAACATTTCATCAACAATATGGATTATTAACTATATCAATTATAAAACCAATATCTATGAGCAAAGAAGCCTATTACCAGTTAGAAAACCAGGAGTGGCTGGAGTCATTACAATACCTTATTGAGAACGAAGAGCCTCAGCGGGTTCGTGAAATTCTTTCTCTATTGCAGAATAAGGCCCATAAGGAAGGGATAGCCTTCCGTTGCCCGGGCAATACACCTTATATTAATAGTATTTCCAATCGCAAGGAAGTACCATTTCCGGGGAGTCGCGAGATAGAGCGTCGTATTAAGAGCCTCATTCGTTGGAATGCCATGGCTATGGTGGTGAGAGCAAATCTGGAGTCGGAAGGCATTGGCGGACATATATCAACTTATGCTTCTGCGGCAACCTTACTGGAGGTAGGGTTTAATCATTTTTTCAAAGGTGGTGATAAGGAGGAGCCGTCAGACATCATTTACTTCCAGGGACACGCCTCCCCGGGTATTTATGCACGATCTTTCCTTGAGGGCCGTCTCAGTGAAAAAGACCTGCACAATTTCCGTCAGGAGCTGCGTCCCGAGGGAGGTTTACCATCCTATCCGCACCCGCGGCTGATGCCCAATTATTGGCGTTTTCCCACGGTATCCATGGGGCTGGGGCCATTGATGGCCATTTACCAGGCGAGATTTAATAAGTATTTGGAAGACAGGGGTCTGAAGGAAAAGACCAATCAAAAGATTTGGGCATATATGGGTGATGGTGAGATGGATGAACCCGAGTCGTTGGGTGCTCTAACCGTTGCCAGTCGTGAACAGCTGGATAACCTGATTTTTGTGGTCAATTGCAATTTGCAACGGCTGGATGGCCCCGTAAGAGGTAACGGTAAGGTTATACAGGAGTTGGAAGCTGCTTTCAAAGGAGCGCGCTGGAAGGTGTTTAAGGTAATTTGGGGAAGCGACTGGGATCCGTTAATTGCCCAGGATGACACCGGCGACCTGATGAAAGCCATGGAGGAGACTCCTGACGGACAGTTCCAGAAATATGTGGTTTCCTCGGGGGATTATATCCGCAAAGATTTCTTCGGCAGGAGTGAAAAGTTGTTGAAGATGGTAGAGAATTACTCCGATGAGCAGCTTGAAAAGCTCAACCGGGGTGGTCATGATCCCAAGAAGGTTTATAATGCCTACAACCAGGCTGTTAATCACAAAGGTGGTCCTGTGGTTATCCTGGCACAAACCATCAAGGGTTACGGACTGGGAGAGGCTGGTGAGGGCCGAAACATTACTCACCAACAGAAAAAGCTCAACGAGCAGGAGTTGCTCCATTTCAGGAGCCGTTTTGGAATTCCGCTCTCCGATGAGCAGGCCAAAAAAGCGCCATTTTTCAAGCCCGAAGAAGACAGTGAGGAGATCCAGTACCTGAAAAAACGGCGGGAAGAGTTGGGCGGTTTTCTCCCAAGCAGAAATTCCGATGCCCCAGCCATCGACATGCCCGATGATAAAGTATTCAAAGAGTTGATAGACGGTTCGGGCGATCGTGAAATGGCCACTACCATGTCCATGGTCAGTCTTATGGCTAAAATGATGGGCGATAAAAAAATGGGTAAGCTTGTTGTGCCTATTGTGCCCGATGAGTCCCGGACTTTTGGCATGGATGCTCTTTTCCGCAAATTTGGCATTTATTCTCATGTTGGCCAAAATTATGAGCCCGTAGATAAAGATTCGCTGCTCTATTACAAAGAAGCCACCGACGGAGCAATATTGGAAGAGGGAATTACCGAAGCAGGCTGTATGTCTTCATTTATAGCTGCCGGCACCTCGTATTCCACCCACGGGGTGAACATGATTCCCATGTTTATTTATTACTCGATGTTTGGTTTTCAGCGCATCGGTGACCTGGTATATGCCGCTGCCGATATGCGTACAAGGGGCTTTATGCTGGGCGGTACCTCCGGGCGAACCACCCTTGCCGGTGAAGGGTTGCAACACCAGGACGGGCACTCACACATGCTGGCTATGACCGTACCGGGTGTGAAAGCCTATGATCCTGCTTATGCCTACGAGTTGGCCGTGATTGTTAAAGAGGGTATGAAGCGCATGTTTGTAGACCAGGAGGATTTGATTTACTACATTACCATCCTCAATGAGAAATACAAAATGCCACCCATGCCCGATGGAGTTGAAGAGGGTATCCTGAGAGGAATGTATAAAGTAAGGAAGTCCAGCAAGCGAAAGGGTGAAAAGGTTCATCTCTTTGGTAGCGGGGCGATTTTGAATGAAGCCCTCAGGGCAGCTGAGATGCTGGAAAAAAGTTTTGAATTGGTTGTGGATGTATGGAGTGTAACCAGTTATAAAGAGCTTTATGAAGATGCGCGTGAAACCGACCGGTGGAACAGGCTCAACCCGGAGAAAACACCCCGCAAAACATACATCGAGCAATGTATGGAGGGTGATGAAGGGCTTTGCCTGGCTGCCCATGATTATATGAAAGCCATCCCCATGACGGTTTGCAGGTGGTTCCCCGGTGTTTTGACCGTATTGGGTACGGATGGATTCGGACGTAGCGACAATCGTCGTGCTTTGAGAGATTATTTTGAAGTGGATGACCGCCATATTGCCTATGCTGCCTTGCACAGCCTATACAGCCAGGATAAACTCAGCAAAAAGGAATTGCTCAAAGGCAAAAAGGACTTTAAAATTGACAGTGAAAAACCTAACCCAACAGAGATATAAAATTCTACAACTATGATAAAAGAGATCAAATTACCGGAAATTGCGGACAATGTTACCACTGCAGTGGTGCTTGATATCCTGGTGTCGGAAGGAGACAAGGTGGGAGTTGATGATGTGCTGGCCGAGATGGAAAGTGACAAAGCAAGCTTTGAGCTTCCCTCAGACGTGGAAGGAGTGGTAAAGGAGGTAAAAGTAACTGAAGGCAACGAGGTGGAAGTAGGACAGGTGATGTTTTTGATTGATACCGAGGCCGCCGGAGGTGAAAAAGCGGAAGAAAAAGACAGCAAGAAAAAACCGGAAAAAGAAGAAAAGCCCACTGCTGATGAGGCAGGGGAGCCTGAGGACAAGAAAAAGGATGAACAGGAATCCCGGGAGGAGCCTGAAAAAGAGGACAAGGCGGCAGCGGAAGCTCAGGAAGCTAAGGGCGATGAAAAGACAGAAGAACAACCGCCGGATGCTGCAGATGGCAAAGCGGCATCGCATGTGCCTGCATCGCCTGCTGTACGACGCCTGGCTCGTGAGATTGGTGTAGATCTTTCCCGTGTGAAAGGCAGTGGGCCCCATCAAAGGGTAAGTGAAGCCGATGTAAAAGCTTTTGCCAAAAAGCAGCTCCAGGGTAAACCTGCGGGTGGTGCTCCCATGGCCGATGATTTTGAGTTGCCTGACTTTTCCAAGCTGGGTAATGTTCGCCGGGAGAAGATGGATACCATCCGTAAAATTACCGCCCGTGCTATGGGTGGTTCATGGCAAAATGTGCCCCATGTTTTCCAGTTTGATAAAGCAGATGTGACCGAGCTGGAAAAATTCAGGAAGAATTATTCCAAACATGTGGAAAAGCAAGGTGCCAAGCTTACAGTTACGGCTATATTGCTTAAGCTAACGGCAGTGGCTTTGAAAACATTCCCGCGTTTCAATGCCAGTGTGGATATGAAGAACGAAGAGATTATTTACAAAGATTATGTAAACATTGGCGTGGCGGTGGATACCGAACGTGGTTTGCTCGTACCAGTGATTCGTGATGCAGATAAAAAGACGATCACCGAGCTTTCATTGGAGCTCAATGAGATGGCAGAGAAGGCACGCAGCAAGAAGATAAAACCCGATGAGTTGCAGGGAGCCAATTTTACCATATCCAACCTGGGTGGTATTGGCGGAACCAATTTTACCCCCATTGTCAACAGGCCGGCGGTTGCCATTTTGGGCGTATCCCGCTCACAGGTGGAGCCGGTGTTTATAGACGGTGAGTTTAAGCCACGGATGATGCTTCCCATGTCACTTTCTTATGATCACCGTATTATTGACGGAGCTGATGGTGCCCGCTTTTTGAGATGGTTGTGTGAAGCCATGCAAAATCCGCTGGTAACCATGTTTTAAGGTGGCGGTAGAATGATGCTCCAAAGGGACGGGCATGAAAAATGCCCGTTCTTTACCGGCATTTTGTTTTTTGAATTAAGACACAAAACATAAATAGAAATACAATGGCAGAAAAAAAACAATTGATAGTGTTGGGTGCAGGGCCAGGTGGTTATGCAGCCGCTTTCCAGGCCTCCAACCTCGGGTTGGATGTAACCCTTATTGATCCCAAAGCCAATCCCGGAGGTGTTTGTTTGTTTCATGGATGCATCCCCACCAAGGCTTTGTTGCACATTGCAGCGGTAAAGGATGAGTCGGCCAAAGCGGCTGACTGGGGTCTAACTTTTAAGGGTGTGGAAGTGGATGTGGATAAGGTGCGTAAATGGAAAGAGTCGGTGGTGAAGCAACTCACCGGAGGATTGGGGCAGTTAGCCAAAAGCCGTAAGGTGGATTTTCTGCAGGGTACAGCCCGTCTTACCGGGCAAAACACACTGGAATTTACCCCGGCCAAAGGAAGCAAAACCGAACTCTCCTTCGAAAAACTCATTATAGCTACCGGGGCATCGCCCACGGCCCTTCCTGATGTTCCTTTTGATGAGGATGTGATGAATGCTGAAATAGCTCTAAACCTGAAAGAGGTTCCTAAAAGGCTATTGATTGTGGGGGCGGGATATATTGGTCTGGAGATGAGTGTTATATACAATGCCCTGGGGTCAGAAGTTACAATTGCTGAGTTTACGCCTGATATTCTACCGGGGCTTGACCAGGATTTGCGCAACGAATTTAAAAAAGAGCGCAAGGATTTGTTGCAGTATGCCATGTTTAATACCATGGTAACCAACGTCAGGAAGAAAGGAAAAAAGCTTGAGGTAGCCTTTGAGACCAAAGGGGAGAAGAAAAAGCAAAGTTTTGATAAGATACTGGTTGCCATAGGCGGCAAACCCAACACCAAAGGAATTGGTCTGGAAGATGCGGGTGTTGAATTGGATGAAAAAGGGTTTGTTAAGGTGGATTTGGTTCGCCGGACCAATGTAAAAAACATTTATGCCATCGGCGATGTGGCTGGTCAGCCCATGCTGGCACACAAAGCCTCTCATGAGGGGCGTATTGCTGCCGAGCACATTGCAGGCAACAAAACAGCCTACGAGCCCAAGGCCATTCCTGCCGTGGTATTTACCGATCCTGAAATTGCCTGGACGGGGCTGACTGAAAATGAGGCCAGAGAACAGGGCAAGAAGGTAGAGGTGGCCAAATTCCCCTGGGCAGCCTCCGGACGAGCTGTTACCCTGGGATTGAAAAACGGTTTGACCAAATTGATCATTGACCCTGAAACAGACCGGGTTTTGGGTGCCGGGTTTGTGGGTAAGGAAGCCGGGAGTATGGTAGCTGAGGCCACCCTTGCCATAGAAATGGCTGCCGTAGCCCGCGATCTTGAACTCACTATACACCCGCATCCTACACTTTCAGAAACCATTATGGAAGCAGCGGAGTTGTACTATGGTCATGCCACACACATTCACAAGAAAAAGAAAAAATGATTCGTTGGGTAGAGTGTTCCAGCAACAAACAAGGTGAACTTGCCAAAATCCCAGAGCAGGGGTGCATCCAAACGGGTGCACTACCCTGCACACGGTAAGTCCTGTAAGAAGCAGAATGCCTGGTTGTTATTTTGAAAAAGGATGTTTTTTATCTAAAACCCCAAAAAACAGTATAATACAATGGAAAGCAGGAAACTGGTTATAATAGGAGGTGATGCTGCAGGTATGGGAGCAGCTTCCAAAGTGAGGCGTGAGCATCCCGAACGTGAAATTGTAGTATTTGAGAGAGGAAACCATACCTCATATGCGGCTTGTGGTATGCCCTACTATATTGCCGGGCAGGTGGAATCGTCAGAAGAGTTGGTAGCTCGCAGCCCCGGGGTTTTCCGGGAAAAGCAAAATATTGATGTGCGCATCCGTCATGAGGTTCTGGATATAGATCCCGGCAGCAAGCGGGTAAAGGTAAGGAACCTTTCAAAAGGGGAGGAGTTTTGGGAGGATTGGGATGATCTGCTTATCGCCACAGGTGCTTCAGCCATCCTTCCGGATTTGCCGGGTGTGGATGCCGCAGGTGTTTTTGCTTTATCTACTTTGCAAACTGGGATTGATGCATTTGAGGATATGCAGACACACAAGCCTTCAAAGGCAGTTATCATTGGCGGAGGTTATATTGGTATTGAAATGGCTGAGGCCTTGCTTGCCAGGGGGATGGAGGTGACTGTAGTGGATATGGCAGACCAGGTTATGAGTACCATGGACAAAGATATGGCCGACAGGATTGCTGAAGTTATGGAAAAAGATGGCATCCATCTGTATCTGAAAGAAAAACTCAGGCAGGTTGACAAAGATACGCAAGGCCGGGTAGCAAGTGTGGTGACCGATAAGCAGACCTTGAAAGCTGATGTGGTATTTTTGGGTATGGGTGTTAAGCCCAACTCGGGTCTGGCAGCCCGTGCGGGAGTGAAGCTGGGCGTACGCGATGCTATCCGTGTGAATAAAAGCCTGCAAACATCTGTGCCCCATGTGTGGGCTGCAGGAGATTGTGCCGAATCTTATCACCTGGTTAAAAGCGAGCAGGCTTATGTGCCCCTGGGAACAGTGGCCAACAAGCATGCCCTGGTGGCAGGAATAAATATCAGCGGTGGGCAGGCCCGTTTTCCAGGTGTGCTGGGTACAGCCATCACCAAGTTTAACCAGCTGGAAATTGCCAGGACCGGCTTGTCGGAAAAAGAAGCAGAAGAACTGGGCATAAACTTTATAGCCAACACCATCGACAGTCCTACGCTTTCGGGATATTTCCCGGGAACGGGCAAAATGACTGTGAAACTTGTTGCCCACAAAGACACGGGCCGCTTGCTGGGAGGACAAATTGTGGGCATGCAAACAGCCGGCAAGCGTATTGATACTATTGCCGCTGCCATCACAGCCGGGCTGACTGTTCAGCAGCTTGTGGATATGGATCTGGCTTATGCTCCGCCCTTTTCACCGGTTTGGGACCCAGTGCAGACTGCCGCCCGCACCCTTTTATGACCCAATGGTTACCATCACTGCTATTCTGAAGAACATCCTGACACAGGTTTTAAGCCCATTATAATGTTTGCCGGATATCCAGATTTACAGTTTTAATTAACTATTCATAGCATGAAAGAGTTTAATGGTGCCATGATGCAGTATTTTCATTGGTACACACCAGCTGATGGTGAGTTGTGGAAGCAGCTTACTGAAAATGCTTTTAAACTTGCCCGGGCAGGTTTTACCTCTGTTTGGCTTCCACCTGCTTACAAAGGAATAGGGGGTGCAGACGATGTGGGTTACGGGGTGTACGATTTGTTTGACCTGGGAGAGTTTGATCAAAAAGGTTCGGTACGCACCAAATACGGGACCCGTGAAGAATACCTCAAGGCCATAAAAGCAGCCCAGGATGCCGGGATAAGGGTTTATGCCGATATTGTACTCAACCACAGGATGGGTGCCGATGAGCAGGAAGAATTTAACGCTACTCCCTACCATCCGGAAAACCGTAATGAGGCCATTGGTGATCTTCAGCCTATCAGGGCATGGACCCATTTTACTTTTCCCGGCCGCAAAGGCAAATACTCCAGCCTCCAGTGGCATTGGTGGCACTTTAATGCTGCCGATTATAATGCCATGGATGAGAAAGAAGATGCGGTTTATCTTTTCGAAGGCAAGTCTTTTGGGGAAAGTGTGGACCGCGAAAAAGGCAACTTTGACTACCTGATGGGTTGCAACCTGGATATCGATAATGTTGATGTGCAAAAGGAATTGTTTCATTGGGGGAAGTGGTACCTGGAAACCACGGGTGTGAATGGATTCCGGTTTGATGCGGTGAAGCATGTGAATGCAGAATTTTTCCAGTATTGGTTGGATGAGATGAAAAAACACAGCAAGCATGAGCTTTTTGCCGTTGGAGAGTATTGGTCGGGTGAAAGTGAAGCTGCCCAACGTTTTATCAAGGCCACCAACGGGAGCATGATGCTTTTCGATGTGAATTTGCACTATAACTTTGCTGCTGCAGGTAAGCAGGAGGGTGATTATGATTTGCGCAAAATTTTTGATGGCACTCTTGTGGCAACCCATCCCGATTTGGCCGTTACCCTGGTGAGTAACCATGACTCACAGCCCTTGCAAGCTTTGGAGTCAGTGGTTGAGGCCTGGTTTAAACCCCTGGCATATGCCCTGATATTGTTAAGAAAACATGGTTACCCCTGTGTTTTCGCGGCGGATTATTATGGCGCCCATTATACCGATGTGGGAAAAGACGGAAACGAGCACGAGATATGGATGGCTAAGCACCAATGGTTGATTGACAAGTTTTTGTTTGTGCGAAAAATGTTTGCCTATGGTGAGCAAAAAGATTATTTTGACCATCCGCAATGTATTGGGTGGGTGCGTGAAGGAAATGAGGAGCATCCTGGTGGGATAGCTGTCGTTTTGAGCAATGGAGAGTCGGTTCAAAAGCGCATGCAGGCAAGCTTGGCTGCCACCCGCTATGTTGATATAACCGGGCATATGAGCGAACCTGTTGATGCCGATGAAGAGGGGTGGGGGGACTTTGGTTGCAATGCCCGTTCTGTTTCTGTTTGGATTCCGGAAACCTCTTTATAAAAAAGGCCACTTCTGTTTTCAAAATTTTGATTAATGGTTTGAAAATCAAGATCATCCTTCTTGGTTTTTGTTTAGATATTTTTGTGCTTTTTGCCAAAAATAATCGGCCACCCGTTTATTAAAGTTAATATATAAACCTTATATTTGTGTCATGTAAAGCATGATTGTGTTAGCACATGCAATGTTTAACCCAAAAACAAAAGCCATATGGAAACAAGAGATCAATATAAACAGGATAGAACGCTAAAAATCACACTGGGAATAATTATCGTTTTGTTGCTTTTATCCCTGGTGGGAATGTTTGTATTTATGAACAGGAGCGGAAACCTGAGCGATGAGAAAGAATTGTTGCAGGCAGATAAGCAACAGTTGGAGACAGATAACCAGCGAGTCATAGCTGAAAGAGATGCAAGCCAGGAAGAGGCTGCTGAATATAAGAGAGAAAAAGAAAGGCTGCAGGCTGATCATGAGCAGAAAGTACGTGAGATGGGAGCCCGGATAAATCACTTTCGTTCCAGGGCCGCCGAAGTGGCAGAGCTGAAGGAACAGATTGAAGAGTTTAAGCAAATGCAGGTTGATTATGAGTTGCTGCAGGAACAGCATGACGGATTGGTGGAGGAGCACGAAGTGTTACGCGGAAAATTTGCAGTCCTTTCTGAGCAGCATGAATTGTTGCAGGATAGTATCAGCGGTGCCCGTGACATGAAGGTTTATAATGTACGTCACCTTACCAAGTGGGACAGGTGGTTATGGGCCGATCGTTACAATGTCAACCGTGCTCGCAGGGTGGATCAAACCACCATCACCATGGAGCTGGATGGCACACCCTTTACCCAGCAGGGAGAGAGAGTGGTTTACCTTAACATGGTCAATCCTTATGGAGAGGTTATGTATCCTTCCCAGGAAGAATTTACCATCACAGAAACCGGAGAACCTGTTCCCTATACCCAAAAACGGGAAGTTGACTTTACCGGAGAGTCACTACCCCTGGAGTTTACCATCGACCATCCCGAGAGGCTGGAAGCCGGCACCTATCTTATAGAGGTATACCTTGATGGCTCGCTGCTGCGTTCTTCCATGGTTGAGTTTGAATAATTTGTGTACCGGCAATAGATACGTGCATCTATTGCAGCTGCTGGTGGCCGGAGACATATTCGCATTTGTGGCCCATTGCCCCCGGGCAATGGTAACAGAAACCAGGCTGTTTGCTTTCAGTTTGAATAGAGGTGTCTTTTTGCGGATTCAGGATGTGGAAATTTGTCTCAGTTATATCTTTATAAAATTTTGCCCAAATGTGTATTAAACAAAAATGCAGGGGTCTCCGGCCCTTAACCGCAGGTATTATTTTCCTTGTAATGATTTTCACCCTGTCATGCCAGCGCCCTTCCTCAATTGACAAGCCGCTTGCTGCGAGCGACGACTTTCCACTCCTGGAAATGGATATGGAAACGCTGGGACAGTTGTATGAAGAAGGCACCTATAGCGTGGAGCAGGTGGTACAGTTATACCTTGATCGCATAGCGTTGATTGATCAGCAGGGGCCATCGCTTCAATCGGTAATACAGGTTAATCCTGATGCCCTGGAGATTGCCCGTGAGTTGGATGAAGAGCTGGGGCAGGGGGAACGCAGGGGGCCATTACACGGTATGCCTGTATTGTTGAAAGATAATATTGATACCCACGATAAGATGCCCACAACGGCTGGTTCCAGGGCGCTCAAAAATTCATACCCCTTGCAGGACAGTTATGTGGCTAATAAATTGCGCGAGGCCGGGGCTGTTATTTTGGGCAAGGCCAACCTGAGCGAATGGGCCAACTTCAGGGGGCAGCTCTCCTCCAGTGGGTGGAGCGGACTTGGCGGTCAAACACGCAACCCGTATGTTTTGGACCGCAACCCCTGTGGTTCCAGTTCGGGATCAGCAGTTGCCGTATCTGCCAATCTTACCATGTTTGCGGTAGGTACCGAAACCAATGGATCTATCGTATGTCCATCTCAGGCAACCGGCATTGTGGGGATTAAGCCCACCGTGGGGCTGGTGAGCCGGAGTGGTGTTATTCCCATTTCCCATTCCCTGGATATTGCCGG
>SLQX01000136.1 GCA_007131245.1 Bacteroidales bacterium
AATTTATAAATTATAGACAAATATTAGTAATTATTTTTAAAAACTCGGAATTTTTTTTACAAATCGTAAAGAATTAATACTTTTGGGGTGTGAAATAAAAAAACTAATCTTCTAATTGATCTGGTTGTGCAGTTTTCCATTAAAAAAGATTCGCTACTAAAGGGCTGTTTTTTCCTGTATTTACTGCTGTTTTACCTGCCTAATGGGAATGCACAGTTTTTTGCAGGCACTACTGGCAACAAGGTTACCGAGCCCGAAGAAGTGGTGAGCTCGCAGCTCCAGCAATGGGCTTTGGCGTACAATCACCTGGGTGACATAAAAGTTGATGATTTTCAAGTTTGTGATAAGAGCAAACAGATTCGTGTATTTTTTTCCCGTGATTTTACCCATATACCGCTCCGTAAATCAAACCTTATGTACCTGGAGTTGAAAATCAGGGAAGCTCTCGAAGATTATTACACCAATTACCAGGTGAAACTGTTTGCGCGGGATAGAAATGTTAACGATTATATACCGAATTATTACAGGACCCAAAATTTTGATTCAACGCGAATACGTAAGTTTTTAAAGCAAAAACCTTTGCGCAGGAAAGCACAACATGAAGCCTTTACCTCAGGGCTATCAGCCAACCACATCGCTTTATGGCACAGCCATGGTTTGTATTTTGACCATGAAAGAGATCGCTGGCAATGGCAAAGAGCCCGCCTGTTTGGAACAATTGAGGATCTCCTGCCCATGGATTATGTGTTGAAATTTCTGACTCCCATGTTGGAAAATGCAGGTGCTTATGTTTTTATACCCAGGGAAAGAGATATGCAAACTCAGGAGGTGATTGTTGACATAAGTCACTCCACAAAGGGCTCTAAACTGCAAATCGAAAACGGCAAAACAGAATCCTGGCGTATCAAAGAGGGTGGGTTTGGTTGGCAACAAACCTATTATGACGGAGAGAATCCATTTGAAAAAGGGCAACATCTTTCCATCCAGGAAGATAGTGGAGCCTTTTTAAAGTATATACCCAATATCCCCGAAGCAGGAAAGTATGCTGTATACGTATCGTGGGCTTTTGATGAAGAAGCTTCACATGAGGTGGCCTATTCGGTTCAATACGCCGGAGGTGAAGCTGACTTTTTGGTAAACCAGCAAATGGCATATGGCACCTGGGTTTATCTGGGTACTTATTATTTTGAGCAAGGGAAAAACCCCGATATGGGTAGTTTAACCGTAAATGGAAATACCAGGGGTGCAGTAACCTCTGATGCAGTGAGGTTTGGTGGCGGGATGGGCAGCATAGCCCGCCGGGCATCAAAAGATGCCCGGGTCAATCGGCAATCAGCTGACGACACCGGAAACCCGGAAGCTGCTGATGACTCCATGAATGAATCTGTGCGTTTTGATGGGCAGGCAAGAACCAGTAATATGCCCCGTTATACCGAAGCTGCGCGATATTATCTGCAATATGCCGGAATGCCTGCATCTTTGGTATATTCACACAATGACGGAGCCAATGATTACAATGACGACTTTATGAGCCGTGGAGAATGGGTAAATTATTTAGTGGGGGCTCCCCTGGGACCGGAACAGGATCGTGACCACCCGGGCCTGGGCGTGCCCGTTGATGTTTCCATTTCTTTTCATACCGATGCCGGTATAACAGCCAGCGATTCTGTTATCGGTACTTTGGCCATCTATAGTGCTCAAAAAGATGAGGGTGTGTTTCCCGACGGAGTATCTCGCCTGGGCTCAAGAGATCTTGCTGATTTGATTCAAACACAGGTTGTAGATGATATACGCAACACCCTGAATCCCCAATGGACCCGCCGGGGCTTGTGGGATCGACAATACTCTGAAGCCTGGAGGCCTAATGTGCCGTCGGTTTTGGTGGAACTTCTCTCTCATCAAAACCTGGCTGACATGCAGTATGCGCTTGACCCCCACTTTCAGTTTATCACTTCAAGGGCTGTTTATAAAGGTATTGCCCGCTTTATAGCGCGCCAGGAAAACAGAAAAGTGGTCATTCAACCGCTTCCTCCTACACATTTTAAAATAGAACAAACGGGAAAGGATGAAGTAAGGCTTAGCTGGAAACCACAAAATGATCCTTTGGAAACTTCAGCAAAACCCTCTCATTACAAAGTCTATACCCGGAAAAATCAACAGGGGTTTGACCAGGGCATGCTTACCACTGATACATCTCTACAAGTAAACCTGGAAAAGGCCGGAGCCCTTTACAGTTTCAAGGTAAGTGCTTTAAACAGCGGAGGCGAAAGTTTTCCTTCTGAAATACTGTCAGCCTCCTTACATCCTGATTCTAAAACAGACATTTTGCTGGTAAATGGATTTACACGCATGGATGCACCTCCTATGTTTGACAGTGGTGAGTGGGGAGGTATAATGCACTGGGAGGAGAGCGCCATACCCTACATGGCTTCTGCGGTATATACCGGCCAGCAATATGACTATCGCAGGAGCTCGCCCTGGCTGGATGATGACAGCCCGGGATGGGGAGGAAGCTATGCAGATATGGAGACCCACATTGTTGCAGGCAACAGTATGGACTATCCGGCCATTTATGGCAAACAGCTGGCAGCTATGCAACATTCTTTTGTATCGGTTAGCAGGGCTAGCTTTGAAAAGGATGGTTTCCCTGTCGAAGATTACCAAACCATTATAACCATTATGGGTAAACAGCGGCAGTCGCCTTACAATTTGTCAAATCCAGGTAATCAACACCGGGTTTTTAATGAACCAATGATTGCTAACTTAAAAAGATTCCTTGACATGAGAGGTAACCTGTTGATTTCAGGAGCTCACCTGGGAACTGATATAACAGAATCCAATGACAGCCTGGCCATTGCCTTTGCCCGGCAATATCTTGGGTGGAGTTGGCGTACCAATCATGCCGACAATGTGGGTGAAGTTGTAAATGATCAGGATATGCATTTTGCTGAAAAATTGACCTACAACACATTGCCAGGCAGGGCCATGTATGTAGTGGATGCCCCTGATGCATTTGAGCCGGAGGGACCTCACAGCAGGTCATTGTATCGCTACCGAAGCAACTTAACTCATGCTGCCATTATTTTTGATAATGATCACAAGGCTGTTTCTGCAGGTTTTCCTTTGGAGAGCTTAAAGTCAGAGATGGAGCTGTATAATTTGCTGGAAGATATAATACAATTTTTTGAAAACTTTTAAAAATTTAGTGATGACAAAAAGTACCATAACATGCTTTGTGCCCATGGGCCAAGCAAAAGATCTGCAGAATGTTGTTAATGAGTTGGCAGGAAGTCCTGTAATTGAAAAGATTTATATTACGGGTGATGAAAAAGATGCAGGAAATATTTCTATCCCCGGAAAAGCCTCCTTTGCCCAAACGCAAGGATTAACAGATACCACAACTATCAAAAAGCTGGCAGCATCAGTAAACACTGACTATGTGCTGATTTATACCAAGGCTCAGCCTCTGAAACTGGGGGCATTTGCCATGGAAAGAATGTTACAGGTGGCTGAAAACACTTCTGCAGGGATGGTTTACGCTGATCATTTTCAGGAAAAGGATGGAGCATTGGTTCCACTGCCTGTTATTGACTACCAGGACGGAAGTCTGAGAGATGACTTTAACTTCGGTTCCTTACTGCTTTACAGGGCAGATGCGGTGAAAAAAGCTGCTGCATCCATGCAGGAAGCTTATAAGTTTGCAGGCCTTTACGATTTGCGCCTGAAAGTAAGCCAGGAGCATAAGCTTTTCCGGTTGCCTGAATTTTTGTACACCGAAAAAGAAACGGACACCCGCAAATCAGGCGAAAAAATATTTGATTATGTAGATCCCAAAAACCGGGAAGTGCAAGTAGAGATGGAGAAAGCCTGTACCCAACACCTGAAAGATATTGGTGCATGGTTAAAACCTGCATTCTCCGATGTGAAATTTACCGAAAAAGAATTTCCTGTGGAGGCGTCCGTTATAATTCCTGTTCGTAACCGAATCAAAACCATCGAAGATGCAGTGGGCTCAGTACTTACTCAAAAGACACCTTTTGCATTCAATTGCATCATCGTGAATAATCACTCTACCGATGGAACAACAGAGGTATTGGAAAAAATGGCAAGGGAGAATGATCGCATCATTCATGTAATCCCCGAACGTAAAGACCTGGGGATTGGTGGTTGTTGGAATGAAGGGGTGTTTCATGACAAATGCGGACAATTTGCCATACAACTGGACAGTGATGATCTCTACATTGACGATCATGTGATAAAAAAGATTGTTGAAGCTTTTTATAGCCAAAATTGCGCAATGGTAGTGGGAAGCTACCAAATGGTAAACTTTAAACTGGAGAGCATTCCTCCCGGTCTTATTGACCACAAAGAATGGACCCCGGAAAATGGTCGTAACAATGCCCTTCGTATCAACGGGCTGGGAGCTCCAAGAGCTTTTTATACACCTGTAATCCGTGAATTCAGAGTGCCCAACGTGAGCTATGGGGAAGACTATGCACTGGCATTGAATATTTCACGCCATTACCAGATAGGTCGTATTTACGAACCCCTTTACCTTTGTCGTCGTTGGGATGACAATACAGATGCGTCGTTGGATGTAAAAAAGATGAATGAACACAACACCTACAAAGATCGTATCCGTACCATTGAACTGTATGCCCGGATGCGTCTCAATCAATCTTAATCGTTTATTTATTGCATGCTTCCGGGAGATGGGTTTTGCCATCTTCTCCGGGGAGCTTTATGCCAGGATAAATATTCAAACCAAAAGAATTAAACTCTATTAAACCCTATAATGGAAAATCGTTTTTTATTCCATGCGGAAAAGACCCTGCAGGAAAACGTAAATGATTTGTTGGAACACCAGAACGCTAACTGGGACTTAGCTTCAAAGAATTACAAAGGTCTGGAAAAAGTCCGAAAGCATACCATCCAATTCGATCATAACGTAAAAGTTGCTGTACAGTTTAACCCCGAAAGGATTTATTCTTCTGCTGCTAAAGTGGATGCTAAGTCCATAAGCCAGAGAAAATGCTTTCTTTGCCTTGAAAACCTTCCATCCCAGCAAAAGGGTGTTCCCTTTGGAGAAGATTATGTGGTTTTGGTAAACCCTTTCCCCATTTTCCCCAAACATCTTACCATTCCTCACCGTCAGCATATTGAGCAGCGTATAAGTGGTCGCATGGCGCCCATGCTTGAGCTGGCCAAAGAACTGAAAGATTATGCTGTTTTTTACAACGGCCCCAAATGCGGAGCTTCTGCTCCCGACCATTTTCACTTCCAGGCAGGTAACAAAAATTTTATGCTAATGGATAAGGATTTTGATATTTTGCCCAAAACCCGGGTGGTTGAAAAAGAAAATCTTCATGTATGGAGTATGGATAACTACCTGCGGCATTGCCTGGTGCTGGATTCAGCCAATAAGGCTTTGTTGTGTGAAACTTTTGAGCAGGTTCTGCAAATCATAACAGAAATCCTTCCCGCAGAAGATGAGCCCATGTTGAATATTATTGCAAGCTATAACGGCAATGGGTGGAGAGTTTTTATTTATCCCCGCAAATTACACCGCCCGTGGCAATTTTTTGCTGAAGCAGATGAGCAAATTGTGTTAAGCCCCGCTTCTGTTGATTTTGGGGGCGTTCTTATTACCCCAAGAGAAGAAGATCATACGAAGTTAAACCAAAATCAAATAAAAGATATTTTTAAACAGGTGAGTTATACCCCTGAGGATTTTGACAAATTGACCCAAAGAATAGCTGAGACAGTTCAATGATAGAATTGGGGAGGATATGGCTAAGCTGAAGAAGTGATGGGTAAAAGTTTTAATACAAATCCTGTCAATATATGATTTTAAAAACGTATGACTATGCAAATAAAAATCAGCCAGGGTTGGCCTGAAGATATGGAAGCCACCGCACGATTTCTTGACCGGAACTGGGATTACGATTCCATAAACACGGATTTGCTGCAAGAAAAACTTTATGAGGATCCCTATGCCGACCCCCAATTATGCTTTACTGCGGTGGAGAAAGGCGATATTTGCGGATTTTTGTATGGTGTTCGAAGAGATATACGCGGAGTTGCTTATGGGTATGTCAAGCTGATGGCCGTTGATGCATCCAAAAGACGACAGAAGATAGGTACACAGCTTTATCAAAAAGCAGAAAAACAGCTCATCGATAAAGGGGCCACCTGTTTGAGGTGGTATGATGTACCTCTCAATTATTTTATGCCGGGCATCGATCCCCGCTATACTGCTGCTTATTGCTTTGCTCAAAAAATGGGCTTTAAAAAGTTTGATGAATCCCTGAACATGATTACTGACCTGGGTGCGATGGACTGGAATACCCAAAAAGAGGAGAAAGAGCTTGCGAAAAAAGGGGTTAAGGTAAGGCGCGCTACCCCTGAAAACAGAAAAGCCCTTTCTGAATTGCTGGAAACAGAATGGGAATTATGGGCCAATGAGGTAGACATGGCCATGAAAGATACTCCTCCTTCAGTGCATATTGCTTTTATTGATAATAAGTTGCGTGCCTTTTCAGTACATAATGGCAATAACAAAGGTACTGGCTGGTTTGGCCCCATGGGCACACACCCCGAATTGAGAGGGTTGGGCATGGGAAACATATTGCTGAAAAGATGTTTGCAGGATATGAAAAACCAGGGGCACACTCATGCTATTATTCCCTGGGTAGCTCCTGTATCTTTTTATTCGCATTATGTTAAAGCGCATATAAACAGGGTTTTCTGGAGAATGGAAAAACAAATAAAAACCTCTTAAACATCAAAACATGCAACCTGAAATAGAAGTTGGAATTATGTTTGCCCCCCGCATAAGCTTTGTCTTAAGTGGTGAATATTGGTGGGAAGAAAAACAAAAGCAAGTCAGTGGTGATGGAAGTATTCAGTATAATCCTTCATCAAAAAACCATAAACTTATCCTCAACGGAGAAGAGAACCAGGTCACTTTGCCGCTGAATTTTACACCCCGTTCGGCCAATGCCTCTCTGGAGCTGAAAGATGTAGTTATTGGAATTAATTTCCACTGGGAACGTAAAGAGGATCAAAAATTTACCGGTGGATTACGCATTATTGAAGAGGATGAAAAGTTTACTGCCATCAATATACTTCCTTTGGAAGATTATCTGAAAAGTGTTATTTCATCAGAAATGAATGCCACATGTTCACCGGAGTTTTTAAAGGCTCATGCGGTGATTTCCCGCAGTTGGCTTATTGCCCAGAAAGATAAAGAAGCCGGGCTTAAAAAAAAGGGGGGCTATCAGTCTTTGACAGAAACCCAGCAGGAACGTATTCGCTGGTACGACCGTGAGGACCACCACAATTTTGATGTTTGTGCGGATGATCACTGCCAGCGTTACCAGGGCATTACCCGGGCATCAACCGATGAAATAAGCAGGGTAATAGATCAAACCAGGGGAGAGGTTCTGGTGTATGATAACGCTATATGTGATGCCCGGTACTCCAAATGCTGTGGCGGCATAACCGAACTGTTTGAGAATGTATGGGAGCCCAAAGCACATCCCTATCTTGTTAAAGTAACCGACAATGATAAAGAACCCGATGGTTTTGACACCCATCTTAATACAGAAGAAAAAGCGGTAAAATGGATCAAAAACTTACCGCAAGCCTTTTGTAATACCAGGGATAAGCAGGTTCTTTCACAGGTTTTAAACGACTATGACCAGGAAACACAAGATTTTTACCGATGGACCAAAGCGTACACCCAAGAAGAAATACGCAACCTGTTGAAAAGTAGAATAGACATTGATGTGGGTAAAGTGGTAGAGTTAATTCCTTTGGAAAGGGGAACTTCTGGCAGGCTGATAAAGCTTAAAATTGTGGGTACCCATGGTGAAAAGACCATTGGCAAAGAGCTTGAAATAAGAAAAGCTTTTTCTACCTCACACTTGTATAGCTCAGCATTTTTTACCGAATACCAGGATCTGGAAGATGGAATACCCCAAAAATTCATCTTTAAAGGATCCGGATGGGGGCATGGTGTAGGCCTTTGTCAGATTGGGGCTGCTGTAATGGGCAACAAAGGATACGCTTACAAGGATATTTTGATGCATTATTTTAAAGGTGCGGAACTGAAAAAAGCCTATTAATGGGCATGAAAACGTAAATAGGGCTGCCCCATTATACCCCTGGAATATAAAAAATCCCCCAATAAACTACTTAAATATTCTAACACATGGAAAAAACTAAAACAAAGTCCCCCTGGAGTTGGGTGCCAACCATATATTACGCCCAGGGCTTGCCCTATGTTGTTGTAATGACCGTTTCGGTGATTATGTACAAAAGAATGGGTGTATCCAATGCTGATATAGCACTGTACACCAGTTGGTTATATCTGCCATGGGTTATTAAGCCGCTTTGGAGCCCACTGGTTGATTTATTTAAAACCAAAAGGTGGTGGATTGTTACCATGCAGCTTTTTGTGGGGGCCGGATTGGCCGGGGTAGCTTTTGTACTCCCTCTGCCCTCCTTTTTTCAGTATTCACTGGCCTTTTTATGGCTGTTGGCTTTTAGCTCTGCCACCCATGATATAGCCGCCGACGGTTTTTATATGCTGGCACTTAAAGAAGGTCAGCAGTCTTACTTTATCGGTATTCGAAGTACATTTTACCGTTTAGCTATGATCACCGGTCAGGGATTGCTTATTATACTGGCCGGTTTTTTTGAGGTCTTTACAGGGCAGGAGCCCGTCCGGTTTTCCATAGAAACGGATCCTCAAAAAAACCAGGTAAAAGAAGTACCTTCTATTAATAACAGCAGGCAGTTTGACGACCTTACCTTTGTTCTTACCGAAGAAGAGAAAACCGTTTCTACTCAAACCATTCCCAAAGAGCAAGCTGATAGCCTCAGACAGTGGGTGTCATTACAAAACATCCGTAACGGGTTTGTAGAGCCTGAAGAGGAAGTGGAGGATAAGGTTTCATGGTGGTCGCGCACGGTTTCTGAGCCCATGGGCAATTGGCTTAAAGAAAGGGTGGGGCAGGAGGACCCCGCAGACCTTACCATGGAAAGAGAACAGGGAAATATGGCTTTGGTGGGAGTGCAGCTTTCTGATAGTCCCCGTGAGGAGCGGGAAATTGTATTGAATACAGGTTTTCAAAGAGGAGATGGAAGTATAAGGCTAATTGATGGAGAAAGACTGGTGTTCACCTCTGCCAATTACAATAAAACAGCATGGATGCTTATCCAAATCGACCCCAAACTGGACAGAGCAACCATAGCACATTTTGAAGGGCGCTCCGGAAACATTCCTCTGGCATGGACCATTACCTTTTCCCTGCTGGCCCTGTTGTTTTTGGGGTTCTTTATTTATCATAAACTGGCGCTCCCCAGGCCTGCCAACGACAAAGCCACCGTGCAGGAAGACGGGCAAGGGGTCTTCTATGAGTTTTTTCAAACCTTTGGTTCTTTCTTTAAAAAGAAAAACATTGGTCCGGCATTGGCATTCCTCTTATTATTTCGCCTGGGGGAAGCCCAGATTGTAAAAATGGCATCACCCTTTTTATTGGATGCTCGGGAAGTTGGAGGTTTGGGTCTTACCACTGGTGATGTGGGGCTTATATACGGCACCATTGGCATTTTGGCTCTAACACTGGGGGGTATATTGGGAGGTTTTATGGCAGCACGGCGGGGTCTTAAGTTTTGGATACTTCCCATGGCCCTGGCAATGAATCTGCCCAATCTTGTTTTTGTGTACCTGTCATACGCTATGCCGCAAAGTTTCTGGCTGATTTCGGGTTCTGTTGCCCTGGAGCAGTTTGGCTATGGTTTTGGATTTACTGCCTATATGTTGTATATGATTTATTTCTCCGAAGGCAAGCACAAAACGGCCCACTTTGCCATATGTACCGGGCTTATGGCTATGGGGATGATGATCCCCGGAATGATATCGGGCTGGATACAGGAAATTATTGGGTATAACAGCTTCTTTATTTGGGTGGTGTTGGCCACCATCCCCGGATTTATCATTATCCGTTTTCTGAAAATTGATAAAAGCTTTGGTATAAAGAACAAAAAATAGGCCTGCTTATCACTTTGGCCAATGGTTCAACTGCTTCACCTCCCGGGATTATGCTCTGATGATCTTATGGGATGTGAAGCAGTTTTTTATGCGCGACCAGGGATTTGAAGCGTTTGGCTTGCATCACTGCAGATTTAAAATATCTATTGACGGCAAGGATTTTATGCATTTGAAGCGTTTGGCTTACAGCACTGCTTTGCAGGAAAGAGACGGGTAGGTTTGAATGTATTAGCCAACGCATGAGCTAACCAGAAAGTAATGCCATTTGTCAATTACAAAAGAATAGTATAAAAAAAAGCTGCCTGATACCAGGCAGCTTTTTCATAAACCAAACTTAACCAATCAACTACTTCAGTATTTGAAGTTTTTCAGTAGCCAGTCCATCTGTAGTATGAACCTGAATAATGTAAATTCCTGCTTCCAGTCCTGAAAGCTGAATCTGGTGCTCCGGGCTGTTGATTTGATTGTTGCTGTAAACCCTGCGCCCGCTCATATCTGTAACGAATACCTCGTTTATTTCAGCGTTTGCCGAAAGATTGACTACGCTGTGGGCAGGGTTGGGATAAATCTTGAAGGTTGCGGCATCGACCATATCAACCGATGTGTCGTCTTCTTCAATCGTATATGATGTATCTCCGCTAATGGTACCATCCGGATCAACGGTAACAACCAGGTTATCACCAACGATGAGCCAAATGCCATCATCACTACCGTCGTTTTCAATGATACCCCATTCGTAAGTACCGGCAAGCATCTCCAGCTCAAGTGTCCACACATTACCGTCCTGAACCATGGGTACGGTTTCCCAGCCGGTCATTTCTCCCTTTAGCTCAATGGCTTCGTAGGACTCGGTTTCGTCGGTAACTGTAAACTCAACCATGAATGTTTCGGGATATTCAAAAGAGGCATCCACAACAAAACCATTACCTACCACATGGCTAAGCATGATAAATTCATCACCCACTTTGGAAACCCTGTTGATTGCCGTGAGGTTAACATGCCCATCACCCAGTTTATACTCATAAACCATTTTGGCATTGGCAATATCTTCTGAAAAAATGCCTTCAAATGCTTCTTCAAGGGTTTCACCTTCCAGTTCAATTACTTGTACGCGCGAACCCATTTCCGAATCAAAATCATTATTGATGGTGTATGACAAAAACCTTTTACCGTCGTGGTAGAAGATATTGGGGTCGTAGGCTCTTTGATGGATGGCAGAGGTGGGTATGTACGATAATACTTCACCTTCAGCATTCACCAGCCAAATAGGTGCATTGTTGGTGGTGGCCACAAACAGGTCGTCCTCTCCCTCGATGGGGTTAACAATTCCGTGGTTGTTTAAACCAGCTTCACTCTCCAGGTTAAGGGTAAATAGGTCAGGTGATTCTTCGTTGAGCAATACACCATCTTCAAAATTCCAAACCCTGAAGCTTCTTCTAAGGTTGTCGCTGTTGATATGCGCCATGATCTTCCCATCTTGCATAGGATCACCAATAATGGAAAAAGCATCCCCGAGCCTTCCGGGTTCAACATCATAGCTGATAACTACTTCTGGCTCATCCTCCAGGCTGTTCCATCTGTAAATCTGGAACACACCTTGTGCCCATCCTTCACCGGAGGGATTAAGGCTTAGGTTGGATACATAGATGGCCTCTCCGGCGGTTCGCACATAGTTTATGGGGAAAGTAAGGGGTTCAATAACGTCATCACCCATGTCCAGTTCAATGGGATCCTCATCGGGGTTTTCCAAGTCCCAGGCATAAACCTGAGGACCCAGCTCACGTGAAGCGACAATAACATACCTGTCCATATATAAATCAGCTCCGCGTGCATTGCCATCTGTGCCAATTTCTACGGGAATATTCTCACCTGTTTTATTTGCCCAGCTTAATAAATCCAATGGATCAGCAGGCATTACCTGGATAAACTCCACTTCCACGTCTACATCTTCCTCTACAACCAGGCTTATCATATTGGCAGCACCTCCATAAACTTCTCCATTTACATGCCATTGACCGACGTACCAGTCATTCTGGCTGTCAGGGGCCGCTAAAAAGGCAACTGTAGCTCCATCATATACTTCGTCACCCGAGGTTATGGTGTCTTCTCCTATTGTTGCATCTAAGGTTCCTTCCCCTTCTTTTACAGAAAAAGTAACTATATGCGACTCTATTGTAAAATCAATAGTGGTTATTTCTGAAGTACCAGAAGAGTGAATTGCCTGAATGCCTGCCGTGTGGGTGCCTATCGGAGCATCGGTTATCAGGAATTCGGTCTCCATTACATCTTCAGCAATCGGGGTATCCATGTCGTTGAGGAAAACATTGAAACCCAAAAAGGCTTTGCCTGGTTCGGGGTTCCATGTTAGAAGAACGTCACTGACAATTATTTCTGCAGACAGTCCAAAGGGATTTGTAATCAAATCCTCCAGCTCAAATGTAAAGGTTTCTTCCTGGCCATCAACGATGAAGTTTACATCTTTGTCCTGATAGTACTCCATGGTAATGGTTGCATTATAGCTTCCGTCAGGCAGATCGATTATAGCAGTACCCTCCTCATCGGTTACCAGTTGTTGCTTTTCTTCATCATCCTCAAAGGTGATGGTGGCACCTTCAACAGGCTGGTCGGTATGGGTATCCTGAACTATCAAAGTCACCTGGTAGGTTTCGGGGCCTGCTTCGTGTGCTTCAAAACCACCAATCCTTACCCGGTAGTCGTTGTTGTCTGATCCTTCAAACAGGATAACCAGGTCACCCTCTTCCAGGTCAAGGCCTGACTCGTCAAATTCATGATAAAACTCAAAATAGTCATCGGAGTTGTCAAACCAATCCTGGTTAATGGTACCAACAACTTCGGTTGTGGATCCGCCATCCGTAGATACTATAATGTCTCTGTCGGCTCCCTCATTGGTCATCCAATCTCTGATGAACAGGCTGAACCCTGCCAACCCTGTGACAGAACCTTCATTGGTAATGGTAAAATCTCCCCTGTTCTGGAAGTTGTAGGAGTCATCAAGGTAACCACCATCGGCAGCGCGAAGCGTCTCTACCCCAACAAAGCTCCAGCCGGCTTCATGGTATTCAGCACCTCCGGCATAGCCAGTGCCTGTTACCCAGTTCTCATCAACGGAAAAGTTGGTTTCATAGGGCACTTGTGTAACCACAGGCTCATCAACAGGAAAGTCCAGGTTCAGGTTGTTGGATTTAAAAGCAGCATAACCATGATTGGGGTTCAATAAAAATAGTTTTACGTTTTGTCCGTCATCGGCCGGAATAAAGTCGATGTCTCCCAAGCCTTCACCGACTGCTTCTCCATCAATCAACCCATTGATGGGTGTTTCAAACTCTAAGACCGTTTCTTCAGGAGTACCGCCAACAACGCGAAGGACACGAATCTGTGATTCTGTATGCCTGTAAATGGCAAGGAGTTCATCGTCTCCTTCATGGCCCAGGTAGCTAATGCCACCACCACGCCACCCATAGAGAGCAATATCTCCCAGGTGGTTGCCTTCTGCATCGTATTTACTTAGCTGGGGCCCCGCAACTCCGTAATAATAAAAGCTTCCATCCGGTAAAAACGCCAGATCGGTAAAGGCAGCACGGGTGAAGTCACCCTCTATGATTTCAACGTCACCAAAAACAATATCTCCATTTTTGTCGGTGCCCGTCATCGACCAGCTGTAAATATTTCCTTCTCCACCGCTTTCCGTATCTGTGGTGGCAATTCTTAAGGTATTGTCACTTGCACTTCCCGTGACCGTGATTTTGTCACCCAGCCTTAGTGTAGAACCATCCGGATCATATCCGTCAAAGTCGATCACTTTAACAGGCGCAACATCCGGATCAAGGGATAGCTGCCAAACTTTGAAGGTATTCCATTGGTTGGGGTTCAGGAAGTTTGCTCCAAATAATAACCCGTCCTCGCTGAAATCAATATCATTTATATTCCTGATTCCGTTTCCTCCATCTTCTATAATTCCGGTGGTGTTAACGGATTCATCCTCCAGCTTCTGCCCCGTGGCTATATCCACTACATGAATCACCGGGGGTACATTGCCTGCCTGCCAGCCAGTAGCACCTGCAAGGTAGAGGCGCTCACCATAGGCTGCTAATCCATTCACCGTTCTTGTATGTTCAGTTTGGTCTCCATCAACATACGTGTCCGTAAACCATTCTGGTTTGTTCTCATTCAATTCTGAAAAATTAAACAATTCTTCAAAATCGTCAATCCTGGATTGCCCCATAACCACTACGGGTAAAGCAATCAGCAAAGCCAATAAGGCCATTGGTAATTTTTTTCTCATAGCACTATAAATTAAATTGAGTAATTAAGTGAACTGCCCAATCCTGGTTGTATGGATTGGGGGTGAAATAATACAATGATTTTTTTCAGAAATAAATTCTAAAAAATTCATGGCATGATGCCGAAGGCTGTCAAAGCAGCAATCCCGGGTCTGCCAATTTTTCTGAGTACTTAATGTTTGTTTCGTTCTTTAAAAGATAAGGTTCATAAGTCTTGTCAAAATTTTCCGAAAACGTTTGCGCTGTTTGTCTAAGGTGGGTGTAAAATCTTCATGGTTTTGTTTTAGGATTTTGGGTTTGAGAATAAATTCGAAATTGTATTTAAAAGGTTAACAAATATATTTAAAAACCTCAAAGAAAAAAAATATTTGTATGATAATCTATTAATATTTTTCAACTAGGTGGCTTGTTATTTTTATAATAGACAAA
>SLQX01000277.1 GCA_007131245.1 Bacteroidales bacterium
AGCATCCTGGCAGCTATCAGGCAGCGCGATATTATGCTGCATGTGCCCTATCAAACCTTCCAGTACATCATTGATTTATTACGTGAAGCTTCCATTGACCCGGCTGTGAAATCCATCAAAATGACATTGTACCGGGTGGCACGTGATTCAAAAATTATCAATGCCCTGATTAATGCCGCCCGTAATGGTAAGGATGTAACCGTTTACCTTGAGTTGCAGGCGCGCTTTGATGAACAGGCCAATATTTACTGGTCTGAAAAACTCCACGAAGAAGGGGTTAACATCATCCATGGGAAAGCTGGTTTAAAGGTGCATTCGAAACTTATTCTTATCGAGCGTAAAGAAAACAAAGAATCGGTTCTTTATGCCAATATTGGAACGGGAAATTTCAATGAAACCACAGCAACACTTTATTGTGACAGCAGTTTGCTTACAGCTGACCCCCTTATCACCAAAGAGGTTCAGCATGTTTTCATGCTGTTTGAGCACACCTATCTGGCACCTGTGGAGTTCCAGAGCCTGATTGTTTCTCCTTTCAAAACCCGGGATTTTGTCACACAAATGATTAACCGCGAAATGGTCAATGCCCGGAAGGGGTTGAAAGCAGAGGTTGTTTTAAAGCTCAACTCATTGGTGGATGGCTCCATCGTAAAAAAAATATACCAGGCCTCGGCAGCAGGGGTGTCCTTTCGATTGATCATAAGGGGAATCTGTGTTTTGGTTCCCGGTGTAAAAGGGCTGAGTGAGAATGTTGAAGCAATAAGTATTGTTGACAGATTCCTGGAACATGCGCGGGTATTTGTTTTCCATAATGGAGGTGATCCGCTCTACTACATTTCCTCTGCTGATTTGATGGGCCGAAACCTGGACCAACGCATTGAAGTAGGTGTTCCGGTTTGGGACCAGGAATTGAAAAATGAACTGCAAACCATGCTGGATATTCAATGGAGAGACAATGTGAAAGCACGCTTACTGGGTAAAAACAATTTGAATATGTACAAACAACCTAAAGAGGATGAGCCAGTTGTTCAGTCGCAAGTGGAGACCTATAATTATTTCAAAAAACAGTTTTATCAACAGAGATAGTGTTTATATGCATGCTTCTTGCTGCAATTGATATTGGCACCAATGCTGTAAGGCTCTTCTTTTCTCATGTTTATGAGAAAGGGGGACGGGTATGTGTTGAAAAAACTTCACTTTTGCGTGTACCTGTCCGGCTTGGAAAGGATGTTTTCCTTAAACGGGTTATCTCCCCCGTGAAAATTGAAAAACTGATAAAAACCATGCAGGCTTATAAGCTTTTAATGGAGGTTAATGAGCCGGTGGCTTACCGGGCTTGTGCGACTTCGGCTATGCGCGAAGCCAAAAACGGGCAGGAGGTTATCCGGCAAATCAGGTCAGAAACAGGAATAGAGGTAGACATGATCAATGGAATGGAGGAGGCGGCCATTATAAGTTCACATCAAAATTTTATAATCCCTGGGGGGTGTAAGTTTGCTTTGTTTGTGGATGTGGGCGGAGGGAGTACCGATTTATCTTTGATGAGAGACGGAGAAGTGGCGGCATTTGGCACCTTTAAAATTGGCACCGTACGCCTGCTGTATCAAAAAACATCCCCAGCCGAGTGGTCGAAACTCGAAGAATGGCTTTTGGAACACCAAACCTATTTTCCTGAAACACTGTTTGTGGGGACAGGGGGGAATATCAACAAGATTGCCAAACTTTATTCCAAATCTGATACCAGCCACCTTTCTTTGACAAGGCTCGGGCATGGTTTGGAGGATTTGGAAGGATTTACGGTAAAGGAGCGGATTGAAAAGCTGGGGCTGCGCCCTGACCGTGCTGATGTGATAACATTTGCTGCCCGCATTTATTCTTTTATTATGCAAAAGGCGGGGGTGTCTAATCTTTTTGTACCTGGTACCGGGTTGAGCGACGGAATTGTTCACAATCTTTACCGGGAGTTGAAAAAAAACTCCCCCTGTGTTTAGTTGTATTGGGTTGAAACCCCGGTTAAATCAGGGAAACTTTGTGAATAAAAAACATCGGGCAAGGGTCTTTTGTTTTATCTTTGTACGAAGCATTAGGGCTCGTTGGGGTAGGGTTTTACCTTATAAATGGGCGTAATAAAATTTTAACTGCTAACC
Organism: Bacteroidales bacterium; assembly: GCA_007131245.1. Taxonomy (GTDB): domain Bacteria; phylum Bacteroidota; class Bacteroidia; order Bacteroidales; family UBA7960; genus SKVR01. The sequence continues at coordinate 2,148 of SLQX01000277.1, forward strand.
AAAAAAAACATACTGTGTCAGAAACTCAAAAGAATGCTGCTCAAAATATCGACTATGAGAAGGAGCGTCTGGAGATATTAAAACAATACCGTGGCTTACTCTCTGTTTGCCGGCACTGGATTAGCAAAGAGGAGATAAAGCAAATCAGGAAAGCTTTTTCTTTTGCTTTGCAGGCACACAAGGACCACCGGCGTAAAAGTGGTGAGCCCTATATTTATCATCCTATTTCAGTTGGAAAAATTGTGGTAGAGGAGATCGGGCTGGGTGCTACCAGCGTGGTTTGTTCATTGTTGCACGACGTGGTGGAAGACACCGATTATACGCTCACTGACATTTCCGAGTATTTTGATGATGAGGTGGCGCGAATCATTGACGGGTTAACCAAAATATCGGGGATTTTCGATCAAACCAATTCTGTGCAGGCAGAAAACTTCCGAAAAATGCTACTTACCCTGTCGGATGATGTGAGGGTTATTTTGATCAAGCTTGCCGACAGGTTGCATAATATGCGTACACTGGATGCATTACCGCCCAAAAAACAGCTGAAAATTGCCAATGAGACCTTATACTTGTTTGCACCTCTTGCCCATCGGCTTGGCTTTCATACCATAAAAAGTGAGTTAGAAGACCTGGCCCTTAAGTACACAGATCCCGAAATTTACAAGTCCATCTCCAGGAAGTTGATGGAATCGGAAGAAGAGCGAAACCGGTTAATTGCCAATTTTACATATCCTATCAAAAAGGCCCTTGATGAGCAAAACATGCAATACACCATAATCGGTCGTACCAAATCTATTAGCTCCATATGGGGAAAAATGATGAAGCAGGAGGTACCCTTTGATGAAGTGTTTGATGTATTTGCCATACGGATTATCATTGACACCCCCGAGGAGAGAGAAAAAACCGACTGCTGGCGGGCTTACTCCATCGTAACGGATATATACCGCCCCAACCCTGACCGTTTGCGTGACTGGATATCTACACCCAAAGCCAATGGATATGAGTCTTTGCATACCACTGTGATGAGCAAACAGGGAAAATGGGTGGAGGTGCAGATTCGATCCAAACGGATGGATGATGTGGCTGAGAAAGGATATGCAGCCCATTGGAAATACAAGGAATCTAAAGCTGCAGAAAGTGGTATTGATAAATGGCTCAACCGTATCAGAGAAATTTTGAAAACATCGGAGAAAGACGCCCTTGATTTTATTGATGATTTTAAGCTGAACCTCTTTTCGGATGAAATATTTGTGTTTACCCCTAAAGGTGAATTGCGTACACTTCCTGTGGGTTCAACAGCCCTGGATTTTGCCTACAGTATTCATACCAAGGTGGGCGACCAGTGCCTGGGAGCCAAGGTCAACCACAAACTCGTTCCTTTGAGCCATCCCCTGAAAAGTGGGGACCAGGTTGAAATTATTACATCTGTAAAGCAAAAGCCTAAGTCCGACTGGCTAAACTATGTTACCACCGCACGCGCTAAAGGGAAAATTAAATCCTCACTCAAAGAGGCAAGAAAGAAAGTTGCAGAAGATGGTAAGGAGAAGCTTGACAGAAAGCTCAAACAGCTGAAAATTGAAAACAACCAGGAAAATATCCAGAAGCTGGTCTCTCATTTTAAATTGCAGTCACCCCTGGATTTATATTACGATTTTGCCATCGACAAGTTGGATATCAAGGATCTGAAAGCGTATTTGTCGGAACAGGAAAAAGGGGGTATTCTAAGTTACCTGAGAAATCCATTTTCCAAACCAGCCAAAACACCTGCTGAAAAACAACAAGTGGATCCCATCCGGCAAAAACTCAAGGAAAAGCCCGATACCCTCCTCATTGGAGATAGCATGGAAGCACTTGACTACACGCTATCGCCCTGTTGTAACCCCATTCCCGGTGATGATGTTTTTGGATTTGTAACAGTGAATGAGGGGATCAAGATACACCGCAACAACTGCCCCAACGCTGTGCAGTTGATGTCGAAGTTTGCCTACCGGATTGTCAAAGCCAAATGGTATACCGGTAAAGCGATTGCATTTCTGAGCGGTATTAAAGTCAGAGGGATTGACGACATGGGAATTCTGAACAATATCACCAACATGATCTCCAGTGAATATAACCTGAATATCCGTTCCATTAATATTGACAGCAATGCAGGAACCTTTGAAGGCACTGTGATGTTGTATGTGAACGATACCCAGCACCTGAATAATCTTATCAGTAAAATCAAGAAAATTAAAGGGGTAAAACAGGTTTCAAGAATCGGTAAATGACCCTGGCCTATGAAAACTATGACGCTTGCCTCCACTTTGAGGTATGCCAGCTATGTCGTGGTGGGGCTAAACGGCCTTTTAATCAGTGGGTTATATTATTTATTTATAATCATTTCAAATAATAAAAACTTTTCATATCTTTACCGCGTTAATTCATTTACAGCTATCTCCGATTAATGAGAAAAATGAACGAATTCGTTGTGCTTTCTTTTCACAACAGTAAACAATTTAGCTTGGATTATGATTGTATGTACAGGTTAATTTTGGCATTTACATGAAAGATAAAGATAAAGAACAAAAGGAAGTGATTGAAACCGTTAAAAATATTTTTGCTGGTTATTTGGAAAACAACGGGCACCGAAAAACTCCTGAAAGGTTTACCATTTTACGCGAGATTTATCTCACAGAGGGGCATTTTGATGTGGAGTCCTTATACATCAAAATGAAAAATAATAAGTACCGGGTAAGCCGTGCAACATTGTACAATACCATTGACTTATTGCTCAACTGCAATCTTGTAATCAAGCACCAGTTTGGCAAAAATGTGGCCCAGTTTGAAAAGTCTTATAAATATAGGCAGCATGATCACCTGGTATGCACCCAATGTGGAAAAGTTCTGGAGTTTTGTGATCCGCGTCTTCAAGAGATTCAAAACTCCGTTGAAAATCTTATGGGATTCAACATTGACCATCGCTCTTTCACCTTTTATGGGCTTTGTAAGGATTGTGAAAAAAATATGAAAAATTGACAATTCTTCTGCCTTCCAAACAAATTATGGATCTGTTTTCGATTTTAAGTTAGCCAGTTCCATAAAAATCAATTACTTTTGAAACTGAAAACAAGCCGTACTTCCGGCTTTTTTTATGTGTGATTTTGAAATACTGTATACAAAAACTGTGTAAAACTTGCGTGATTAGCTGGTACTTAAAAAATAACACCACCAGGTGACGTACAAACGAAGATATATCACCAGGTAAAAGTGCTTGTCGTGCAGGTTCTCCTGCCATGTTCAGTGCAGGTGTCACCTGCTTTGTGGCAAATATCGCGGGACAAGTTCAGTGCAACAACTTAAACAAATTACTTTCTAAGGATGAAAAAAAAAGCAGATGTTCTTCTTGGCCTACAGTGGGGCGATGAAGGCAAAGGAAAAATTGTGGACTTTCTGGCCCCGGAATACAAAATTGTTGCTCGTTTTCAGGGCGGGCCCAATGCCGGACATACACTTGAATTTGACAACAAAAAATTTGTACTTCATACCATACCCTCAGGAATTTTTCACCCTGGGTCTGTCAATTTGGTTGGCAATGGGGTTGTTGTTGACCCCCTGATCTTACGGAAAGAGTTGCAAGCTATAGCTTTGCCAGACGATGTGATTCGTGAAAGGCTTTTGATTTCCCGCAAGGCGCACCTAATCCTTCCTTCGCACAAAGTAATGGACGCTGCACTGGAACACTCCAAAGGAAAGGCTAAAATTGGCAGTACCCTCAAAGGGATTGGGCCTGCCTACACTGATAAGGTAGCTCGTAGCGGGTTGAGAGTTGGGAATATTGAACAGGATAACTTCGGGGATCTATATCAGAAATTGAAAAATACTCATTTCAAAATGGCCCGTAACCTTGGATATGCGATAGAGGAAGCCTTGTTAGACGGGCTGGATTTTGACACTTACGAAAAGAAGTGGTTTGAAGGGGTTGACTACATTAAAAATTTAAAGCTGGTGGATTCGGAGGTTTTTGTAAACCAGTCCCTGGAAAACCAGCAAACGGTTTTGGCAGAGGGTGCTCAGGGCTCCTTGCTGGATATAGATTTTGGCTCCTATCCTTTTGTTACATCCTCAAATACCATTGCCGCAGGTGCCTGTATAGGGTTGGGAATAGCTCCTTCAGCGACAGGGCGGGTTTTTGGAATTTTCAAGGCATACTGTACCCGCGTTGGCAGCGGACCTTTCCCCACCGAGCTGTTTGATGAAGATGGTGAAAAACTACGCAACCAGGGAAATGAATTTGGTTCAACGACAGGAAGGCCCCGCCGCTGTGGATGGTTGGATTTACCTGCACTAAAATACAGTGTGATGCTAAACGGAGTTACACATCTTATTATGACCAAATCTGATGTTCTAAGTGGGTTTGATCAAATTAAGGTTTGTACTTCCTACAATCACAATGGAGAAAATATCGACTATATTCCTTTTGAAATGGCCCCCGAAGATATCAAGCCTGTTTATACAACCCTTAAGGGCTGGGGAGATGAACCTGTGCGCACTGATAAATTCAATGCATTGCCAGGTGCTTTGCGTGATTATGTAACCTACATTGAAGATTATCTGAAGGTGCCTGTGCACATTATTTCCACAGGGCCTGATCGCTCCCAGACCATTATGAGGTAACCCGCTAACTATATAAAGTCCTAATGGCTTCTTTGTGCTGAATCTCGAAAACTTTTTCGGGCCAGGAGATCTTGCACATCAATTATTCTGTGTATAGCAGCCTGGTATTAGTTTTTATTTAAACCAATTATAAATAGCGTGTTTTCAGGGAGTTTCTCACTTGTTGATGGCCCTGCATTCTGAAAATTGCCGTATTTTTGGCCAGATTTTCTGACGACAAACCTGTGCATCATTCCAAATATGGAGTTGTTTTTTCTGTATTGGCAAACACGTTACTACTTATTAATGGAAGTAAGATGCTTTTGTTGTCATAACGGACATGTATAAATAAAGACAGATGATAAGTTATACACCAAATTAAAAAAAGTTTGAATATGGAAAAAAGTATCAAAGGAACCCAGACAGAACAGAACTTATTAAAGGCCTTTGCCGGAGAGTCGCAAGCAACACGTCGTTATCAGATGTATGCCAAAGTAGCCCGTGAAGAGGGGTATGAACAAATAGCCGGTTATTTTATGGAAACCGGTGATCAGGAAAAGATGCATGCCAAAAGGTTTTTTGACTATTTGGAAGGGGGCATGGTGGAGATTACAGCTGCTTACCCTGCCGGACCTGTTGGTACTACAGCAGAAAATCTTAAGAAGGCTGCCGAAGGTGAAAATGAAGAATGGGAAAAGCTGTACCCTGAGTTTGCCCGCATAGCTGAAGAGGAGGGTTTTAAAAGAATTGCCACTACGTTTAAGCTTGTAGCACAGGCAGAGAAAAACCACGAAGACAGGTATTTGAAATTACTTAAGCGGGTAAAAGAGGAGTCGGTTTTCAACAGACCGCAAAAAACCATGTGGTACTGCCGCAAGTGTGGCTATATCCACGAAGGTGAGAAAGCCCTTAAGAATTGCCCCACATGTCTTCACCCCCAGGCTTATTTCGAAGAGTGGTGCGAGAATTATTAGTCAATGGATAAGCTGTAAAAAAAAGTGGATGTTTTCTTTCTGGAAAGCATCCACTTTTTTTAAAAAAATTCCATAGGCAAGCCCTCATGTGTGGGGGCGAATTGTGCTATTCCAGCAGCAGTGCTATCCCCACAACACCCATTCCTGTACTGATTGCCAACACAGGCGATACACCCATTATATATTTGGGTTTCTGCCCGGTTATGGCCTCCATTTCTGTGGCATAGGATTTAGCTGTTTGGGCATTTTGTGCATGCACAATACAATAGCCCCAAAGCTTTTTACCATCCAGGAACTTAGCTGTATGTTTTAAAGTCTTTTTCAGGCTCCCTTTGTAGCTGAAGGCTTTGTCATAAAGTACGGCCCTGCCTTCATCAGTTATGCTTATGATGGGCTTGGTGTTGAGAAGGTTCCCGATGAATCCTTTTGCCGGGCTTACCCTGCCACCTTTTATGAAAGATTCCAGTGATCTGGCTCCGGCATAAAGTTTACTTTTGCTAATCCAACCTTTGGCCTTGGCTACAATTTCATCATGTGGAAGTCCCTGATCAATGGCTTCGGCGATACGCAATGCAATAAGACCGCTGGCCCCGGTGGTTTGTAAGGAGTCGAGCACATCAATGCGTCGGCCGTTTTCCTGTGTGATACGTTCTGCAGCCTTTTTGCTGTTGGCAAATGTGCCGCTCAGCACACTGGATATATGAAGTGCAATGATTGAGTCGTAATGGGTGGAGAGGTAGTTGAAAGTGTTGGAAATGTCTTTTATGGCCGGCTGTGATGATGTCGGGTAGGTATCGGAGGACTGCAGCAGGTTAAAAAATTTGTCCTGGGTGATGGTAAGCCTGTCCAAAAACTGGCTTTCACCGAAAAATACATTCAGGGGTATTACATGAATCTGGTACTTTTCAATAATCTCTTTGGGGATGTCGCAAGTTGAGTCCACCACCAGGGCAATGTCGTATTTGCGACGGTGAGCAATGTCATTTTGCTTCACCATGTCGTCCACTTTTTGGTAAAGGACTGTGCTTACATCGGCCAGGTGAGCAAAAACCTCTTCGGGCTCATTGGTATGGATATGTATGCGCATGCGGCTTTCGGGACCGGCCATTACCAGCGAGTCACCCATGTTAGTGAGGAATTCTTTAATTTGTTCCTTGCCCGAGTTTTGCAACGATATCAACGCCTCTGTACAATAGCGGAATTCACTTTCCTGGTGTTCGCCAAAATCACTCGCATCCATTTGGATGGGCGTTGTTTTGAAACTCAGGATTTTTTTGACATTCTCTTTTTGAAAAATCTGGTTAATGCCTTCCAAAAAGATTACAAAGCCTTGTGCACCAGCATCCACCACGTTGCTTTTGGCCAAAATTTTGAGTTTTTCGGGTGTTTTGGCCAGAGATTCCTGGGCTTTTTGCAGGGATTTCTCCATTAGCAATTCAAAGCTTTGATACTTGTCTCTTACTGCATAGATAAATTCGGCCCAATCCCTTAGAACAGTGATGATGGTTCCTTCCACCGGATTTGAGATGGCCTGGTAGGCATAATTCACCGCTTTCATCATGGCTTCGGCAAAATCCCGCAGTGTGATTTCTTTCAGATCTTCAATTTCATTGCTGATACCATATAGAAACTGGGCAATAATAATTCCGGAATTACCCCTTGCCCCGGTGAGGGCGGCCTCTGCAATGGAAACTGAGGTATGCTTGATGTGGTTGCTGGGGTTGGTGTTTTCTACAATGGAGCGAAATGTGGATGCCAGGTTAGTTCCTGTATCCGCATCGGGAACAGGGAAAACATTGATTTTGTTGAGCATCTTCTGGTTTTCAAACACATTGAAAGCTCCGGCCAGGAAACTGTAATATAATCTTTTTCCGTCCAGCACGTTTTCTTTGCCGTTTACCACGTTTGTGTTCATCTGTTATTTTTTTGTTTTGAAATCAGACAAAGCCAGCGATGAAGATTCGTGCTGTATGTGCCCTGTCATGACGGTTTTCCTTTTGTTTTACTGTTTATACAGCCCTTAAAGCCATACAATGAATTACACTTTTTTTACGAAGCGCAAAGATAAACTAAATTTTGAAACAAATGGTCGAAATTAAACAACTATTTAAAACGTTTTGTTGTTTTGGCTTTACCTGAAATAGACTGATTCTTTCGTGTTTCCTGGTAAAGGGGATGTCAGGCCAGGTAGTTTGGTGTTGTTGATAATTCAATCCCTGGGCCCATGAGGATATAGGTCGGGGAACCTGTCAGGCTTGTAGTGATGCATGATATCGTAAATGGCATCAAATACGTTTTCTGCGTTGGGGTTGGAGAAGTAATCTCCATCGGTGCTGTATGCTGCCCGGTGATCACGCGCGGTAACGGTTACCGGTTTGGCATCCAGATACAGGTATCCGTTTTGTTCTTCCAATACTTTTTGCATCATGTAAGAGGTGGCGCCACCAGGCACATCCTCATCAAAGAAAACAATTTTGTTGGTTTTCTGTAATGAATTAACAACGGTATGGTTAATGTCGAAAGGCAGCAATGTTTGCACATCAATGAGCTCCACAGATATGCCATATTGCTTGAGTTGTTCAGCGGCATCTTCTGCGATCCTTACACAAGCTCCGTAAGTTACCAGGGTTACATCATCCCCTTGCTGCAAAATTTCAGGTTTGCCCAGGGGAATGTTGTATTCTCCGATGTTGTCAGGGAGGGTTTCTTTGAGGCGGTAACCGTTGAGGGGTTCAATAATTAGTGCCGGGTCATCGGATTGCATCATGGTGTTGTAAAAACCTGCAGCCTGGGTCATATTGCGTGGCACCAAAACATGAACACCTCTAATGGAATTGATAACCATGCTCAGTGGGCTGCCCGAGTGCCAGATTCCTTCCAGTCTGTGTCCTCGGGTGCTGATAATCACAGGTGCCTTTTGCCCGCCTGCTGTGCGGTAATGCAGTGTGGCGAGGTCGTCGCTAAGCACTTGCAGTGCATAAAGCAAATAGTCAAAATACTGTATCTCGGCAATGGGGCGCAGCCCGCGCATGGCCATGCCAATGGCCTGTCCCAGGATGCTTGCTTCGCGTATACCTGTGTCACTAACCCTCAGCTCACCATATTTTTCCTGCATGCCTTCAAGGGTTTGATTTACCCCGCCTATTTTACCTACATCCTCCCCAAAAATAAGTGCTTCGGGGTATTTATTGAAAATGTGGTCAAAGTTTGCCACAAGGATTTCACGGCCGTTTACCCGGCGACTGTTTTCGCTGTACTGTGGCTTTACCTCTTTTATCTGTAATGGTGATTGGATAGACTGGCTGTACAGGTGAGAGCTGTAGCGTTGCCTGCTTTCTTCCAGGGACTGGCTGAGCCATTTGCTCACCTGCATTTTAAGTGACTTTTCTGAGGTGCATGTATGGCAAATGAGCCGGAGTATTTTTTTGGCTGAGCTTACCACGTCTTTGCGGATAGGCTCGCCTACTCGTTTCAAATCCTGCATAAGCTGGTCAATTTGATCAACTTTCAGGCACTGACACTGGGTAATGTTTACCATTTCCACGAAGTCATCGCGCATCTTCCTGATGGGTTTTTGAAATCGATTCCAGGCTTCTTTTTTAGCTTCTTTAACTCGTTGCAGGGCTTGTTTTTCTATCTCGTCAAGCTCTTGTTCTCCAGTAATTTCGTTGTCCAGGATCCACTTACGCATTTGGGTGAGGCAATCGTAATCTTTTTCCCACTTCATGCGTTTTTCGTCTTTGTACCGTTCATGGGACCCACTGGTTGAGTGTCCCTGTGGCTGGGTTATTTCGCTAATGTGAAAAAGAACCGGCACATGTTCTTTTCGGCTGAGCTCCACACCTTTTTTATAAGTTTCAATCAAACCCGGATAATTCCACCCTTTTTCTCTGAAAATTTCAAAACCGGGGTTTTTTTTGTCCCTTTGAAACCCTTTGAGTGCTTCTGAGATACTTTTTTTGATGGTTTGATAATCGATGGGGACACTAATGCCATAACCATCATCCCAAATAGAAACAGCCATAGGAACCTGCATCACGCCTGCAGCATTCATGGTTTCAAAAAACAGTCCCTCGCTGGTGGATGAGTCACCGATGGTGCCAAAAGCCACCTCATTTCCCTGGCGGGAAAATTTTTCCTGGATTTTTTTCTCGGGATGGTGGCGGAAAACTTTTGATGCCTGTGCCAAACCTAACAGCCGTGGCATTTGTCCTGCAGTGGGGGAGATGTCAGCACTTGAGTTTTTTTGCTCAACCAGGTTTTTCCAGTTTCCGTTTTCGTCCAGGCTGCGTGTAGCAAAGTGATTATTCATCATCCGCCCACCGTTGGATGGGTTATTTTCCAGATCCGTATCTCCGTATAGTTGACTAAAAATCTCTTCCAGGGTCGTAAGGCCTGTTGCCAGCATGAATGTTTGATCACGGTAGTAACCACTTCGCCAATCCCCTTTTTTAAAAGTTTTGGCCATAGCAATTTGTGCTACTTCCTTGCCGTCACCCATGATGCCAAACTTTGCTTTACCGGTGAGCACTTCTCTGCGCCCCACTATACTTGCCTGGCGGCTTTCATGCGCCAGGCGGTAATCTGAAAGGATTTCTTTTTTTTCTTGTGCGGAAAAAGTTTTACTCGGTTTCGTTTTTGTTACTGACATGTTGGTTGGAGTATATTTTGATTTTTCGATTATTTACAAAATTTCGTCCTGACCTTAAAACGGGTTTGGGGACATACAGCCACTTTCCGGGCAGAACTGTAAAAAGAAAACCTGCTCGGTTATATTACAATGTCGCCGGAAAAGCACTTTGAATAAAATTGTACGTTTATTCTTTTCTACCTATAAAAATAAAAAAAAAGGGGAATTGTTCAATATCCACTTCTAAACTCACTTTAGTTTCTGTGATTTAGGAAGGTTTTCAACGCTATGACCCTTAGGTTATAGCTCTGTTTTTGCAGCTTATTGTAAGGTCAAACCTATTGCCTGGCAAAATTAAAATGTACAGGTAAGCAGTCTCATTTTCTGATGGATGCAAAACTGGATTTATTCTTTAACAACCTCCACTTTCGGGCCCAACCTGACCGGGAATGTTTTTTGAAAATCTGTGCCCAGAACCACACGGTTTCCCTGGGGCAGGCTCAAACGCAGGGATACATCCTGGTTCCTCCAGCCATTTTGTTTGGGATAGAAAAAGAGTGGGTCAAGTATCAAAAGAGAGTCTATTTGCTCAAAAGCGTATTCAATTTCCCCTGCAAGCATACGGGCCTGGCTACTGTTTATTCCCCTTGATTTGCGTGTTATCAGCAATTTTGCCTGGCTGTCATTGCTGGTGGTAATATGGAGGTTGGGAACTCCTGTTGCATCACTTTCATGGCTATACCAGTGCATTTTCCATTTTGCAACCTTGTTGAAATCTGAATAATTAAAATTACCAGGTAGATTTTCCTGATCAAAGGTCAGGTGTAGCTGCTGCCAATCATTTGTATCAATGGTGTGTTCTTCGGTGTGGCTATAGTAACCAGCAAAGTTACGGGCACCTGCTATTGCAACAATCATGAGCATGACAATTCCGCCAAGCCATAAAATGAAAGTGATCAAACCAGGGTAACGCATGCCTTTTTTGATGTCAAATAAAAGCTTAATTGCCAGCATGATAATCCAAAGGATGGGAATACCCAGGATAAGTAAAAAGGCTGTTAGCGCCAGTTTTTCCATCAAAGGAGAGGATAAAAACAGGGTAAGGATTTCGGGTACAGAAAGTTGTACCAGCCCGTGGGAGAGATGAATGGAGAAAGGAATCCAGAATAGGGAGGAGATAAAAGCGGCAAGCATCAATAGTGCAAAAAACACCAGGACTATACCTGCGCCTTTCCCTAGAAAAGCTATAAAACCTGACTTGTTGGAGGTTTTGCTTTCTTTTTTCTCAGAAGTTTTCTCTTTTTTTTTAAAGGTTTCTTTGGCCTCCCCTGAAAATTCTTTGATATTTTCTTTCAGATCTTCCAGCTCTTCCCTAATGGATTTTTCTATGTTGGATATATTCACCTTCTCTCCGCGCATCTCCAGTTTCTCGGCTGTGGTTCGGGCTTTAGGAACCACTATCCACAAAATAAGATACAGCAAGGGTCCGAAGCCGTAAATAAAAGTAGTAACCACAAAAGCCACCCGTATCCAGGTTGGATCCAGATTAAAGAATGCACCCAACCCCCCTGATACTCCGGCTATGTATTTATCGTCGGGGTCCCGATACAGGCGGCGCTGTCCTGTACCTGTCTGTTGTTTATGTTTGCTTTTTCGATTTTTCTGTGGCTCCTCTGGTTCTGCCATTTGTTCGGGCTCGCCAAGCTGGTTGATAGCTTCCCTTACATCATCAATGGTAATGACTTTTTTGTGTGGTGAAATTTTTTCCTGGAACATTTCTGCTATGCGCCCTTCAATGTCAGACAAGATTTCATCCGATCCTTCTTCTGGTTGAAAATGGTTTTGCACATTTTTTAGATATCTGCCCAGTCTTTCATACGCATCTTCATCGATGTGAAAAACCATTCCGCTTATGTTTGCTGTTACCGTCTTTTTCATGGGGTTAACTCCTTATTTTTTTATTTGGTGTTTGATTGGGCTGTACTTGTTATAATTGGGTTATAGTGTTGTGCTGTGATGCGAGTTGCGTCTTTAAGACCCTGGTAGGTTATTCGTTGTCTGTGTTATCCTCCTCACGGGTTGCAGTGGTTTTTTCCACAGCTTTTTGTAATTGGCTCCAGGTTTTTTGTAGTTCTTGCAGAAATTCCTCTCCCAGGGGGGTTACCCTGTAGTACTTCCTTGGAGGGCCACTTGTGGATTCTTCCCACCTGTACTGCAGCAAACCATCATTTTTCAGGCGGGTAAGAAGGGGGTATATGGTACCTTCCACAACCAGGAGCTTTGACTCTTTAAGGGTTTGGATAACCTCAGAAGTATAAGCTTCTTTTCCTGACAATAGCGATAGTATGCAAAATTCAAGCACACCTTTGCGCATCTGGGCTTTTGTGTTTTCTACGTTC
>SLQX01000130.1 GCA_007131245.1 Bacteroidales bacterium
CCCATTTAATACTATTGTATAATTGTTGGCTGCCATAGGAGGGGTTGATGAAATTAACAATCAGGCAACATTATACTCATTCATTATTAAGAGCGTTCATTTTTGCAGCTTTTCATTTTTGCTTTTCTGATAATGGAATTATCCATAAAAAAACAAGACATGTCAGACAAAGCCAACAAATAAAAGCGACAAATGGGTCACTAACAAACTTCATCTATCTAAAAAATTTAAAGCCAGTTGCTATGAAAACGTATTTCAGAAACAAAACATCAGGAATTCTTTTGATTGCCATGATGATTGCAGGTTTAACAATGTGGTCATGCGGTGGAGGTCAAAATCGTGCTGCCCAACAGCAGCTTGAAGAAGCCAAACAACAAACCGTCCAAAACCTTAACCAAATCAAGAACGACATTGATCAGCGCATAGATTATGTTGAAGAAGAACTTGAAGAGGCCAGCGGTGAGGTAGAGGAAAACCTCAAAGAGGCCCGTGAAGAGCTCAAAAAGCAAAGCAAGGCATTGGAAGAGGAGTTGGCCAATGTGGAAGCAGCCACCGTTGACAATTGGAATGATGTAGTTGCCGGAGCATCTGAATCATTAACGCAGGCAAGAGACAAAACCAATGAAATATCAAAAAATGTACGGGAAATGCTTGACGAATTAGAAGAATAAACGCATTCTAATCCATCCAAAAGCCTGCCCCCACAAGGAGCAGGCTTTTTTTGTACCTTACAATTTGTAGCCTAAATTTATCCCAGAAACTCCAGAATTCCATCACTGCCCATTCTTCTTTTGCAACTCCCTGGTAGAAAGCATGCCACAGGCGGCATAAATATCCTGTCCGCGCGACTTGCGAATGGTGGTGGTGAGGCCTTTAGCTTCCAGAGCTTCTTTAAACTCCTGCATGATATGGTCGGTGGGAGCCTCCAGCGGGGTATCAGGTATGGGATGAAAATACAAAAGGTTGATTCGGCAACGGATACCGGTGAGAATGCGTGCCAGCTCTTTCACATGGCGGGCACTGTGGTTCAACCCTTTGAAAACGATGTATTCAAAAGATGTCCTTCTTTGCTTACCCAGGGGGAACTCCCGGATGGTCTTCAGCACCTGGGGCAGCGCATACACATTTTCTATGGGCATCAGTTTGCGACGCTCCTCCTCAAAAGGTGAGTGCAGACTTACAGCAAGATGTGCTTTGCTGTTCTCCAAAAATACTTTCATGGCTGGAATAATGCCTATGGTGGAAACGGTGATTCTCCGGGGGCTCATCCCCATCCCCCAATCTGATGTTAGAATCTCCAGGCTTTTCATCACCCCTTCCAGGTTATCGAAAGGCTCTCCCATACCCATATAAACGATATTGGTAAGCTGATGGCGCTCGGGCAGACTACGGATTTGATTGACAATTTCACCAGCACTCAACTGCCCCTGGAAACCTTGTTTCCCGGTCATGCAAAACAGGCAGCCCATCTTGCACCCAACCTGGGATGATACACAAAGGGTGTTGCGATTTCTTTCAGGAATGTAGGCTGCCTCTATAAACTTTCCCACATGCGATCGATACAGGTACTTTTTGGTGCCATCCACCGAAGCCTGCTCTTTAACCGGGTCTGACAAGCCAAAAACAAAGTTTTCCTGCAGTTTGTCCCGGTGAACTTTAGAGATATTGCTCATGGCATTTATACTGCTTACCTCTTTTTTATAAAGCCAGTCTGCAATCTGTGATGCAGTATATTTGGGCATTTCCAGCTTAAGCACCATTTGCTCAAGCTCTGAAAGGGTTTTACCAAACAAGGGCTCTTTGCCTATAAGGTCTTTCATACATGAATGGGTTTTGAAAGAAAAGATTAAAAAAATATCTCAGCCATAATACGCTCAAAAGGGACGCCGCGCGCTATAAGAAGATCACGAACATCCACTACCATCTCGGCTGAACCACAAAGATAATAAGGAATTTCAGCATCTATCATTTCAAGGTTTGCCAGGTAATCGGTTACCCTCCCTCTGAAACACCCTTCTTCCCCGATGCGACTGCAGCATGGCTGATAATCTCGCCCAAGCTCCGAGTAAAAAAAATCGTGGAAATACAACCCATCTTTGCTGCGGCTACCCTGGATAAGCTTTTTCTTTGTATGCTGCCCCGAAAAAAACATGGAAGCAAAGGGAGCAATACCGGTACCCGTGGCAATCCAAACAGCTTTGTCTTCGCGGCACACAAAGTTGCCAAAAGGGTCAGTCATGTAAATGGTATCCCCTTTATTCCGTGTAGAAAGCTGGGGTGTGAGCAAGCCACCAGGCTTAACAGTGTACAAAATCCAAACCTCATGGTGTTGAGTCCCGCTGGCAATACTGTAAAGACGGGGTTCATCATCAGGATGAAAAGAAATACCAACTACCTGGCCTGCCTCGAATTCCCACATCCGGTTACACCGCAAAAGCCATGTATTGGGAGCAATGGAGGTGTTTGCAATAATCTTAACAGGGTACACTTTATTCATCTTTTGGTTCCATTTTTTAACGTGATCCCCGGAGCAAATACATGTAGTGAGAATAACACGCTCGTCTTTATCCTGGTGACCCATTGGAGCCAGCAACCTGCACGGGGTATTTATGTCAGTTGGGTTGCAATAGCAATTGTTGTCTGTACCAGCATTATAAAAATTACAAAGCAACCCAAACAAACAACTATAGAGTTATCAAAAAGTTCAGAAGAACAGCGCCCAAAGCCCACACCATTGTTAAAAATATAATCATCACCAGGGTGACCCATTTGCTGCTCACCTGCATTAAGATGGGAAAGTTTTGGGGGCCAGATAGCTATCATTTGAAAGGCAATGCTTATTTTTACTTCAAAAACAAATGGCCCTGAATATTTTTTCTGATGAATACTTCATGACAGAAGCCCTGAAAGAGGCCCGGCAGGCCTATGATATGGATGAGGTCCCCGTAGGAGCAGTTATTGTTTGCCAAAACCAAATTATTGCCAGGGCGCATAACCTCACCGAGCGGCTCAATGATGTGACTGCCCATGCTGAAATGCAGGCCATCACGGCTGCCGCCAGCCACCTGGGCGGAAAATACCTTATCGACTGCACCCTTTACGTTACCCTTGAACCCTGTGTCATGTGTGCAGGTGCCAGCCAATGGGCACAAACCGGAAAAATTGTTATGGGTGCCATGGATAAAAAACGGGGGTTCACCCGATATTCCAAAGGTATATTGCACCCCAAAACCCAGCTTACAACAGGTGTCAAAGAGGGGGAGTGCAAGGCGCTCCTGGTTGATTTTTTTCAAAAGAAACGTAAACCTTAGGAAATGACCGGCGGGCTCATGTCATCAGGAACCCCTGACTCAATGGGGTTTTCAGGATCACTACTCCACTGAAACCATCCACCGTCAAAAACCGATACCTTTGGCCATCCCAGCAACCATGCATTGAACCAGGCTTCACTGCCCCGCCATCCGGTTCCGCAATAAAATGCCAGATGCTTATGAGGCTGCACCCCTGCATCTTTCCACATTTTAACGATTTCGTTAAACTCACGGGTGGTGTAATCCAGGTTTTGGTAATTCTCCATCTGATAAGCATTGGAACCATTATTTACGTAAACTGCACCGGGAATACGCCCCCTTTTTTCAATGTAGTTGTATCCACTTTCCTCTCCAAGGTATTCGGGCCAACTACGTGTGCAAACGATATCCCCATCTTTGTCTTCAATAAGCTGCTTTGCTTTTTCCAGATCTACAATCAAATCAGAACGGGCTGGTATATCAACACCAAAGTCAGATACAGGCACAGGCATTTCTTCTCCAGTGGAAAGGGGTAGGTTTTCGGCCTCCCAACTGGCAACACCTCCATTGAGCACCCTTACATCGTGCACACCCGCATACATCATAATCATGGCACAACGAATAGCGCCAAGCTGTCCGGCAGCACTGCCCGGATAAGGATCATCCGTATTGGGATAAGAATACCGCCCGTAAAGTATCACTGTGGTTTCGCTGGTAATGCCATGTTTTTCAAGGGCTTGTTTAAGCTCTAGCGGTGAGCGCCGGTTCCATGTTTCTGAGTCTTCCAGTTCACGGGTGTCCAAAGCAATCGCACCAGGTATATGGCCTTGTAAGTAATCATCATAATTACGGTAGTGACTGTGACAAATCACATAGTTGTTCCCATTGTCATAATGTGGAGGTTGCCCTCCTGCGATAAGTGTGCTCAACCAGGCAGGGTATACCAAATGAGCATACCTTGCCATGCGGTCCATGGGAAGATCTTCATTGGGAGACCAATCACTCAAAAAGCCTTTGTAGATATTTATATCCGTGTAACCAGCGCCCCGGAACCTTTCTGCAACTTTTTCCACCTCTGATTCATCATAACCATATAGCACAATCTTATGATAGGGTAGTATTTCTTTGTAGCGCACAATCTCTATCCAATCGATGAGGTCAGCCCATTTTGCCGGTAAAGTTCGCGCACCACGTATATGGCCACCCCTGGATTCATTGCGTAGCTGCCATCCATTGTATGCCTCTGTGGGTCGTACATCTACCACTTCGCATAAATCGTTTTTCAGTAAATCCTGCAGTTCTGCAGTCGAGACTTCATTCATTGTGCTTTCCATATAAAAGAGATTTTGATTCGTTTTTTTATCTTATCCAAAATAATGTTGTATTAACAAGAGAGCAATCGCTCATCCGGTTCATATCCCACTTTCAATCAATGAACATCAGCTCAAGGGGAAAGTCAAGGCATATTTCACCGGAAAAAATCATCTCCCTTTAGTCCTTCACCCATAAACTAACCGTAAAGTAATTGCGCTGGTCCGTAAAGTGGTGTAAAACATTAAACCCATAATCTTTGGCGATCTTTTTAATATCTGCCGGAGAAAATTTCCGGGAAAGTTCCATATAAACAGGCTCCCACTTATGGAAAACGATGGTTGTGTCCACTCTTGCCAAATGTACCTTCTGTTCTTTTTTGCTCACCAAAAAGCTTTTCATGGCCCCCGATACGGGATCATAACTGGCGCAGTGCTCAAAAGCTTCCGGGTCAAAATCGCCGTCTAGCTCCCGGTTTATACGTAAAAGATGGTTAAGATTAAACGCTCTTGTATTTCCGGCAGGATCGTCGTAGGCATTTTGTATAACAGTGGGAGATTTTTTCAGGTCAAAACCCATCAAAACCTTGTCCCCTTTATTGGTCATTGCGGATAGCAGGGTAAGAAAGTTCTTTTTTTCTTCGGGATAAAAATTGCCAATATTGCTCCCCAGGAAAAGAATAACCCGGGATATCCCATTGCCGCCGGCAAACTGTTTCATCACATGAAAAAAATCCCCGGCCTTTTCATTTACTTGTAAACCGGGAAGTTCATCCTGCAACTTGCATCGAAGATACTGCAAAGCATGCGCTGAAATATCCACTGGCACATAACCCAGGTCCGGTTTCCTGCCATATAGCGATTTTAAAAACAACCGCGACTTGAGCCCGTCGCCAGGTCCCAGCTCCAAAACCTCCAGGGCACCCTGCCCCGGTTCTATCATATCACATATGGCGCCGGATTGTTGTTCAAAAATCTCATACTCACAGGATGTTGGATAATATTCGGGCATTCGCATGATGTCGCAGAATATCTGGCTCCCCCTTTCATCATAAAAATACTTAGGCAATAAATACTTTTCCTCTGCCAACAGCCCTTTAAGAGTATCCTTAGCAAAAGCCGTAAGTTCAATTGTACCTGGCATATCCCCCATCATTTATTTATTTCATGTTAACTATCCACATCATCTCAACAAGTTCAACAAATAAAAGCGCATATTGCTCATTTTAACTTTTAAATTTTGCTTGTTTTGCAGGGGTTTCCAACAAACTTCCGGCCCGGATTATTACGAAAAGACACCTAACCCATGGTTTACGGAAGATTAATCCATATGCTTCTCTTTTACTTCCTGGTAGATTGGAATATTCCTGTGGTGCCATTTGTCAAGTACCACCCAGTCCTTCATCAATAACATCCCTGGGTTGCTCCGTATGATGGTTTTTAACTTAACTTCGTCAGCCTGGTAAAAAGGGTAGTCGGCCTGCAGCTCCTCCCTGAAGTTTTGAATATCAGGCAATGAACTTCCTGTTAAAACGATAAAGGACCATCCATCAGCTTTGGCGCTGGAGGCAAAAGAGTGGATGCGATCCTCAAAAGCACCCTTGTGAGTATTGTTCAAATCATAGGCCACCAAGATAAACTGGTAATCTGGATTTCCCAGATAAATCTCTGTCAGGTCAAACCCTTCTTCGTCCTGGATAACAAAGTCATCAACAGGAGCCTCAATGTATTCGCGTATCACGTTCTTCCTGCGATCCACAAACTCCCATCCCTCATCAGCAGACGGAAGATCATCCATATCAAACTCTTTCTCCTCGCCCGAAGTGGTATTACGGTACACAAAGTAAAACTCAGCCTCTTCTTCCTGGACAGGCTCCATCATTTGCGCTATATTATTTCCTACCTTCCATGGCCTAAAATCAATAACCGGCAAATTCCGGAGACAATAAACGGACAGCCACACAATAAGCAGGAACAGTAAAGCCAGAACATACCAGTCTTTATTCTCACTCCACAGGGGTTTTACCTGATGACGATAGTTAAATATGAACACAGAGGCCGCTAATATAAAAAGGTTCTTATAAAATGTAGCCCAATTACTGATGATCAAAGCATCACCAAAACAACCACAATCAGACACCGGATCCATAATGGCTATGTAAAGGGTTAGTGGTGTAAAAAAAGCCATAAACAATAATCCACCCCATGCAGTGTACCGCATTTTAACACCCAGCAAAACCGCCATTCCAATGACAAACTCCAGGCTACTCATCAAAACAGCCAAAGGCAATGCTGTTGGGAATAGCCATTCCATGTTAAACGCCAAAAAGTAATCCTGAAATTTGTATACAGACCCCAGTGGATCAATGGCTTTGACAAAGCCGGAAAAAACAAAAACCACCCCGAATAAGAGACGGGACAACCATAGTACTGTGGTAATCAATCGTTTTTTGCTCATGGGAAAATCTTTTAGGGTTTGAAAAAAGTTCCTGGTTAGAAATCAGAAACAGATGGATAACAAACGGGCAGGAATATGCCTGCAAAATTGATTTAAACAAAATGAATCACTGTGTAACCGGCTGTAAATATACATTCAATCCATGACAATTGTTTAAAGTAAGCAGTTGATTCCCTGTAATTGTTTTGATAGATAAAAATTATTACCAGAGATATGCATATCAAACAGGGCATGGATGAAAAGATACCCAACCCTTTAAATAGATAAACTAACCGGAAGACGAATGAGCCAATTTGGACATTCGATGATAGCCCACACAGTATCACTGCTTTCTTTTCTTTATCCCACCCTTTTTTTGTTTAGATTTATTTATCTTGATGCAAGACACTGAATAAATGCATTTTAACTCATCGAAACTACACTTATTATTGATCAAATTTTATTTTTATTTAGACTGAATAAACTAGGATATCAGCCACCAAACAGGTATATTTGTACTTAAACGTTTAATTCAAGCTATTTTAATCACAAACAAAAAAGAGGAGCCTTATGAGATTTATCACCTATAACTCCAGAAACTACAGAGATATAGAATACATGAATTACCTACCCGAAGAAGCCAAAAAAGAAATCGATATTGTATCAAGTGTTATTCCGTTTAAAACCAATAACTACGTTACTGATTACCTGATTGATTGGGAAAACTACCAGCAAGACCCCATTTATACCTTAAACTTCCCCAAAAAAGAAATGCTCACAGCTGATCAGTACGAAAGGATGCTGAAAGTTAAGGACGGTCGACATAGCGAACTGGAAATCAAAAAGACCATCTACAACATCCGAATGGAAATGAATCCACACCCTGCCCAGCAAATGACCAATGTTCCGGTCCTTGATGGAGAGGAGCTAACCGGAGCCCAACACAAATACAGAGACATCATCCTCTTTTTCCCCAGCCAGGGGCAAACTTGTCATGCCCACTGTACTTTTTGCTTCAGGTGGCCCCAGTTTACCAAAGACCTGGATTTAAAATTCTCCATGCGTGAAATCAACAAAATCATAGAATACATTCGACGCAACGAAGATATCAATGAAATACTTTTCACCGGGGGCGATCCTATGGTAATGAGTCCCAGCGAGCTGACAAAATACGTCGATGCCCTGCTTGAATCCGGAGTAAAAAACCTTGAAAATATTCGCTTTGGCACCAAATCCATTAGCTACTGGCCCTTTACATATTTGCCCGAATTTAACCCGGAAGCCAATGATATTCTTCAACTATTCAGAAAAATTACTGACAGCGGCTTCCACCTTTCACTCATGGGCCATTTTAACCACCCCAATGAACTGGATAATGAAGTGGTTCAACAAGCCATTCATAACATCAGGGAAACGGGCGCCGAGATACGAACCCAGTCGCCCATCATCAAACACATTAACGACAACAGCAACGACTGGGCAAGAATGTGGAAGACCCAGGTAAGGCTGGGAATGATTCCCTATTATATGTTTGTGGAAAGAGAAACAGGCCCCTACGACTATTTCAGCATCCCTCTTGCAGAGGTTTATCAAATTTACCAGCAGGCCATCCGCGAAAGCGGTAGCTTCGCCAAAACAGTCACCGGGCCGGTCATGTCTGCAGACAAAGGGAAAGTTCATATACTGGGAGTGGTGGACAGCCCTATCGATGGCAACAAATACTTTATGATGCAATATGCCCGACACCGTGACTACCGCAAAACCTTCAAACCCTTTTTTATGCATTACCACCCCAAAGCCACCTGGGTGGATCAACTAAGTGAAGCAAGCATTGGCACCCCAGCCGTTGCCTCATCAGTCAATGACCATAATGTAGAAATGTAAAAAGTAGCGAAAACATGGATGTACAAGAATTGTCAGAAAACACCAACAATAGCCCAACCGTATCCCAAAAGCAAATCACCCGGAAAACCCCACCCAATCATAACAACACCGAAGTGCTGCACGTGATGTATGGTAGCCGCACAGGCAACTCACGTGCGGCCGCCGAACTGGCCAGGGATTATGCAGCTTACCTGGGCATGCAATGCCAACTTGCAGACCTTAACACCCTTAACCCCGAAGATTTTTCCGTAGTGAAAAACATCTTACTGGCCGTTAGCACCCATGGTGAAGGGGACCCTCCCACAGTGGTGGAAAACTTCTATCATTTCATGCACAGCAACCAGGCGCCCTCCATGGAAAAGGTGAAGTTTAGTGTGCTGGCACTGGGCGACAGCAGTTACAAAGACTTTTGCAAAACCGGAAACGACTTCAGGAAAAGGTTCCTGGAGTTGGGTGCCACCGAAATTTCGCCCATGGTGGAATGCGATATTGATTATGAGGAAAATGCAAAATCCTGGGCACGGAAAGCCGTAGAAGCATTTGAAAACATACTTCCGGCCCGGGGTGTAGAACCGGGCAAAGTCTTTTCTTTTGAAATCAATAAACGAGAATCTGATTTTGAAAACGCTTTTTACGCCAAGGTCTTGAAAAAAAAGCTTCTAACCCACCCCGGTTACCCCAAAAGAACCATTCACCTGGAACTCTCCATGGAAAGTTTCAATGAAGAGTTTTATCCCGGCGACTCCTTTGGCATTTACCTGAACAACGCCCGCCAATTGGCCGACAAACTGATTAAAGTAATGAATTTTGACAAATCGGCTGTGGTTACGTCGGGGATTCAGAAAAAACTACTGAAAGATGCATTGGTTACCAACTATGAAATAACAATGCTTACCCCGGTAGTGTTGGAAAAATATGCCAAACTCACTAACAACAGCAAGCTGAACAACCTGGTGGCTGACCCTGAAAAGTCAGAGAAATACTGTAAAGACCGTGATGTAGTGGACATGGTGCAGGATTTTCCGGCCCCTGTAGATCACAATGACTTTTTGCCATTATTGCGCAACCTCGCTCCCCGCTTATACTCGGTAGCTTCAAGCCCACAAGCACTGCCAGGGCAGTTACACCTGACAGTGGGGCTGGTTGAATATTCTGTCAATGGCAGAAATCATATGGGTGTGAGCTCCACCTTTTTTTCCGACAGGGTAGAAGAAGGCGATTCAATACCCCTGGCCCTCGAAGCCAACGAAAAGTTCAGACTCACTGAAGATAGCAACAAACCCATAATCATGATTGCCACCGGCACAGGTATCGCTCCTTTCAGAGCATTCCTGCAGGAACGAAATCATAAAGGGGCCAAAGGTGAAAACTGGTTGTTTTTTGGTGACAGACACCAGGAAAGTGACTTTCTATACAAAAACGAGCTATTAGACTATCAATCCAGTGGATTGCTTACCAGGCTCAATACAGCATTTTCACGTGATTCAGACAAAAAAGTTTATGTGCAAGATCATTTGTTTGCTCATCGCAAAGAGATTTTCCACTGGATTCAAAACAAAGATGCAGTGATTTACCTTTGCGGCAACAAAAGGACAATGGGACGCGACGTAAAAACCTGCCTTGAGAAGATAGTGGCCACCCAAGGTAAGCTTACCCCCGATGAATCCAAAGAATATCTAAGAAAGATGAAAGCAGACAAACGCTACCAGATGGATTTGTATTGATGATAACCATGGTGTACCCGGTTATCACTCCATAACCATCATTTTTTGTGAAACCACCTGGCCCCGCTCCAGGTATAAACGGCAGAAATATACACCACTCTCCATATTTGATGCATCCCATTGCACAGTGTGTGTACCATCTTCCCAAAACTGTTCTGCAGCGGGTGTTGCCACAAGACGTCCGGTGATGTCATATACCCTGATGCTTATTTGCTGTGCAACATCCAGGCTAAACCCAATGTTAGTGGAGTGCCTGAAAGGGTTGGGAAAGGTATACAACTCCGGCCCTTGCTGCTCCAATGTGGTGCCCTGCTCCTCTGCCGAAGTGGTCACTTCAAACTCTTCTGTTCCCCCGGCCTGCCAGTACCTTGCAGCAAACTCCTGGAAGTATTCATTGGCCACACGAGAGTTATGGATGATCATATTGTTTTCATCGTTGACGAAGTTGGCATTGGAAGACCAGTTGTGTGACCCTGTAATGACCTTGGAATCAAAACTGCCATCCAGGCCATCGATGATGGCATATTTGTGGTGAAGCAGGCCAAACTGTGCCTGTGAAAAATGGTGGACATCGGCCCAGGTTTCCAGGGAGCCAAACTGACTCCCCTGTTCTCCAATGGAGCCAATCACCCCATGCACAGCAACTCCTTCTTCAAACCTGCTAAGCATGGAATTGACAAGGGTGGGCCGGGTTATGAGATTCAGAGCCAGGTGAATGCTTTCTTCCGCCGACAAGAGTGTCCGGATGATTTGTGCTTCAGCATTGGCTTGCGGACTGAAATAGACCTCTATCTGTGTTTCATCTTCCCCAACCCAAAAAACCGTTGGATTAACAATGCTTTTTTCGTAGCTGAATCGTGCCTGATGGCTGTTAAATTCTCCGGCATCAGCGCCCCACATCTGGTTAAATTCACGCCAGTAGGCCCTGGCCACTGCAACATCCTGCACCACAACCATATTTTGAAACTGGTTGTACGTTCCCTGATCCGTGGCATTCCACGAGCTGGTAATGACAAATGTGCGTGCGGGATCGCTGTGATGGGCATCAATAACTGCAAACTTATTGTGCATTTGCGCATTGCCTATGCTTTGCACGGCTTTTACACCTGCCTGGCTCAATTGACTGACAATGGCATTTTCACTTCCTGTGTGGCCGGAAACGATGACCCGAACATCCACTCCCCGGTCATGGGCGGCCATTAACTCATCTGCAATAGTCCCGCCCACAGAACCGCTGATATTGTAAAAGGCAAACTCTGCCGTATGCTCTGCCATTTGGATATACTCAATAAGCTTTTGGCTAAAATCCACATTTTCATCTGCTTCCCGGAAAGTAGCCAATTCTTGCTCCACATCCTTGTTGAAGAAAGCATGAATTTCACCGGTGGTGCCAGCCGGTGATCCTGTTGAGCTGATATAAAGATTGGTGGCACTGGTGTCGGCATCAAAAGCCGATCGCAGCTGGACTTTATAAGTAGTGGCTGGCTCCAATCCTGTAAGGGTGATTTGATGATGTGTTTTGTGATTTTCATCCATTTCATAGCCCAACTCCATATCAGGGGTGGTTCCGTAGCGAACCTCCGAATGACCCTCGTGCCTGGTTTCCCATTCAAAGGTTATGGATTGTGATGTGGCTGAGACCTCATAGGGAGGTGCCGACAAAATAATGGGCCCGACTAAAATCTCAATATCTTCGTTAAAGCGCGGAAGGATTTGGTGAGTGTGATAAAACCTGCCGGCCACCCCTGTTACCTCCACAGGGCTATTGGGGATTACTGTGCCGGGTATATTGGTGTGATTGTCAATGCGCAACTCCCCTTCATCTGTATCATCCATGATGTTGTAGTTGGTGGCCCCGGCAAATACACCGGTTTCTTCAAACTCAACATTTTCGATCCGTACCAGCAAGCCTTCAAAGTCCCCTCCGTTCATTTGTGCAATGGTAATCTCTTCAGGTTCAATCTCCCGGTTGGCATCAGGGAAAACTTCAAATTCGGTATCGTTGACTATCTGTAGCAGATTGTTGAAATTACCCACTTCGCCTGTAACTACTATTGAGTCTCCAATAGCGGCTCCAACCAGATACTCTTCAGCCATCAAATCGCCGTTATACCAGGCTATACCGGCAGTCTCATCCTGGAAATACACTGGCCCGGCAAACTGATCTGCCACAGTAACCCAGCCTGCCACTGTGACTTCACTGCTCTGGGGCAGCTGCCGTGCGTCAGCAATGGCAACAGGCCCACTGGTATCGAGGGTCTGGGCTATCAAACCCAAAGTGTAAAACTGATTCTCAGGATCATTGGTAACTAAGCTCAACAACTCCTCTTTAAACCCCGGGGTATCTGATTCATAATGAAGGGTGAAATGGGCCGTCTCCATATGGGCGAGAGACACATTGAGATCGCCTTCCACGGTAAACTCATCTCCCGAAATATGGTTTGAAGAAACAACTAATTCTTCCAGGCCTGTATTGCGGATTTGCAATGCAGCACTAACCGTACCGGTATTCAGTCCAAAATCAAATGTACTTTGGTTGGGATAGGGAATCTCATTGATGCGCAACAACAATGAGGGTTCCTGGGTGGTTTCAATGTAATCGCTGATGAGTACATCATCAATGTTGATACGGACCCCGGAAACTTTTTCAAATCGCAACCTCACATCACCCTCCACATTCTCCTGGATAGCATATTGCTCAAGATCATCACCAAGGCTCACCGGCTCGCCGATAGGCGTCCAGCTCTCTCCCCCATCAGCAGAATAGCTCAATTGCACAGCCCCCCCTGTATCACTTCCAAAGTTGGCTGCATAAAAAGATACTTCGCTCATGCCATTGGGGTAGTCAAACTCCATGGCAATAAACCCATCCCTGATACGTGCCGACTGCTGCCCGTTGCTATTATCGCTGGCATGGCTACCTATCACCGCATCGTCAAACATCCACTCACCACTGGCAAGTTCAATGGCAAACGACTCGTAAGAGTCTTTCTCTCCCTCCTCAAAATCCTCAAACAACTGCGCCTGAAGAGTAATACATACAATGGAAAAGAATACGGTAAGAAACAATTGTGAAAAATACTTCATGATATCAAAGGTTTTGGTTTTTTTACTTTCATCAGCGGTGCAGACTGGCACATTGCCAATAATGCGATCAGTGCATATGGCATAGTAAGCTGTGCACCAACCCATTATGAAAAACAGGTACACTTGTGCATTATCAAATAGCTGCCAGAGCATCATGCCCAAAAGGCAAAGCAAATATAAATCATTTTCAGGAGCAACAACATGAAGAAATAAAAACTAAGGACCACAAGTCTATTTGAACGAGTGTGTTGCAACCCACCTTGAACGGAGGTAAAACCGCACTTATTATTTTTGTTGGCAAACCTATATCACATACATAATAATTAACTCTTGGCAATAAATCTGGCATCAACCATCCAAAAATCCAAAGTCCGCCTATTTCAGCTATCTTTGCATCCATAAGCAAACAAACAACCTCATTTTATTATTTAAGAGATCACTTTGCACAACAAAATGCAAATCCCCTTTGATATGGATGCTACCAAGCCCTTTTTAAAATGGGCCGGCGGGAAAACACAACTTATTCCCGCCATAGCGTCCGCTTTTCCTTCCAGGGCGTTTTCTGACAACAAACTTACGTATGTGGAGCCATTTGTTGGCGGGGGTGCAGTACTCTTTTGGTTTTTGAAGAATTATCCTCAAACCCAAAATGTAATCATCAACGACTCCAACTCCAACCTCACTCAAGCCTATAAGGTCATTAAAGAAAACCCTAAGACCCTCATCGATCAGCTTAAAAACCTTGAATATCAATACAAAGCGCTGAGCAGTCACGATGCTCAAAAAGATTATTACTTGAAAATCAGGGAGACTTTTAACCTTCAAACGCAAGATGCAATTACCCAAACATCACAGTTGATATTCCTGAACAGAACATGCTTTAATGGTCTTTACCGGGTAAACAGGAACAATCATTTTAATGTGCCCTTTGGCAGGTATAAAAACCCCCAAATCTGCAATGCCCAAAACATTCTTGCGGCAAGCTATTTGCTCAAAAACGTAGTGGTTCTGCAGGGCGACTATGAAAACACGCTTGATTATGCCCCG
>SLQX01000075.1 GCA_007131245.1 Bacteroidales bacterium
GAAGAGCTGAAAAAAACCTATGATGTTTTCAAGGAACTGCAGGAGAGATGGCGCGGTATAGGACCCGTTCCCCAAGGGTCGAAAAACACCCTTTGGAACAACTATCACTTTCTTGTGGAAAAGTTTTTTGATAAGGTTAAGATCAACAAAGAGTTGCGTGATCTCGATCTAAAGAAAAACCTTGAAATCAAAACAGAATTGTGTGAAAAGGCAGAGGAGCTCTTGCTGGAGCAATCTGTCAATAAATCTTTCCGCAAGTTGCAAAAATTGCACGATGCCTGGAAAGAAACCGGACCTGTTCCCAAAGATAAAAAGGATGAACTGTGGGACCGCTTTAAGGCTGCTTCAGATGCACTCAACGACAGGCGTCAGGGCTATTATGAAAATCTTAGAGAAGAGCAAAAGAAAAATTATGCAGCCAAAGTAGTGCTTTGCGAAAAAGCGGAGGAGTTGGCTACGCTTACTTCTGAATCCCCTCGTCAATGGCAGGAAACTACCGATAAAGTTAATGAGCTTTTCAGGGTTTGGAAAACCATCGGTTTTGCTCCGCCCAAGGTGAACGATGAAGTATGGGTAAGGTTCAGGACAGCTCTTGATATCTTTTTTAAGAAAAAGAAAGCGTTTTTTGCCCGCTATAAAGAAGAGCAAACAGAAAATTACAACCAAAAACTAAACCTTTGTGTTCAGGCCGAGGCGCTCAAGGATAGTGAAGATTGGAAACAAACCACCGATGAGCTAATTGCCTTGCAAAAGCAATGGAAGAAGATTGGGCCTGTCCCTAAAAAATTCTCGGATAAGGTTTGGAAAAGATTTAGGGCTGCCTGTGATGAGTTTTTCAACCGTAAGGCCGATTATTTTGCCAATATTGGCGAAAAGCAGGCAGAAAACCTGGCGAAAAAGAAAGAACTTATCCAACAGGTTAGAAGTCATCAATATTCCCAGGATAACAACGAAAACCTTGCCACACTCAAGGAGTTTCAGCGCCAGTGGATGGAAATAGGGCATGTTCCTTTTAAAGAAAAAGATAACATCCAAAGTGAGTTTAGAAAAGCCATTAACGAACAGTTTGATAAGCTCAATATCAGCCGTAAAGCAAAGTCAACCCTGAGCTTTAAAAACAAGGTTGAAAAAATGAAAGACTCACCCAATGCGGATAATATCATTTACAAAGAAAAAAGCTTTGTGGCCAATAAAATCAATGCCCTTAAAAGTGATATCCAATTGTGGGAAAACAATATTGGCTTTTTTGCGTCTTCAAAAAAAGCTGATGTCTTGAAGTCGGAGTTTGAAAGCAAAATTGAAAAGGCCAAAACAGATATCGCCATCCTTGAAGAGAAATTGCGTATTCTCCATAACAACTCCTGATGTTATTTTATGGCATGTTTGTTGGTTGTTTGGAGCACATAGGTAATTGCTCTCGTCGAAAAACTGCAGTTATCACTTTTGGAGGATATTTAAACATCAAATTTTTAAAGGTATGAAAAAAGTATTTTTGATTTTGATAGCATTTTTTCTTGTGCAGGCTTCCCAGGCGCAGGTTTCTTTTGGGCTTCGAGGAGGGATGAACTTTTCCTCACTTCCTGAAAAAACCTATGAACTTAATGAGCATGGTGAATCAAGCATCCGATCTTTGAGTGATGCCAATACCGGTTTTCATGTGGGTGTAATGAGTCAGATACGGCTTATGGGTATATTTATCCAGCCCGAATTGCTTTTTGTATCTACCAGCAACGATTTGGTGCTGCAACGCCAGGGTATGGAAGATGACTATTACAAGCAACGTTTTCGCAAAATGGATATCCCTGTACTGGTGGGCACCAGTTTCGGGCCATTGAGGCTCGGTGCGGGACCGGTAGCTTCTATCCTGCTGAACAAATCATCCGACTTGCCTGATGAAGCAGGTTTTAAAGAGCGTTTTAATCCGGCTACTTTTGGTTTTCAGCTGGGTGTAGGTATCAACCTGGGTAATATTGCCCTGGATTTTAAATATGAAAATAACCTCAGCCGGCTTGGTGATTCCATTGAAATCGGCGAAAGAGAATATGATTTTGATACCCGCCCCAGGCAGTATATCCTAAGTATTGGCCTGTTGTTCTGATGATGGGTATCCACTTTTACTATTAGACATTCTTTAAATATTACAGTCTTAAAAAAAATCCGGATGGGATATTCATTCCCATCCGGACTTTTTTTATGGAAAACAATTTTGTAAGAGGTTGAAGGTAAGGCAAATAAGAAACAGGAAAATGAAATATTTCCTGTTTGAGGGATTGTTTGTGCTTAAACATCCGGGAATTGATTAATGTGGCTATCTTTTGACAAGCTTGCTTACATTGTGTAAATTGTTATTAAATCGCAACTGCAAAATATAAATACCACTTGCAAGGTCTTTTGTAGGGAGAGTGATATTATGTTCTCCTGCTGTAACCTCTTGCTGCAGGACCATTTGTGTTTTTTGGCCGGTTATATCTCTGATTTCAACGGATAATACTCCTCCTTTAAACAATTGAAAGCTCAGGTTGGCTTGCTCTGCAGCTGGGTTGGGGTGTAATAAAACATTTCGGACAGGGTTTCGGTCTGTCAGTTGGGTTTCTGAAATACTTGTGCTGGCATCTTCCACAAAAACTTCTCCTGTCATTCCAGCACCGCAATGAGGGATGCAATAATAGGAGAAACTGCCTTCTCCGGTGAATACGAAGTAAAATGTCTCTCCATTTCCCAGTGAACCAGAATCAAAAATATCATCGTGTGTACAGCCCTCTCCGCTGGTTACTGTATGGTTTATGGATGAATCTACTTCCCATAAAACTGTATCACCCACATTGATGGTTAAAGCGGGTGGATCAAAAGAGCTATCAAGCACAGTCACTTTGTGCAACACCTGGGCAGAGCCTGGCGATAAGCCGGTCAAAACCCAGATTAAAGCGAATAATAATAATGTTTGTTTCATGACCTTGCTTATTCGTAAGTAACTCGAACAATTCATTTTGTGTTCTCTGACACTCTTAAAGATAATAAAAAATCACCAGAAAACCAAGCCGTCATCTTTGTGTTATACGAAAACTCTGTGGCAGGCCAGAGATACTAACTCTTACGGTTAGCTGGTAGTTTTAATGCCTGACATTAACGGGTTACAATCTTAGCTGATATGGTTTGTGTGGGGTGTAAAGTTGAGGAGTAACTCCATATCACGAGCAAAACAATCTTTTGGGATTACTAAGATGTAAATTACCGGAATGTTATGGCTTTTACGGGAGATATCCTGGAGATAATATAACTTGGAATAATAAGCATTAGCATACAAACTATAAATGTACCTGCATTCACCCCCAGGATGTATAACAGGTTAAAGTTTATGGGCACCACATCCACAAAGTAGGATTCCTGAGAAAGCTTGATAAAACCGGTGTACTTCTGAATCAGTGCAAGACCAATTCCCAGGGTATTTCCCAGGAGAAGCCCCCTGGCAATCAAGAAACCGGCATGATACAGAAATACACTTCTGATCATTTTGTTGGTGGAGCCCAGGGCCTTGAGGATGCCGATGAGGTTTGTTTTTTCCAGCACCGAAATCAAAAGTGTGGTTATCATATTAATACCCGCTACCAGGATCATAATTACAATGATTACATACACATTCATATCCAGCAAATTAAGCCAGTCAAAGATTTGCGGGTAGACCTGCTGGATTGTTTTTGAGTTGAGTGTGTATGGAATAATATCCAAAACCTTCTGTTGCACCTCTGCGGTTTGCCGGTAATTATCAATGAGGATTTCAATGCCGCCTACCTGGTTGTCATCCCAGTTGTTAAGTCTTTGCAAATGTTGCATGTCTCCCAGCACAAAAATTTTGTCCAACTCTTCCAGCCCGGTTTCATAGATACCGGCAATGGTAAACCTGCGCACCCTGGGCGGCTCCTGGATGAAATACAATATGGCATCATCACCCACTTCCAGCTGCAGCAGTCTGGAGATATAAGCTGAAATAATGATGTCGTTACTTCGTGCAGTATCGCTGTATGCCACCATTTTACCACTGGTTATCTTATCGGCAAAAAAGGTGTAGTCGTAGTCGCTGCCAATTCCCTTAAAAATAACTCCGTGTATTTCATCGTGGGTTTTAATGATGCCTGGTTTGGTGGTATATGATTGTATATGTCTGACACCCTCAACTTTTTCCAGCTCATCAATCATTGCCTGATCTTTGTTTACGGGTCTGGTTTCGTAGGAGACGTTGTAGTCAAAGTTGCTGATTTGAATGTGTGAACCAAACCCGATGACTTTATTGCGAATTTCTGATTGAAAGCCTGTAACTACCGAAATGGCCAGTATCATAACAGCCAAACCCAGTGAAATGGAGAGGATGGCAATGATTTTTACCAGTCCGGTAAGTTTTTTCTTTTCTGCACCCATTTTTCGGGCAATAAACAGAGGCGTATTCACTGCAGTAGATTTTTGTGAGCAACAGTTGCAAAAATATAATTTAATTCTCTTGGTTCAACATGATAAAAAATAATCAGCTCGGCCAGAAATTGCCAGGGCAAAAGGTTGTTGATATTTTACAAGCAGGGAGGTGCAAGGATGGAAATATTATTTTTTAATAGCCGTTTATGTTATAAAGTCACAGCTGTGAATAAGTATTAAAACATTTGATTTTCATAGGCGTTTTGGCTAAATTAGATGTTTTATTTATAATTTTCATTAAAACCAAGTGTATGGACAAGATTTTGTTAGACAGGTTGATGCAGGAAAAGACTTATCCGTGTGTATCCCTCATCTTTCCTACTTACAGGACAGCACCGGATAACCAGAAAAATGCAATTCGCTTGAAAAAGATGGTCAGGGAGGCTTCTGACAAATTGGAGCAGGAGCTGGGGAAAAGAGACTCCAATGAGCTTGTTGAAAAAATAAAAGATCTTGCTGCCAGGGTAGATATCAGCCGTACTTTGGACGGATTGGCTTTATTCGTTAACAAGAATATCGCTGAAATTGTGGACATTCCTTTCAGGGTAAGAGAGCGGCTTATTATTGACAAAACTTTTGCTACCCGTGACCTGATTATGGGTGTGAATCGCGGGCTGAGTTATTATGTACTGGATATAAGCTTGTACAGGGCTCGCCTGCTGTCCTGCAATCGTGATAAAGCTCAGGAAGTCACAGAGAACGGGTTTCCCGTGATGAGTGAGTTTCCAGACCTGGAGTTAAACCCCACAGACTTTTCCAGGGAGAAAGAAAAGCAGATTAAAGAGTTTTTTAATAAGGTAGATAAGCTTTTTCTGAATAATTACTTTGTTAATTCAGCCAAGGTTGTCCTGGCCGGGGTTCAGAAAAACCTCTCTTTCTATAAGGAGGTGGCTGATGTAAAAGATATCATTTATGAGCAATTAGAAGGTAACTATGAAAACATTTCTGCGCATGATCTTGGGAAAAAAGCCTGGGAAGTGGTTCGGGAGAAAAATAAAAAGGAAAGACATAATGCACTCAATGAAATCCAAAGAGCTGTAAGTGTAAACAAACTCGCTTCGGGTTTGTCAGAAGTATGGAGGTTTGCCGCAGAAGGCAGGGTAAACATGTTGGTGGTAGAGGAGGATTTCCATCTACCTGCTGGGCTGGATGAAAACAATACCCTTGTGCTGGATACCAGCAACCTCTTGGAAAAACAAATTATGCCGGATGCTGTGGATGAGGTGGGGGAGATGGTCCTTGAAAAAGGGGGTAAGGTAGTTTTTGTAGACAACGGGACTATGGGCAATTATCAGAAAATAGCGGCTGTTTTACGATACTGAAACAACAATCAAACTTTTGTTGGTGAAATTAAACGAACCTGGGACTGGGATGCACCGTAGGATGAGTAAAAACCACGACGTTATAGCATGATTACCCTCAGGCAATGAAAACGGCTGGCTGAGAATCCCATTTTCTCAGTCAGCCGCTTTTTTGATTACTTTGTTAAATATTCAATTTTTTTTCGTAGAAAGTTATTATGAATTTGTGAATTTCAGTTCATTCTCTTTTACCGTAATGTTTATTTTCGAATCACGGGTGATGCTTCCTGCCAGTATTTCTTTGGATAGGCGGTTGAGTATGGTTTTTTGAATGGCTCTTTTGAGCGGTCTTGCACCATATTGCGGGTCGAAACCAACTCCGGCAATCCAGTCTATGGCAGGCTCTGACATTTCCAGTTCGATGCCGTTGTCGCTGAGCATATGAGCCACCCGTTCCATCTGAATTTTCACAACACCTTTTATCTCTTCCAAATCCAGGGGCTTAAACATGATTGTCTCATCTATCCTGTTAAGAAATTCGGGTTTTAAGCTTTTTCTGAGCAATGCAATCACTTCTGAATGGGTTTGCTCAAGCACTTGTTCCCGGTTTTTGTCATCAATCTTTTCAAAGTTTTGCTGAATCAATGATGAGCCCACATTGGATGTCATGATAATGATGGTGTTCTTAAAGTCAGCTGTGCGCCCTTTGTTGTCGGTGAGGCGTCCTTCATCAAGTACTTGTAACAGGATGTTAAAAACATCAGGATGTGCTTTTTCGATTTCATCCAGCAGTACCACCGAGTAGGGTTTTCTCCTCACCGCTTCCGTTAGCTGTCCACTTTCTTCATAGCCGACGTAGCCTGGGGGCGCCCCGATGAGTCTGCTTACCGTGTGGCGCTCCTGGTATTCCGACATGTCGATGCGAACCATTGCTCCCTCATCGTTGAACAGGAATTCGGCCAGGGCTCTTGCCAGCTCTGTTTTGCCTACACCTGTAGTTCCTAAAAATATAAAGGAACCAATGGGCTTTTGGTGATCCTGTAACCCTGCCCGGCTTCTTCTGATGGCATCCGATACGGCCTCAATGGCTTCCTGCTGCCCTACAACCCTCTTGTGAAGTTCATCTTCAAGTTTGAGCAATTTATCTCTTTCGCTTTGCAACATCCGGCTTACGGGTATGCCTGTCCACCGGGATACCACATCGGCCACATCTTCTGATGTTACTTCTTCTTTTATTAATGCAGAGTTTACCTGCATTTCCATAAGCTTTTTATTGTATTTTTCGAGCTGTTCTTCTGCCGTTTTTATGTGGCCATATCGTATCTCTGCCACTTTTCCAAAGTCACCATTACGTTCGGCCTGGTCGGCTTCAAATTTAAGATCTTCTATGGCTTTTTTCTGTTGCTGAATGCCTTCTATCACTTCTTTCTCACTTTCCCACTGGGCTTTGAGGCGGTTCTTTTCCTCATACAAATTGGCCAGGCTCTCATTGAGTTCCTTGAGTTTCAATTGATCTTTTTCCCTTTTTATGGCCTCTTTCTCAATTTCCAGTTGCCTGATTTTCCGCTCTGCTTCGTCCAGTTCTTCGGGCACTGAATTCATCTCCAGCCTTAGTTTGGATGCTGATTCATCCACCAGGTCGATGGCCTTGTCGGGCAGAAACCGGTCACTGATATATCTTTGCGACAGGTCAACAGCTGCCACGATCGCTTCATCCTTAATTCTCACCTGGTGGTGTGTCTCGTAACGCTCTTTCAACCCTCTTAAAATGGAGATGGCGTCTGTACGGTCAGGTTCCTCCACAATCACTGTTTGAAACCTTCTTTCCAGGGCTTTGTCCTTTTCAAAGTAGCGCTGGTATTCTTTAAGGGTTGTGGCTCCAATGGCCCTTAGCTCACCCCTTGCCAGTGCAGGCTTCAGGATATTGGCTGCATCCATGGCTCCTTCGCCACTACCTCCGGCTCCCACCAAGGTGTGTATCTCGTCAATAAACAGGATTACTTCACCCTCTGATGCTACTACCTCTTTGATAACTGCTTTCAGACGCTCCTCGAACTCTCCTTTGTATTTGGCTCCTGCTATCAGGGAACCCATGTCCAGGCTGAATATTTTCTTGGTTTTCAGGTTTTCGGGTACATCTCCATCAATGATACGGTGGGCCAGGCCCTCCGCAATGGCAGTTTTTCCCACCCCGGGTTCTCCAATCAATATGGGATTGTTCTTGGTGCGTCTCGACAAAATTTGCAAAATGCGACGGATTTCTTCATCCCGACCAATTACCGGGTCAAGTTTACCCGACAATGCATAACTATTGAGATCTTTGGCGTATTTGCCCAGTGCATTGTAGGTATCTTCGGCCGATTGGCTTTTCACACCGGAACCTTTGCGCAACTCCTGGATAGATTTCTTCAAATCGTTTTCTGTAAGCCCACTGTCTTTTAGCAATTGGCTGGTGTTATCTTTATTATTTATGATTGCCAGCAACAAATGCTCAATGGAAATAAATTCATCTCCTGAGCTCTTAAGACTGGCCATAGCTTTTTGCAGCACCTTGTTGGTGTCGTTGGACAAATAGACTTTTCCCCCACTTACTTTGGGGTAAGACTCTATCATTTTGTTCAAAACCTGTTTGAGGTTAGGTAAATTAACGTTGCTTTTTTTCAGCAAGTAGGGTGTTACATTTTCATCTACTGTAAGAATGCCCTTTAGTAAATGGCCTGTTTCAACTGCTTGGTGTTCAAACCCCATGGCAATTTCCTGGGCTTTTTGAAGGGCTTCCTGCGATTTTATGGTGAAATTATCTAAATTCATAATCTGTGTTTTTTTGTTTTATGTGTTGCGATGGTGCAAAACACAAACCAATCTATTTGGTAGAACAAATTACGTCAAAATGGCTTGCATGCAGGGGGTTGGGTGTCAATTTTTCAGTTTTTACACCTTGTGAAATAAAATATCTGTTGATACCTATTCTTTTTGTATTATTGCCAATTGTTTTTTGGTTCGTTAAATTTAAACACAATTACATATGATAAGAAAAATTTTACGTTTGCAGCTGCACTGGCAAATATTGATTGCCCTGATTCTTAGTATATTTTTTGGAATATTTTTTCCTGAGTATACGCATTATGTAGGTTGGATGGGAGATCTGTTTTTACGTGCCCTGCAAATGATTATTGTGCCTCTGATATTTGCTGCCATTGTTACGGGGGTTTCCGGAATGGGTAATGCCGAAAATCTTGGTCGCCTGGGCCTGAAAACCATCAGTTATTATATGATGACCAGCTTGTTTGCCATATTAACGGGGTTGATACTGGTAAACCTCATTAAGCCCGGAATAGGCGCTGATTTGGGCTTACAGGGCGAAATAGAAGGACTGGAAGTGGCAGGCAGTTTTGGTGAGACTCTTATGAATATCATTCCGGTAAATATTGTGGAGGCCATGATGAAAGCAGACATGCTTGCCATTATTTTCTTTGCTGTTTTGTTTGGCTTTTTTACCACCAAAGTAAAAAACCAGTTTGGTGAGCCCATAAGAGATTTTTTCAATGGTGTGTTTGAGGTGATGATGAAAATTACCATGTTTGTTATCAAATTTTCTCCCCTGGGGATTTTTGGAATTGTGGCAGTTATCGTAGGTGATAACGAAGGGGCCCTGCTCTCTGTTTTTGGAAGAATGGGCATGTATATGATAACCGTCATCCTGGCACTGAGCATCCATTCAATGCTAACTTTGCCTGCACTCATGCGGCTGGTTGGCGGAGCAAATCCGGTAAAACATTTTCGTAATATGTCAGTGCCCCTGCTTACAGCCTTTTCCACATCCTCAAGCAATGCAACCCTGCCTTTGAGTTTGGAAGCAGTGGAGAAAAAGAGTGGTGTAAGCAACAAAACCACTGGATTTGTTTTGCCTTTAGGTGCAACCATCAATATGGATGGTACAGCACTTTATGAATGTATTGCCGCCCTGTTTATTGCCCAGGCTTATGGGATTGATTTAAGCATTATGCAGCAGGCCATAGTGGTTATTACAGCTTTGCTTGCCTCCATTGGTGCTGCTGGTATTCCCATGGCGGGGCTGGTAATCATTACTATCATACTTTCGGCCGTGGGCCTTCCATTGGAAGGAGTAGGGCTGATACTTGCTGTAGACCGTATTCTGGATATGTTCAGGACCACTGTAAATGTTTGGAGCGATAGCTGTGGAGCCGTAATTATTGGCAAGAGTGAAAAGGAAGAA
The DNA here is from genome assembly GCA_007131245.1 of Bacteroidales bacterium. GTDB lineage: Bacteria > Bacteroidota > Bacteroidia > Bacteroidales > UBA7960 > SKVR01. Next base: position 10,003 of record SLQX01000075.1, read on the forward strand.
ACATTTGTATAATAAAAAGAAAGGTAGCAACCGGAACAAAAAAGTTATTAACAATACCATAAAAAAAGGCTGTTTTCCAAAAGAAAACAGCCTTTTTTATTAAATGATGAGAGCTTTATTTGCTGAAAGTGGATGTTCCGGGTTCTCCATCGATGATATAATCGATGGTTAGGATTACACCTTCTTCACCATCATAAGAACCTGTTCCCTGGATTTCCCAGCCTGAGCGCTCCTGAACAGGGATAGTAATGGTAGGTCCGTTGACAATTGCGTTGATGAAAACACCTTCAATAAGGTACTCGTTTAATCTCAGTTCGTTGTACTCTGAACCAGGGATAACGTCAACGATATAATCATCATACTCGGTTCCGTCATCATCAACATCTGATACAACGTAGTTACCGGAGAGATTGTCAGCCTGAATATAAACCGTTCTTTCTGCAGTTACATCTTCGGCTGAATAAGTGAAAAGATATTGGTCAACAAGGTAAGGATCCCATTGAGGTGTAACTTCGTAGGTTACATTTTCCAGGTCAGTTCCTGTAACACTTACTCCTTCCATGGGATCAAACCCCTCTGCGCCAAGATCTACTGTTTCGTCTGCAGGGACGTTCAGAAAAATCTCTTCATCGTCATCTTCACAAGCGGTAAAAATGACTGCGCTTACTACCAGTACTGCTGCGAATTTTAACCAATTTTTCATAGTAATAAATTTTAAATTAATAATTAAACGTAACTTGGTGTTTTTACTGACTTACAAAAGTAATGGTTTTTGAGGTTGCTTAAAACTTTTTTATGCGTTTAAAAAAAATGTATCTTTGTTCTTTCGTTAAGCAGTACTAATACTAACAAAAAACGAACCAATTATGAAAAAGTTATTTGGATTATTATTTTTAGCAGGCTTATTTTTAATATCAGCATGTGGCTCTGGTTCGCAGGAACAGGCAACGGAAACTGAGGAAATGGAACAAGAAACAGATGTTCTGCAGGATGAGCCCCAAACCCCTGTGGTTGGTGAGGATCCCATTGAGGTGGATGAAACAGAAGCCCCTAAAACAGAAGAGGTAGATGAAAGACCCTCTCGCAGAGGTGATACAGAAACCAAAGAAGATGAAGAAAGACCTTCGCGCCGGGGTGATAGAGGTGATGAAGAAGATAAAGAAGAAGAAAGACCCGCAAGAAGAGGTAGCAAATAATTATAACCGCACTGCCAAAAAAAAAAGGAATGTTTTACCCTGTAAAACATTCCTTTTTTTTGATCCGGTGGGTTATACCCGCCTCTTATCCGTAAAAGTTCCACTGTCAGTCCTTCCCCTTAACTTCTTTACAACGTAAAGGCGTGCACCCTGAAATCCCTTAAAGGCCGGTCTTTTTATTTGTAATTACTATCTGGCAATGCTTCTCTTATGACCCGGGCAATCTTTTCTTTAGTAACGGGTTTGGTGATCAGTCCGTCAAATCCATGTTTTTTAAAATTGTCAAAATATTCCTCAGGGTTGTGTGCTGTAATGGCAACCACCGGGGTTTTGCTTTTGTCTGGCGACATTTGTTCCCGGATATACTGTGTAGTTTCCAGACCATTCATCACGGGCATCTCTATATCCATCAGGATCAATGAAAACGTATGATTTTCCAGTTGACGAATGACTTCCATACCATTTTCGGCCTCCTCAGCTATGAAACCCATGGCCTGTAATACAATTTTTACTTGTAATCGATTGGTATAGAAGTCGTCTGCGATTAATACTTTCAATGTGGTCTGGATTCTGGATTGAATGAATAAAGCATCCGCATAACTACTGACACTCATTTTTGTCATTGTTAATGACAAAGGCAGGAGCCATCGTAGTCTGGATTTTTTCCGGTTAATTCCGGTAAAAAGTTTGTCAGCTTCCCTGGATACAGAATATGCTAATCAAATGAACTTCCTGACAATCTTACTTCCGGTAAAATGATTCAATTTCGCCGGAAGCAGGTTGCGATATGATTTTGTGGGATCAAAGTTACATTTTTTACAAGTTTAAAGATGCCTGTATATTTTTTTTTACAACACATTGAGATATTGTAACATGCGTTAATAGGTTTTGCATTGGATGTGTCCCACCCTTGAATATCCTGCAAGTTTCAAGGAAGTTTTTATCAGAGAAACCCTTAAAAACCGACAAATTATTTCACGTAGTTCTACTGTTTTTTTGACTGTTTGCTCTGCTTAATTTTACCATTCATAAAACAATATGGGTGGTTTGTACAACCGGCTCGATCTTCATTTTTCTAAAAAAAAATATCATGGGTGAACTTGTTCAGAAAGAATACCAAATGCTGGTGAATCAAATTACTCCCGAGGTTTACAAACTTAGGTTGTTAAGCATTGAGAGTCCAGGAGAAAGCATTGTATTTGAAACCTTGGCTACGACCATCCCTTTGACCCGAGACTTGATCCAGAGGTACAAAAGCAAAAGGTTGTTTAGCGGATTCAGTATACCTTCAGATTGACAAGATTATCGGTTGATAACTTGCATTACATCAAAAAATTAAGGAAAACATGAGCAGGGAAAATATTAATAGCAAACAAGGTGAACTTAGTATTTTAAACCAGGTTCTTGATACTTTCTTCAGCATAGATAAGAAAGTAGTGGATTTGCATCAGTGCTCATCCGATGATTTTCTTTCCTTAAACCGTGCTCTGAAAGAGAACCATGAGAAAGCCAATTACATTACGCAAAACGTCCTACTAGCCTTTGAAAAAATTGGTGAGGAGGGTAACCTCAGGAGTTTAACACACATAAGACAAAACCTGAGCCACCTCAAGGAAGAAATTCTTTCTTTCGAGAATGAAATAAATGATAATCTGGGCATTCTGGAGCGTGTTCAGGCCAATTTCAGCTTGATGTTTGTTCCTATTAATAATTTCCGCCAGAATCTTAACTCGCTGAAACTACTGCTCTCTAATATCAAACTCACCAATACCTATTTCGACAAAAGCCTCAAAAGCTTTTCGGAAGAAGAGGCCCTGAAGATAGAAACCGTCATCAACAAAGTGAAAGATGCCTGCCCGGTTTTTGAAGAGAATATCTATAATATTCAACAGCATCTTAAAACCCTTTATGAGGACCTGATTCATCTTAAAGGTTTAATCTATAATGATGTGCTTGAAAAGCTGGAGCGGGTGCAACAAGATTTCGACCTTGTGTATGAGCATAACATCCAGGCCGTCAGCAAAAAGGCACAGATGGATGAAATAGCCAAAAATTGCCGCAGCAACGTGGGTAGCATCATCACAAATCTTCAATACCATGATATCATACGGCAGAAGATGGATCATATCAGGCAAACTCACAAACTGATTATTGACGAACTTAACGATGACAAACCGGGAGAAAAGGAAACTACCTCTACCACCAACCCTTTCTTTTTGCAAATTCCGCAAATTATTGAAGTTCAAACCGCACAACTATTACATACCAATAACGAGTATCAGCATGCAATAGATCACATTAGTAAAAAACTGGTGGAGATGGGACAGGATATGACGGGTATGACGCGCATCTATAGCTCCGTCAGTGTGTTGGACGAAACGGGTAAGAAAAGGGCAAAAGAGAAAATGACAGGTTCTTTCCAGACTTTATTGCGTGAAAAAAAGAAGTGTTTCGGACGATTCCGTCAAATGTCGGATGATCTCATTCTGGTTCAAAGAATTGTAAAGGAACTCTTCGAGAAGTTCATGGATTTAGAAATGATGGAAAATGCCATTGAGCAAAAAATAATAGATAAAATAAGCTTTGGGAACCTCTTACTGAGTGAAGAAATAGAAACAGCATCCCAGGCACAGCAGATAATGAAACTTTATGCCAATAACCATTTCGAAAAAAATAAGATTCGCACCCTTTTCGAAAACACCCAAAGTCAGCTCAATGAATTTGCCCGGTGCAACACTGCTTTCAAGAACGAGAAAAAAGGGGTGGAAAAGATCAACCAACTTATACAAACTGCAGATGATAACTTTGAATCTGTAAAAGAGAATTTCTCCTTTTTGGAAGACATTCAATCTGATTTGATATACAAGAGTAACCAGGTGAAAGAAAACAGCATAAAAGCCGTTGCCGGGGTAAAATACTATGCATTTTTTGAAAAAACCATTGAGGAGTTAATTAAAAAATTCGACGCTATTACATCTATTATTAATAAATACAACCAGGTAAGTTATAATCAGTCAGTCCAGAAGAAGGGACTTGAGGAAATCGAGAAGTATTATACCATGAAGTCTGAGCGGATTATTCACAATCAAAGTATCCTGAAGCAGGCCGGAATGGAAAAACTGAAGGACTTTGACAATATTGGTGCTGGACCAAACAGCGATCAGGGTAATGATGTAGAGTTTTTTTAGCGTTTTAAAAGTCAATCATGAGCTAGGCAATCAGGATATATAAAGAAAAATAACCAGCTATGCAAAATTTCACTTATAATTCCGATGTAACCGAAGATATGGAAGGAAAGATCATCAAAATGATTTTTTCCGGGTACCTCACCCTGCAAAATGCCAGGCAAATAAAAGAAACCCTTCAAAACCAGGTAGGAGATTATAAGAAAGTCGTGCTTATGGCCCGGGATGTTACAGGAATAGATGTGACGTTTTTGCAAATCGTTGAATCTTTTCGTAAAACCGGTGAAGAAGCTGGTAAACAGGTAAGTGTTTTGATGGATCTTCCCTATGATTTAAAAACCCTTATGGCCAA
>SLQX01000171.1 GCA_007131245.1 Bacteroidales bacterium
TATTAAAACATGTACCTCACCATCCCTGCAAAAAACAGAACCTGGTGTATTAAACTGATTCTCAGATTCAAAAGCAGTTTCTTCCCATTCTCCCGATTCATTGGTCAAATAATATGCGATATTGTTATCTCCTGATGTATTCTCATAAAGGATATGAGCCGAACCATCAGCAGCAATGTCAAAAACCGGCTTTAATCCATAAACCGTTTTGGTAAATTCAATTTTTTCATCTACCCAACTGCCGCTACTATTGGAAGCATATATAATACTGGTCTGCCAGGCATCTTCTTCTTCATTAAAAAACCTGTAAACACAAATCAAATGCAAAAAGCCCTGCTCGTCAGATAACAACAGAGGAGCGCTGGATTCTTCCTTAAATTCCAGGTCGAGAACATCCACCTCATTCCATTGCTCTCCTTCTTTTTTAAGTACCTCAACACCATTCATTTCATCCTCATAGGCCATGTAAACCTGCCCACCAGGAGTACTTGCAATGCTCTTATCAAAAGTGTTTGCATCCTCATCACTAACCATCATCGGTTCAGACCATTGACCGCCGTCAGGTTTTTCAACATACCATGCCTGGTTGGTAATTATAGGCATAACAGCCCCTTCAGAAACCCTGCGGTTGAACAATAAATGAAAGTTGTTTTCCTCATCAACAGCATAAGGAACCCGCTGAATACCATCATCTTCAAATGACGCCACAATGGTGTCTGTAATCCATTCAGCTTTTACCTGCAATGCATTGATCGCAAATAAAAATGTAACCAAAAAGGTAAGAGGTAAAAATGTTTTTTTCATAATTGGTGGTTTTAGTTATTAATTAGAATTTTCTGCTGATAACAAGAATCAGCAGTGTTGAATTGTATAATGTATACTCCTTCAGACAACTGCGAAACATCCATTGCCTTTAGGCGCTGCCCGGAAGTGAAATATTTTACCACAACCCCAGACATATTAATGAGTTTAACTTCTGTTGCTTCTCCTGCAAGCCTTACATAGAGATGAGAATCAGCCGGAACCGGATAAGCTTCAAATACATGATCGCTGGCTTGTTCAGCCCCTGTATCTATGGGTTCTAAAATAATTTGCGCATAATAATTGGTATCAGACAAGATAATCTCTCCCATTTCCGGATAAAAACCATCCCGGCTTACATCATAAGGATAAGCTCCTGGCTCAAGCTCTTCAAACCTATAGTCACCGGGCTCATTAGTGATTTCTCCCAGAGTAATTGTAGCATCACCAACGGGAATTTGAGAGGTGTCAAAAACTTCGAATTCAGTAAAAAAAGTTTCCGGATTTTGCTCTCCCGGCTCCACTAGATAGAGATCGGTCTCAAATGAACCAATGCTTGCCAGTATCCGAAAGGAGTCAACATTGTCTTGCGTAAGGTATGCCGCGATCACTTCATCCTCCAATATCAAAGTATCTTCAAATCCTTCCTCTGTCATTACACTCAGATACAAATATCCTTCTTCACCATACTGCCAGGTTTCCGCATAAGCTACAGCAACTCCTTTATTATTAGGACGAACCATCATAGAAGCCGGCTTTCCAAATGAACTGTTATTTACCGGTGTCGGTGAGGTCCACTGATCATTTTGCCTTTTTATATGATAAACATTGGTGGGTTCTTCAATATTTGAATTCATTTCCTGGTATACCAGATGCAGTTCATCCTCATCATCATATGATATGAAGACGGGAGCTGACCTAATATAGTCAAACAGGGTGTCTATAACCCACTCGCCATTTTTTTCAGGATTGTTATGAGCAATCATTAATTTTTCATGATAGCCACTCTTCCCAACAAAAGCCATGCTCATCTGTCCGTTATCAGCTACCGCCAATTGTTGCTGTATATCATCCCAGATAGCAACAAAACTATTTTCAACCACCTGCACATCCCAGTTTCCATCCTTGTTGGAGGCATACATTAGGTTGTGCTTAAACTCCATAGGGTCGTCACCTTCAATTACTCCTACCCATGCTACATGAAGGCTCCCTTCTGCATCAACACAGACAGAAGGAGGCAGGTTATTTTGTGGAAGGGATAAAGGAATTTCATGGTATTCAAATCCAGCCTCTTGCTTCCGGGCAACAAATATTCTTACATCATTAAAAGCATACTGTTCTCTAAAAACAATATATACTTCACCCTCATTATCGCATACAATAGATGGGTATGAAACAGCATTTTCCCGTTCCAGCAATTGGGGCTCTGACCAAGAACCGTGCTCATCCGTTTTCATATAATATGCTGCGTTAGGGTTTGACAGGCGGGTGAATACAATATGATGTTGATTGTCAGGACAAATGGCCATGGGTTTGTTACTCAACTGGTCCCATTCCTGCGTCACCATTACAGGGTTAGTAATCCAGCCGGCCTTTACTCCTTGGGATAAAGCCACAAAGCAAAACAATCCAACTAAAAATCGCATGTATTTTTTTTTTTTAAAAATCTTTTAAAACTTTCTGTTTATTAAAGCATCCCAAACAAATTACCTTTTTTGGAAAATGGGCAGGAAGGCCAGTAAACGGGCAAGAGTTACCAGCCGTCCCGCTCCCTTTATGCAGCTAAACAAACTGCAGCTTGCTTTTATCTAACCATAAACTTTCGCGTTTGCACACCACTGGAATCTGACACTCTAAGAAGGTACACCCCCTCTTCAAAGGCCGAAACATCAATTAAATGCTCTGACATGGCATACTCAAAAGCACCGTTACCTGTCTGGTACAAACGGCGTCCGGAAATATCATAAACTTCGATGGTTACATTTTGTCCTAAAGGCTCTAATGCTTTTATGTGTAAAAGTTCACTGGTGGGATTGGGGTATATCTCAATTTTATTTTCATTTGTAATGCTTTCTACATAGGTAGGATCATCGCATTCACCCGATCGCATTACATTGATAAAGCCAAAGGTATTTAAAATCAAGGTATGGAAATAGTTCATAGCAAACAGGTTTGTCTGCTCATAGTCACCCTGCTGGTTAATAACTACCAGAGTATTATTTTGGTCAAACATGCATTGGCTGCTATGCACATCCACCTGGGGAGAAACCGTGTTTACAAACATTCCCTCATAGAACCTGGCAATATGCAATGGGCTTTCCTGTTGACTTTCCACCTCTTCTCTGTAAGCCACATACAGCTCACCATTACTGTTCACATCAAAGGAAAGCAACTCCCATGAGTTAAGAAAATCTTGTGTAACCTCTACAGGTTCCAGCGCTGTACCACCAAAAAAAGGTTTAAAAACCAATTGTGTGGTTTGATGTTCAGAGTCTTCGGTTTCAACCAGCAAAAAGATATATCCATTATAGAGTATAGCTTGCATTTTTTCCACAAAAACCCCTAGCCTTTGCTGATCCTTGTTCCAGTTTTCTCCGCCGGGCGAATCATTGAATAACACTACCATATCATGTTGGCCATTCTCTTCAGTAGTATAAATAAAGTGACCATAGCCTGATGAAGTTATTTCCATCTTTATATCTTCGGGCCATTCCTCAAGTTCTATTATTTGCATTTGCCACTCATTCTCTGATCTGGCAGCATAATAAATTACAGGCACCGATTCTTTGCCGGCAACATCCTGTTCGCCATATACAGCAATATGCAACCCGTTTATCCCTTCATTTCCAACAATCTCCATATCAATGGCTGACACGTTTACAAACTCGAGATCGAAGGGTACATCGGCAAATGTCCAATGCTCTCCATTTTTCTCACCAACAACAACATATGGAGTGAATTCACTTTCATCTTTGCCAGGATCAATACCAAGGTATGAAATAAAAGCGTCGCTACCCTGGGTACTTACTATAGAAGCGGTGCCGGCGACTGGCTGGCGTGTAGCAGACACAGGGACCAACTCTTCAGAACTCCACGCCATATTTTCATTATCACGGTAACGATGCCAAAGGGAATGACTGGAGCTTTTTATACCGGATTCCCGGAGTGATTTTTCGTAAA
>SLQX01000063.1 GCA_007131245.1 Bacteroidales bacterium
AAAGATCAATGAACCAGGTATAATAAAAAATTCACCGGGATGGATCAGATTTCTCCTGTTCTGGGCTTTTTTTTATAGAAACCTTTATTATATTAGCATGTTTAATGTTTTTTTAGGCGTAATTGGTGTTTTTTATTTGAAAGGTTTCTTGTTTGAAAAAAAAGCACTACATTTGTTCACTCAATGAATAAACAAGCTATGTTGCAATTGAAAGAAAGAAGTCATCGCAAGGTGTTTGGGCTTATAAGGTCACAAGGAGAAGTATCGGGGGCAATGCTTGCCCGGCAGACTGATATGCAGCCTTCTTCCCTGGTTTATATTCTCAGACACCTTAAAGAAAAGGAACTAATCAGGGTTAGTGGATATGGTACTTCTACAGTTAAAGGGGGTAAAAAGCCTGTGTTATGGGAGGTAAACCCGGATTATGGAGTTGTTATTGGTCTTGAGGTTATGAACAGGGCAATCAGAGGTGTGTTGGTAAACTTATCAGGAGATGTACTGCTGAGGGTGGAGAAAGAGTTTAACCCCGGCAAACCCGAGAAAACCGTATCCCGGATCAAAGCCACACTCTCTGAAATCATTACCGAATCTCCTTATCCCCGTGAAAAGCTTCTTTATATCTCATTGGCTGTATCGGGTATTGTCAATCCTTTCGATTACCGGATCATGTACTCCTATGGTTTGAAAATGGAGGAATACGATCTGGCATCCATTATAGCTGAAGAGTTTCGGGTCCCCACTGGGATTATCAATGATGCCAACGCCGGGGCACTGGAGGAGCAGTGGTTCCATTTTAAGAAAGAACCCGTATCTAATATCCTTTATATTGATTATAATTCGGCTTCAGGGGGGCTAGGGGCCGGTGTAATCATTAATGGGAAATTGTTCACCGGAACCAACGGGCTTGCCGGAGAAGTCTTTTCCAAAATACCCTCGTTGGAACGCATTGTAAAACGAGAGCACAGCCAGGTGCAAGCTGAAAGTTCTCTGCTGGATGCCAGAGGTAAGGGGCTGTCAAAAATACAACTCACCGAACTTGTCCATTTTTCTTCCAATGGATGTCTGGCAAGTAAATCTTCATTGACACAAGTGAGTAGTTTGATTTCTTCTGAAATCAGTAAAATAATTGTGTTTTATGATCCCGGCCTGATTATCCTGGGTGGAGACTTGAGTAATTGTGAAAAAAGCTGTTGTGATGAAATAGAAAACGCACTGGCCGAATTTTTCCGCCAAAGCTATCCCCATAAAATTAAAACCCCTGCTATCAGGTTTGCACAATCGAAAATATTTTCTGTGGCAATAGGAGGAACTGCATTATATTTGTTGGATGAACTGTCTTTGTAACCAATCCATCAACTATGCTTTTCCGTATTTTAATGGTAGCTACTATTACATTGTTAGCTTCACAGATTTTTCAATCCTGCCAAAAATCGACCCGCACCTTTTTTGAACCCGGGGTTTCAAAAGATTTAGCCCAATACAGGGCAAGGCACATCTATGATGTACATTACCACCTTACCTTCCGAATTCCTGAAGAACAAAAAAGGCCTGTAACGGGTGAGGCTCAAATTGCATTCAAGCCATTAAAAGCCCGTCATGGGATTATTCTTGATTTTCAGCCGGGAGAAGAGAGCATAGATTGGGTTGAACTCAATGGTGAAAAAGTGGAACTGAATTATATGAATGGTCACATATACCTGGATGCCAACGGGGTTGTTCCGCGCCAGGAAAATGTTGTGACCATCAAATTTACTGCCTCTGACCAGGCGTTAAACCGTTCTGAGGATTTTATGTATACCCTGTTTGTCCCTGACAGGGCATCCACCGCTTTTCCATGTTTTGATCAGCCCGATATTAAGGCACCTGTTTCGTTGAGCCTGGAAATCCCTGATACCTGGAGTGCCCTTGCCAATGGAAAGGAAATCAAACAGGAAAAGATAGCCGGAGGAAGAAAAAAGGTTCATTTTGCAGCAGGAAAGCCTTTGAGTACTTACGTTTTTGCATTCACGGCTGGTGACTTTGAGATAGCAGAACAAACAGAGCATTCCAAAACCATTCGCATTTTTCACCGTGAAACGGACCAGGAGAAACTTGATAGAAACCTTCCCGGCATATTTCAACAACATTTTCAGGCCCTCAATTGGATGGAAGATTATACAGGCATTTCTTATCCCTATAAAAAGTTTGATATGGCCATCCTTCCGGGTTTTCAGTATAGTGGTATGGAACATCCGGGTGCTATTTGGTATAGAGATACACGTCTTCTTTTGGATGAAAATCCACCCATTACACGCCGAATCCGCAAAGCCTCCCTGATTGCTCATGAAACTGCCCACATGTGGTTTGGCAACCTTGTCACCATGGAGTGGTTTGATGATGTATGGCTTAAAGAGGTCTTTGCAGGCTTTATTGCCGATAAAATTGTTGCCCAACGGTTTCCGGAAGAAAACCATACCTTGCAGTTTTTGCTCTCCCACTATCCACGGTCATACTCTATAGACAGGACGCGGGGATCTCATCCCATTAAGCAAGAACTGGACAACATGCAAAAAGCTGGTACGCTCTATGGTCCCATCATTTATAATAAAGCACCCATTGTTTTTGAACAGCTGGAAAAGATCATGGGGCCCGAAAATTTCAGGGAGGCTGTTAAAGAATACCTTAGGGTGTTTTCGCATGACAACGCCGACTGGGATGACTTGGCTGCCATTTTTGACACGCACAGTTCGCACGACATACTGGAGTGGAGTCAGGCCTGGATATACGGGAAAGGGATGCCTCACATATCATATGTAGTTGAAAAAGATGATTCTCAAGAGCAGATGTTGTGTGTTCGCCAGGATGGGGGCTATGAGGGAGATGGCTTCCCTGCCCAGTTGCTAAGTGCATGGATAGTAGATGATACCACCAGCCTGTTTCCTGAACTGGGGTTTTCTGAAAAGGAATCCTGTTTGGATGCCCCGATGGATAATCCTCAACCCCGGCTTGTTTTGCTCAATGGGGGAGGCCTGGGGTATGGTTTCTTTGAACTATACCCCAACGATATATCTTTTATTAATGAGAAGATATCTGCTGTCACGGATAAAGTCCTGAGGGCATCGGCATTTATAAACATGCATGAGAATTTTCTTCGTTTTAATGTTGACAGGGATTTCTATTTTGAATTTTTGATGCGTGCGTTAGGACAAGAGGATGATACATCTTTGCAAGGTTACCTGTTAAATAACCTGGAAATCCTATGTATGAATTTTTTACATTACGAAAAAGGGGCCCGGTATAGCGGTGTTGTGGAGGATTTGTTATGGGAAAAGTTTCAAGATGTTGATGGTGCTTCAAAAGAATTGTTTTTTCACAGCTGGCTAAAGCTTGCCAGAAGCGAGGCTCATAGCAATAATATGAAAGCCATGTATGAAGGGGAGGTGGCCGTGGAAGATTTTTCACTAAGCGACCAAAATCGCACATTGCTTGCCATGGAAGCAGCAATGCGGATGCCTGGAAACCGTGTTTTGCTGGAAAAAGAGCAAAACAGAATTGACAACCCCGATCGTTTGAGGCGTTTTGAATTTATAGTTCCTGCCTTATCGGCAGAAAAGACCGTGCGTGATAAATTTTTTGAAAGCCTCACTCTTCCCAAAAATCGACGGCCGGAACCCTGGGTGTTGGATGCATTATATTTTTTGCATCACCCTTTGCATCATCAACAAGGCATGGATTATATTTTACCTTCCCTGGAAATGCTTGAAGAAATCCAGGCCACGGGGGATATTTTCTTTCCTCAAAACTGGCTGGGGGCCACTTTGCAAAACTACAGACAACCAGAGGTAGCTGAATGGGTTGAGCAATACCTGCAGGAAAACCAGGGTTTGTCAAAAAATCTGAAGCAGAAAGTATACCAGTCAGCAGATAACCTTTTTAGATCGGCGCAGATGCATTAATTCAGGCTACTCTTTCCTGGTTTACTTTTTTGGAAATTCTAATGGATATTTCGTAAAGGATATACAATGGTATGCCTACCAAAATCTGGCTGAACACATCCGGAGGGGTAATAATGGCTGAAAGGCCGATGATAAGAATAAAAGCCACTTTTCGGTTTTTCTTCATAAACTCCGGTGTCACCAGCCCCACTCTGCTTAAAAAATAAACTATTACCGGTAGTTCGAAGACCAGCCCCGTGGCAAATGTAACCATGGTTACTGTGGTTATGTATGAGCGCAGGGCAATTTGGTTGGCAACCATTGAACTCACCTGGTATGACCCCAGGAAATTAATGGTTAAAGGTGCAATGAGAAAATAGCTGAAACAAACCCCTGAAATAAAAAGAAAAGACATGATAAAAACAGCTCCCCTGCTGTTTGCTTTTTCCTTTGGGTGCAGTGCTGGTTTTATAAAGCTCCAGAACTCCCACAAAATATAGGGGAAAGCCACTATAACGCCAGCAATCAGAGACACGGCAATGTGTGTTTTGAACTGGCCGGCCAGCTCAATGTTAATAATTTCCACCGGTATTTGGTTGATGCAAAGAGCTGGTAAAGAGAGGTTTTGTGCAACATGGCAGAAAAACTTATTGGTAATAAAGTAGGGCTCTTTGGGAGCAAGAATGATGTAGTCAAACACAAAATCTTTGGCAACAAAGGCTGCTACGGCCAGTAGGAATATGGCAATGGCTGATCGCACCAGGTGCCCTCTGAGCTCCTCCAGGTGGGCCCAAAATGACATGGATTTTCTTTCGGTATCTTCGTGTTTGTTGTTTTTATCTTGCTCCACGATAAAGTTTTTGAGCCGCTAAATTAATACAGAATATTGAATCCGGAGAATATATTGGGCGATAATATTTCTTGTATGTCGGCTTCAGCCAAGTGGAGTCAGTCCAGCTGAAGAAATGTTGTCTTCATCTGTGTCGGTTGATGTCTTTTGATAGGTGAGTTTTACGCATGTGAATGGAGAAAAAAATAAGGTTGATTCAAAAGCATTTTGAATCAACCTTATTCTATAGATGTGTATTTGTGGCAGTCAAGAGACTTTATGCGGGATGAATTGCCTCAACTGGGCAAACATCTGCACATGCGCCACAATCAGTGCATACGTCAGGATCGATTTTATAGATGTCTCCTTCAGATATTGCGTCAACGGGGCATTCGTCGATGCAACTGCCACATGCAGTACAATCTTCAGTGATTATATAAGCCATTGCTGAAAAGTTTAAGTTATTAATTAGCGTTAATTCAGTTGCAAATATAAGGGCTTAAATGAAACTGGTGAAATAAAAACAATAGAAACCCCTAATTTGAAATGTTTTTAAATAATGACAGCCTCAAAGGGTCATAAGCATAGTGAAAACTTGTTAAAAAGGAAGGTTGAAAAAAAAGTGACCGATTTTTTTGATGAGTTCAGAATTAAACAATTAACTTCGCGAATTATATATATAAAAGCCGCTGTACGGCCCTTTTTTTGCATCAGAAATAACAGGTAAAGACCAAAAAGTATAAAGGTAGTTCAGGACTCATTATTTTGTTGATAAAACCTCCATGATTGAGCACGCCAAATACCACCCAGAGATACTTTTCATCAGCAGGTTGAAAAAAGTACGAGCGGTGTGTTCTCTTTTCTTACTACCTGGAAATTTCCCAGGTTTAAATCCGTTATCACTTTTAAATCCTTACTATACAATCCTAGCTAATATTTAATAATTATGGCAAAACAAAAGAATATTGTAGAATTGGAAGATGTTGTGGTAAAGTTTGTTGGTGATTCCGGCGACGGAATGCAGCTGACAGGTACTTTATTTTCAGACACGGCAGCCCTGGCCGGTAATGACTTGGCAACATTTCCTGATTTTCCCGCTGAAATTCGTGCACCCCAAAACACCGTCGCTGGTGTGAGTGGTTTCCAGGTGCACCTGGGGCAAAGAAAAATTTTCACTTCCGGCGATATGTGTGATGTGCTGGTGGCCATGAATCCGGCCTCCCTTAAGGCAAATCTTAAATGGGTGAAACCAGGTGCTACCATCATTGTTGATGAATCTGCCTTTGAACCCAAATTTGTCGAAAAGGCCGGTTATAAAACAAACCCCCTTGAGGATGGCAGTCTGGAATCGTACCATCTCATCAAAGCTCCCATTTCTTTGCTTACCAAAGAAAGCCTTGCCGATGTGGATATCGACAAGAAAATGGCCGAAAAAACAAAAAATATGTTTGTGCTGGGTATGATGTATTTTTTGTTTCAAAGAGATCTTGACAAAACCCTTGACTTTATCCTTAATAAGTTTCGCAATAAACCTGAAGTGGTTAAAGCCAATCAAACCGCATTGAAGGCGGGTTACAATTATGCCGATACCGTTGAGGCCATTGTTTCAACCATCAAGGTGGGCTCTGCTCCTATGGAAAAAGGTCGTTACCGTAATATTACCGGGAATGTGGCAACTGCATGGGGTTTACTTGCCGCAGCCGAAAGGAGTGGCCGCCCTTTGTTTTTAGGTTCTTACCCCATTACGCCTGCTACAGAAATACTTATGGAGCTATCCAAGCACAAATCCTTGGGAGCAAAGGTTTTCCAGGCAGAAGATGAAATTGCTGGTATTTGCTCGGCAGTTGGAGCCAGCTTTAGCGGGTCACTGGCCGCTACTACAACCTCAGGGCCGGGTTTATCCTTAAAAAGCGAAGCCCTGGGTCTTGCAGTTATTACTGAGTTACCCCTGGTGATTGTGAATGTTCAGCGAGCAGGCCCTTCCACCGGTATGCCTACCAAGAGTGAGCAAAGTGACTTGCTCCAGGCTCTTTATGGGCGCAACGGTGAGGCTCCCCTTATTGTAATTGCTGCTTCTTCTCCTGCCAACTGCTTTTATTATGCTTATGTGGCCAGCAAAATAAGTATGGAGCACATGACTCCTGTAATTCTGCTTACAGACGGACACATGGGATTTGGTTCGGAATTATTTAAAATACCCAAAACGGCCGACCTTCCCGACATTAATCCTCCTGTTGCAAAACCCAATGAACCTGATTTTAAACCCTACAGAAGAGACCCCGTTACCCTTGCCCGTAAATGGGCACTACCCGGCACCGAAGGTCTGCGCCACAGAATTGGCGGGTTGGAAAAAACCAATATTAATGGCACCGTATCCACAGACCCGCTTAACCATGAACTAATGGTGAACATTAGGGAAGATAAAGTGATGCGGGTGGCCAACTACATCCCGGAGCTGGAAGTATACGGTGAAGAAAGTGGTGATTTGCTTGTAGTGGGATGGGGTGGCACCGAAGGTATGCTCAAATCAACCGTAGGAAGGATGCAGGTTGCAGGGCACAAAGTGAGCCTTGCACATTTTAACTATATCATGCCACTACCTAAAAATACCCAGGAAGTATTTTCACGCTTTAAGAAAATTGTTGTATGTGAGCTCAATAATGGACAATTCGTCAAATATCTGAGAATGACATTCCCTGAGTTTAAATACCTCCAGCACAATAAGGTGCAGGGCCTGCCTTTCCATATCAAAGAACTTACCGAGGTATACACAAAAATTTTGGAGGACAAATAATGTTAGATAAAAGAATAGAAAAATCACCCGTTCAGTTAACCAAAGAAGATTTTGCCAGTGACCAAATGGTAAAATGGTGCCCCGGTTGTGGTGGCCACGCCATTCTGGCATCTGTGGAAAAAGTCTTTCCCCAAATTGGTTATAAAAAAGAAAACTTTACTGTAGTTTCTGGTATAGGTTGTTCTTCTCGTTTTCCCTACTATGTCAACACCTACGGTTTTCATGGTATTCATGGTAGGGCAGCAGCCATCGCAAGTGGTGTTAAAATTGCCAATCCCGACCAGAGTGTTTGGATAGCCACAGGTGATGGTGACTCCATGGCCATTGGTGGTAACCACTTTATTCACACCATCCGAAGAAACATCGATTTGAATATTTTATTGTTTAACAATAAGATATATGGTCTTACCAAAGGCCAATTCTCACCAACTACACCAATGGGGCAGGTTACCAAAACATCTCCCCAGGGTACCATTGAACATCCTTTTATTACGGCCGGCCTGGTGATGGGTGCCCAGGGTACCTTTTTTGCAAGGGTCCCCGACAACAACGTTAAGCTCATGACAGAGGTCCTTTATGAAGCTGCTAAGCATGATGGTACTTCGGTTGTAGAAATTCTTGAAAATTGTGTTATCTTCAATGATAAGGCGCATAGTGAGCTTACATCCAGGGAGAAACGTGATGACAACCAGCTTATTCTCAAGCACGGAGAGCCCATGATTTTTGGTAAGAACAGAGACATGGGTATTATCCTCAAAGGAACCAGTTTATATGCTGTGAAGATTGGTATTGGGGGTGTTACTGAAGGGGATATCCTGGTTCATGATCAGTTTAATACTGACCCGGGTATTCACCGGATGCTTGGACGTATGACAGGGCCCGATTACCCCGTGGCTTTTGGTGTTATCAGATCGGCAAGGGCTGCCACTTATGACGATCAAGTAGAGGAACAAATTGAAGCTGCCAAAGCCTCATCTTCCATCAAATGTGTTGATGACCTACTAAACAGTGGAGACACCTGGGAGATATAAATAATAAGCCTGTTTTGTCAGGGTTGCAATAAACCAGGTGGCTTTATTGCAACCCTTTTTTATAGCGTATTCTTGCAACCCGTGGAACTTTTGGGTTATGCAGATGCCATGTGATATTTGATAATAAAATGGAAAGGATTTTTTACGCATTTACTTTTGCTGAGAGTAAGGAGCGTTTTATTTCCCGTTCTCTTCAATGGGGCCAGGATAACTATAAACAAATAGCTTTGCTCAACTCCCACAATCAATTCCCCGACCCTCACGGGCAGCATCATTCCATGCTTGCATTGGGAGCCATTGAGCAAATTTCACCCGGATTGGATGACCGGGCTTTTGATGTGCTTAAAGATTTTTCAGACCAACACCAGGACTGGCTTTTTGGGTTTTTATCCTATGATTTAAAAAACCAGCTGGAAAACCTGACGTCTAAAAACCCGGATCTTATTGAGATGCCGTTACTGCACTTCTTCTTGCCGCAGGTGGTTTTAGTTATTAAAGATAATACTGTGGAAATTGGCTTGAAAGGTGATGATGCCAACCGCAGCCATGCAGCCGAAATGTTACAAAAAATTCTTAACTGGGATATACAGTCGCAACCTTTTGCCATCCGCCAAATTTACCCAAGGGTGGAGCGAAGTGAATATATTTCAATGGTTCAGAAACTTCAAAATCATATTCAAAAGGGTGATATCTACGAGGCCAATTACTGTATTGAATTTTATGCTGAAAACGCTCATGTTAACCCTGCCATGGTTTATCTGAGCCTGAACAAACTCAGCCCTTCTCCTTTTTCCTGCTACTATCGATTGGATGATAAATACCTGATGTCATCTTCACCAGAACGGTTTCTTGCCAAAAGAGGGATGCAGTTGATTTCGCAACCTATCAAGGGGACGATGCGGCGTGGGAAAACACTTGAAGAGGATGAATATTTGAAAACAGTTTTGGCAAATGATCCCAAAGAAAGGAGTGAAAACGTAATGATTGTGGACCTGGTTCGCAATGATTTGTCCCATACAGCCAAGGATGGAAGCGTTAGGGTTGAAGAACTTTGTGGTATTTATACGTATCCCAAAGTTCATCAAATGATTTCTACCATAAAATCTGAGCTTCGTGATGATATTCATTTTGTGGATGCCATTAAAAAAGCCTTTCCCATGGGTAGTATGACTGGCGCACCCAAAATCAGGGCCATGCAAATCATTGAGGAGTGTGAAGCTACACAAAGGGGGTTGTACTCTGGCGCAGTTGGCTATATTTCTCCGGAAAAAGATTTTGATTTCAATGTTGTCATCAGGAGCATTCTTCATAATCAAGAAAAGAGAACTGTTAGCTTTATGGCAGGCAGTGCTATAACCATTGGCTCGAAACCAGTTAAGGAGTATGAAGAGTGTATTTTGAAAGCCCGGTCAATGGCTCAGACATTGGGCGCTGACCTTTGATTCTTTTAATGATAGTTAGGTAAGGTAGAACACCATCTGATTTAAAGTCTTGTAGTTTATGGTTGTTTTTTTGTAAACCTTGCCCTGTCACAAAAGCTTTGTTGTTGATAAGATTGTGATATCAGAATCCAAATGGATTACTTTTTGATTATATGTACTGTGTTGGAATACAGGTTTATATGTAAAAGGATGCTGTACAGGCTAAAGTGTTATAGCCCAAAATGACTAAAATTCAGTGAAAAACAGAGGTTTTAAAAACTATTATTGCTTAACTTGCAAACCCTATTTTAACCTGAAAGTATAAAGGGCAGGCACTGCCCGGGAAAACTGTTAAAAAAGATAAAGGGAGATTTAGATTAGCTCAACTCCTGCGGAAATAAGGATAAAGTTTTGAATGGGCACAAAAGCTGAATTAAATAAAACCGATATTTTCAGAGTCATCTATGAGTTTAAACAAACTCATGGAATTGATTTTTCCAATTATGCTGAAATGTCTTTCAAAAGACGTATTGAGCATCTTTTGGTTAGTCATAACTTGTCGGGGATAGATGAACTCCTTCAAAAAATCAAAGTAGACCCTGTCTATTTTCAGAAATGTATCAATGATATTACGGTAAATACCACTGAGCTTTTCAGGGATATACAGGTATGGCTAAATCTGCGTAGAAATGTCCTGAATATGTTCAAGGATAAGACCAATATTAATATTTGGCATGCCGGATGTTCCAGTGGAGAAGAGGTTTACTCCATGCTTATTTTGCTCAATGAAATGAACATGCTTGATAAAGCCAAGGTTTTTGCCACCGATATCAATACAGATATTCTTGCCCGGGCAAGAAAAGGAATTTTTAACAGCCGGCTACATCATGCCTATTTTGACAATTTTGACAAGGTCATTAAGGTAAACCCCCTTAACTTTGAGGAAACAAAGGATATACCCTATGAGAAATACTTTGAAAAGGATTCTCTAAATAAAACTTTCAGGGTTAAGAAGTTTTTACGTGATAAGGTTACATTTAAAAACCACAACCTTGTTGAAGGCAGTATCTTTTATAAGTTTGACCTTATATTTTGCCGAAATGTAATTATATATTTCGATACCGACTTGCAGAACAAAGTTATTTCTCTGTTTCACGAGAGTCTTTTTAATGATGGGATGTTGCTTATTGGCGCCCATGAAAACATTTCTTACTTGCCTGTGGGCAGCATGTTTGAGCCCAAAATCATGAAGGGCCTTTACTTTAAAAAATAATGCAAAGCAATGCTGGTTTGCAGCTAATTAAGTTTTTTTTAGTCACATTATCAACAAGTGCGACAATATAACGTTTCTTTATTGCTGGAACACATCCTTACAATTGAAATAAAATAACATGCTATGTTAAGGGCTTTTTTGATCACCGTTTTTGTATGCGCTCTCCTCTTTTCTTTGCCTCTTATGGCGGGTGATGATGAGGAAGATGTAAGGGATCTTCCCACCAGAGAGCGCATCTATGTAGGAGGCTATGTTGGCTTCCAGGTAAGTGATATCAATATGATGGTAAATATTTCCCCCATGATCAGTTACCGACTTACCAACCGGCTTACTTCGGGTGTTGGCCTTACCTATCAATATTATCGCGAATCCTCCATCCTGGGTGATTTTACTTTTTCTACTCACATTTATGGAGCCCAGGTTTTTACCCGCTATTCCATTACAAGGCAATTTTTTGCTCAGGTGGAATATGATGCATTAAATCTTGAGTCAAACCAGTTGGGTGTTGCCAACCAGGATGATGAAAGCCGTTTCTGGGAGCATAATTATTTTGTGGGTGGAGGATACAGAGCCCCTCTTAGCTCCAGGGCTTTTCTGAATCTATTAGTACTTTATAACCTCAACAGCAACAGTGCAGTATATTTCCAGAACCCGGTTTTGCGGGTGGGCGTCGATGTTCGACTTTAGTTGTTGATATTCTTTTCATTCAACCCAATTCCTGGCCCTGTTGTTTCTTTTTGCTGAAACTTACCCTTTTTTTATAACGCTTTTATCATTGTCAGGCTTTTTTTTTTCATGCCTGGCAAGTCCTTTCTATGTGTTTGTTAATATGAGCAGATCGCTACAATAATCTTGCAAAGGTTAAGTATAATCCAGCTGAAGAGCTGTTAAACTTTTAATGCAATCGATTGTTGAGATAGGTAAGAATACGAATACCTATTTGTTGTTTATAGTTATTGTAATAGTTCACTAAAAATTAGGGAGTAAAATGAATAACGCGCAATTTTTTTATAGCAGACCACAAAATGAACCTGTACATCCTTATACTGAAGGTACACCAGAAAGGATTGCTCTTGAAAAGGAACTGGAACGGCAGAGCAATACCCAGATTGAGATACCCCTTATCATAGGCGGGAAAGAGGTGAAAACAGGTGATATGGGCAAGGTTGTAAGTCCGCACAACCACCAAAACATAATTGCCAACTACCATAAAGCCGGAGAGAAAGAGGTGCAAATGGCCATAGAGGCTTCATTGGAAGCTCATAAGCAGTGGGCTGTAATGTCCTGGTTGGAGAGGGTTTCCATTGTGTTGAGGGTTGCAGAGCTTATCAGTAAGAAATATCGCAACCTTTTGAATGCCGCTACCATGGTAGGGCAGGGGAAAAATGCTTTCCAGTCTGAAATAGATGCTGTATGCGAAACCATCGATTTTATAAGATTCAATGCGCATTATGTTTCAGAGATTTACGATGATCAGCCCCACAGTGAGGAGGGTAACCTGAACCGCATAGAATACCGCCCCCTTGAAGGCTTTGTTTTTGCAATTACTCCTTTTAACTTCACCGCCATTGCTTCTAACCTGGCTCTGGCTCCTGTTATTATGGGTAATACCGTCGTGTGGAAGCCTTCAACAACAGCATTGCTGTCAAATTATTATCTGATGCAGATCTACAAGGAAGCTGGTGTGCCTGATGGGGTGATCAACTTTATTCCGGGTCAGGGCTCCAAAATCGGAAATGTAGCGCTTAATCACAAAGACCTGGCGGGTATCCACTTTACAGGAAGTAACGGTACTTTCAACCATTTGTGGAAAAGTGTTGCCAATAATCTTGAAAATTACAAATCTTATCCGCGAGTGGTGGGCGAAACAGGTGGTAAAGATTTCATCTTTGCCCATCCTTCAGCACGTGTGGATGAAGTGGCTACAGCATTGGTGAGGGGTGCTTTTGAATACCAGGGGCAAAAATGCTCTGCCGCCTCCCGCGCTTACATCCCCGAATCCATGTGGGGAGAACTTAAGAAGAAAATCCAAAAAAATATACGGATGATAAAGAAAGGGGGGGTGAAAGACTTCTGCAATTTTGTCAATGCTGTAATTGATGAAAAAGCATTTAAGGATATTACAGGGTATATCGAAAAGGCTAAATCATCCCCGGATGCTGAAATCATTGCAGGCGGCACCTACGATGATTCGGTAGGGTATTTTATTGACCCTACTGTTATTCATACTACCGACCCCAAATTTGTTACCATGGAGGAGGAAATCTTCGGACCTGTTCTTACCGTCTATGTCTACAAAGATGATGAATATGAGCAAACCCTGGAGTTGTGTAATGGTACTTCTCCCTACGGACTTACAGGTTCTATCTTTTCACAGGACAGGTATGCCACGGTTAAAGCTTGCCAGGTGCTGCGTTATGCAGCAGGTAACTTTTACATGAATGACAAGCCTACTGGCTCTGTCGTGGGTCAGCAGCCGTTTGGTGGTGCCCGCCAATCGGGAACCAATGATAAAGCAGGTAGTTATATGAACCTGCTGCGCTGGGTGAGCCCAAGGACCATTAAAGAAACCTTTATTCCTGCAACTGATTTCAGATATCCATACATGTACGAAGAGAAATGTGGTCGCTAAAATATCTTTTCAGTTGGTAAGAAAAAAAATCCCACATCTGGTCAGGATGTGGGATTTTTTTGGGAGAACAAAAGATTTAGCACGGTTCTATACAGCGCAGAACCATTTGCGTAATATGGCTCTTGCGCTCTTCAATAAATTGATCAAAGGCTTTTTCATCCAGGGCATTTTTGTCCATTATCAGAGGTTTTATGGCAAATGGAAAAGTAATCATACTTATCATGTCCACAAAAAAGTGGGAGGGGTCTGTTTTGCGAATACTCCCTTTTTTCCCCTCTTCTATAATTTGTTGAGTAAATTTTTCGGTGGCATACAGATTGCTAATCGCATCTATCTCGGTTATTTTTTCGCGGCTGCGATGAAGTATGGCCATGAAAAAAGATACCAGCAGCGGGTTTTTGGTAAGCATGTCGATGTAAGCGCTGACATACTTTTTAACTTTATCGCTAAGTTCCAAATCTGAATTTAGAATCTGCAAAAGATCCTGGGTGTTCTTGTTGACCAAATCACTGAAAATAGCATCAAACAGGTTTTCTTTGCTCCTGAAATAATAGTTCATTAGAGCCAGGTTGATTCCGGCTTTGGATGCAATATCTCTAACGCTGGTGCGGTCCACCCCTTTTTCGATAAATAATTCGGTGGCAGCTTCAAAAATTTTTTGTTCGGTATTCTTATTTTTAGACATATCGGGATGTTTTAATAAGGTATGGATGCAAATATAAAACTTATAAAATCGCAAAAATAAATAAAAATATTGTTTTAA
>SLQX01000174.1 GCA_007131245.1 Bacteroidales bacterium
CCCCTGTATTTCGATCTTCAGGAGATAATGAACCCTCGCAGCTACAGGCAAAAGATTTTGCCATTGGCACCGGAGGATTGCATGGCTCATTATCGGTGTCCGAAAACCCACTTCAATTGGGGTATGCCGGCTTTGATTTCACCTTGGCCAGCATGTCGGTAAAACTGGAAAATACGGCCATCCAGGATTTTGATATGGAAGGGGCATTCTCTTTCCCCGACCCTGTGAGTGGCAGTGTAACAGCCCAGGTCAACATGGTAGGGGATTCAGGGTGGTCGGTTGAGCTGGAAACAGATAACACACTTCGTATTCCAAAATTCAACACCTATTTGGATTTGCATACCGGCACAGGTATCGACTGGGACAGTGAAACTGAAACCGGTACAGCTTCCATCAATGCTTCAATCAGCTCCGATTACTTCTCCGAAGTAACCGTTACAGGGCTGGAGGTTAATACCAACGGGGTTTTCAAAGCCGAATCCATTGAGTTAGGCCTTGGAATTGAAATTGGAGGAGGTTTCAGCTTCCACATAAATACCATTTCTTTCAACATTGGCCAGGAGGATGATCATATTATGCTGGAGGGAGGGCTGGGCCTCGAAATGATTGCTGCCAGCCAGCTGGAAGGCGGACTAAAGGTGATGAGCGGCCCTGACATTGCTTTCGAATTCCACAAGGCCCGCATTGAATTTGAGCGCAAACCCTTTTCCTTTGAAGGTGAGCTGGCCTACGATGGAGACCAGTTCAGAGGAGAGTTTGACATTGATATCCAAAATCTTTTTGGACTTGAGGCCTTACTGATTTTTGGCAATATGCCTCTAAATGAGGAGGAGGTCTACAATTACTGGTATGCTCAACTGGTAATGAAAGGAGCTATCCCCCTGGGGCAGGTTGTTTTGATGGAGCTGGGAGGAGGGCTGGGCTATAATTACATTCCACCTGTTGGCTCCACCGATGGCAGCCCTGATTACAACGAAGCATTCTCTTTCAAAGCCATTATTGGTATGGGAACAGCTGGAGCCCCACCGGGAAAAATTGCCAGGGGCAGAATGGAGATGACCTACATTCCGGGCTTGTTTAGCCTGTATGGTAAACTATGGCTCCTGGAAAGAGAAAACTCACTATTTGGTGAAGGACAGCTAAACCTTCATTGGGAACCTGAAGTTATGGTAGATGGAAAGGTAAGAACCTACATTGGACTTGCCGATGCCGAAGGAAAAATTTTCCGGTTTAACGGCCAGATCAGCTACCACTTCCATGATCAGGGCTACCATGTAAAAAGCGAAGATATATCCGGTCGCTTATTTGAAGAATTCAGGGGTGAAATGGCCATGGATATTAATGATGAGCATGTGGTGGTGGATGGCCGCGTTTTTTATGATGCAGAAGGAGAGTTTGACATCCTGGTTGCGATACTGCGGGGACATATCAGTATTGATGCAACGGCAGGTTTTTCCTATACACATGCCACAAACCAACTTGTGGCCCAAACCAACCTGGATGCATTTGCCAGTATTGATCTTATAAACAACTTCTGGAACTACCATGCCAACATCCTGAGGAGTGAAATACTAATGGACTGTAGCATTGACGCCAACCCCCAAAGGGTTATCGTACAAGCCAAAGCCGAAGTATCCTATGATGTTTGGTTTGTGAGTGGCTCCAGAGAGGTTGATTTCGGGTTTGAAATATGACACCCGCAATGAGAACCGAAAGAAACAACTTATGAACCGCAGTTTTTATCTACCTCAATGATACGTAAGATAAAAACGCAAAAGCGATTATACCATCTGACGAAAAACATGAAATCTTATGAAAACAATCCTTTTTTACTTAGCCGGCACCATTATGCTGTTGACAGCAAGCATGTACCATTCCCAAGCCCAACAACAGCCGGAAACAATCCTTTTCAGGGATACGGCAGGCCTTTACATCCGATGGCAGGGGCATAGTGGTCAGGCATTTGAAGGGTATAACCTGTACCGAAGTATTGACGACCAACCCTTTGAGCAAATTAACCCGGAGCTGCTTTCCATCACCCGGGACTTTGACCGGATAATGGAGCGTGCCGGCAGATTTTACGGGGGAATGTATATGGGATTATTTACCGATACGGATGAGGAAAGAGACATCAGCGAGGAAGAGATACTGAACGTCCTTGTCGATCCTGACACCCACAGCTTTTTATCCCTGATGAGTATTACCCAGTATCCCATTGCGCAATTAGTGGGAGAAGTGTTTTTGGACACTGCCATTCCTGAAGATGCCGGGCAGGTACAATACCGTGTTACCCTTGTCAGCCGCGAGGAAGAAGATATTTATGCACAAACAGAACCCATTGATCCTTTCGTAGCGGATGAAGTGCCTGCTGTAGACACCTTGTGGGCAGAAGGGAGGGACCGGCAAGCTGTAATTTTCTGGAACCGTTCGCCCCATCACCTTGCATCAGGTGAGATAACTGCATATAACATTTACCGGTCACAAAGACGAATTGGGCCCTGGGAGCGAATCAACCCTGCCCATATTGCTCCCATAAGCATTCGGGGGGCAGACAGAGGTGAGGAAAAGCAAAACCGGCAAAGTCACCAGGACCGTTTTTTGGAAAACCAGCAGGAGTACTTTTACCATATCCGGGCGGTGAACTCTTTTGGTATTGAGAGCAGACCCTCTCCCATAATCAGGGTGGTTGCCGGGGATACCCACCCACCACGCCCCCCTTACAACCTTTACGGAGAAGTTTTCGGAGGCTCCATCAAGCTAAGCTGGGAGTATACCCGGCAGGACCAGGTAAAAGGTTTTGAAGTGTACAAAGGCAGTCGGAAGAGCGAAAACTTCGAAAAGCTTTTCCCTTTCAGCGAGCTGGAGCTAACACCTGAAATGCGCCAATACATTGACCTGGATGTGGAACCGGGAGAACAAGTTTACTATTTTTTGCGTTCGGTAGGGGTCAATGATTCGTTGTCAGCCCCATCAGACACCCTTTCATTTTATTACTCCGACAGGGTACCTCCGCTCCCACCTGCCAACGTAGAGGCTGATGCCGACTCAGCCCGGGTTGTTATAAGCTGGTCTCCCAACCCGGAAGAAAACCTTTTGGGTTATGAAGTGGAGCGAGCCAGCGATAGTGGTCTCAACAGCCGTTTTCTGATGACCGAAGCGGCAATAAGCGATACTGTATTTATTGATTCCATTGCAATCAACACACCTGCAACTTTAGGGTATGTGGTATATGCCCTTGATGAGTCAATGAACCGCTCCCGCCCCTCCGAAATGGTTACCGCACGCCTCACAGATATCACCCCTCCGTCAACCCCTGTCTTGCACCAACTTATACACACAAATGGTGAAATATTTTTGCGCTGGAGCCAAAACCCGGAGGCAGACATGCACTCCTACAGGATTTACCGGGCGGTAAACGACTCACTGAACCTTAGATTTCACACAGGAAGATTAGCCAACACCCTTATAGAAGAGCCCGATCAGCCCGGCACCTATTACTATGCCGTTGCAGCGGTTGACTCTTCAGGCAACGTAAGCCCCAGATCCGCTGTGTCTTATATCCATATCAAAGAAGGTCCGCCGGCTCCACCCATGGAGGGCTCGGCCCAATGGGATGAAAACGGGCATGTTACCCTTGCCTGGGAGCATAGCCCATCTGCTAACCTGGCTGGCTATATGGTGCAACGAAGCAACCACCCGGAGGATGCACACAAAGTAGATCTGGCACAACTGGATGCCCATGTACAAAACTACATTGATAAATTTTCCCCTGATGATGACGAGTTGTACTACCTGATCTATGCTTTTGATAACAAATGGCTGGTAAGTGAACCCCTAATCCTGCAGGTTGAATAAGACCCTAACAAAACCAACCCAAGCAGCGGTAAGGGATAACCTTTTCTGCACCGTTTTCCTGCTTGTAGTTATTTTGTCAAGCCAATTCATGATTGCTCCACACCATAG
>SLQX01000181.1 GCA_007131245.1 Bacteroidales bacterium
AAAAAATGCCCGGTTTTTTGGTGGCTTTGTTGTCACCCTTTATGATTTCCCCCAAAAAAGGAGCCCAAACAACCATCTATTTGGCAACTTCGCCTGACGTGAAAGAAGTAAGCGGCTCCTATTTTGTCAAATCAAAACCCCAAAAACCCAGCTCAGAGGCCATGAAGCAGGATATTGCTGACCAGCTCTGGCAAATTAGTGAAAACTATGTCGGCATCTAAAGAAAACCATTTGGCGGGACAAACCAGCCCGTATCTGTTACAACATTTGTATAACCCCGTTGATTGGTATCCCTGGGGAGACGAGGCGCTTTCCAAAGCCCGTCGTGAAAATAAACCCATTCTGGTAAGCATTGGATATTCAGCTTGTCACTGGTGTCATGTTATGGAAAGGGAGTCTTTTGAAGATGGCCAGATAGCTGCATTGATGAATGAAAACTTTGTTTGCATCAAGGTGGATCGGGAGGAACGACCTGATATCGATCACCTCTACATGAATGCCGTCCAACTGATCTCAAGACATGGTGGATGGCCGCTCAATTGTTTTGCATTGCCCGACGGCCGGCCATTCTGGGGTGCTACCTATTTCCCAAAAGATCAATGGAAAAACATCCTTGTCCGTATAGCCGAGCTTTTTAAAAACCATCTTCCTGACCTGGAGGAACAAGCCGATAAAGTTACGCAGGGTGTTGCCAAAAGCAGTGAGTTGCCCATGAGCGAGCAAGACGAAGACTTCTCTGAGGAGTTGATTGCCAATATGGCTCAATCGGTGATCGAAAGTGTTGACATGGATAACGGTGGTACCCGTGGAACTCCAAAATTTCCCCTGCCATCCCTTTTCGAATTTTTACTGCACTACAACAGCCTCTATCCGGAGAATAAAAGGGCCATCAAGGCCGTCGATACAACCCTGGAGAAAATGAGTATGGGTGGCATTTATGATCAAGTAGGGGGTGGGTTTGCCCGTTATGCCACAGATGAAAAATGGAAAATCCCCCATTTTGAAAAGATGCTTTATGATAATGCCCAGTTGATTGCTTTGTATGCTAAAGCATGGAAGGCAAATCCCGAATTAACCTATAAGAAGGTCTTAACCGGTTCCATCGCATTTATAAGAAGAGAGTTAACCAGCACCGACGGCACCTTTTATGCTGCACTTGATGCTGACAGTGAGGGAGAGGAAGGAAAGTATTATCTCTGGACCGAAGGGGAGTTGGAGGAGATACTGGGAGATGACGCCGGCCTGGCAATCGATTATTTTAATGTTGGGGGTGAAGGTTTTTGGGAAAAAGGGAAGAGTATATTGCTCAAGACCATGAGTGATGTAGCGTTTGCTCAAAAACACAATATGGATTCAGGCACCCTGGAGAAAAAGATTTCTAGCTTGAAAGAACGATTACTCAAGGCCAGGGAGAGACGTAAAAAACCGGGTCTGGATGACAAGGTGATAGTATCATGGAATGCCTTGATGATAGAAGCCCTCACAGAAGCATTTAGTGCACTGCATAAGGAAGAATACAAAGAGATGGCTCAAAAAGCCACCGACTTTATCCTTGAAAATGCAATGGAAAAAGATGGCAAACTTTATCATGGGCTCCATGGGGATAAACCTTATATTGACGGATTTTTGGAGGACTATGCTGCATTTATCAGGGCGGTGATGAAGTTGTACCAGGTTACCCTGGATGAGAAATATATTCTTGCTGCTTACAAAATGGTTGAATACGTTATGCAAAGCTTTAACCAGCCGGGCACCCACATGTTTACCTTTTCTTCCGGAGAGGGTGAGCAGTTGGTGGCGCCCTATTATGATTTTCAGGATAATGTAATTCCTTCAGCCAATAGTATCATGGCACGGAATCTTTTTTATCTCGGGCACCTGTTTGAAAGGAGTGATTGGCTTGACAGAAGCCGTAAGATGCTTAATGACATGAGGCCGCACCTTGAGCAATATGGCAACTGGGCAACCAACTGGGGCGTGCTGGGTTTGCACTATACTAAAAAATTTATGGTTCTGGCGGTTTGTGGGAATAATGCTCATACTATCTGCCAGCAACTTCAAAGCCATTATTTGCCCAATGCATTTGTGTGTGGTACAATCCACTCTAAAAGCCAATTGCCAGTGCTTCAGAATCGTTTTGTGGAAAATGAAGACGTTATCTATCCATGTACTGCAAAGGAATGCCAGCAACCTGTAAAAGAAATCCATCATGTGCTGAAACTTTTCCGGTAAAATTCATTTTGTGTATTTTTGCCTCAGCAAATAGTCCAATAAATCCATTGACAACTCTCAAAATTCGGAAACTATGCGTAGAGAAGAGGCTTTGACTTTGTTAAAGGAATATGTGAAAAATGAAAAAATGATTTACCACAGTCTGGCTTCTGAAGCTGTTATGCGGGCTATGGCAAAGCGGTTGGGTGAAGATGAGGAAAAATGGGGGCTGGCGGGGTTGTTACATGATTTGGATGTGGAGATTACCCAGGCTGACCCCAAGGTGCATGCCATGGAAACAGTAAAAATTTTGAAAGAAAAAGGGTTTGATGATGATACCCTGGAGGCAGTTATGTTGCATAATGAACAGGCTGAGCATGGAAAGAAAAGAAACACCATTTTTCAGCATGCACTGGCAGCAGGAGAAACCATCACAGGTCTCATTACGGCTACTTCCCTGGTGTATCCCGATAAAAATGTTATGAGTGTAAAGCCTAAATCCATCCTTAAACGGATGAAAGAAAAGGCTTTTGCCGCTTCAGTGAGCAGGGAAAATATTATGGAATGTGAAAATGCCGGTATTCCATTGCATGAGTTTGCTGCACTGGCACTAAATGCCATGAAAGAAATGGAGCAGAAAACAACCCGTTAGCCTCAGAGCTGAATTAGCTGTCAAAGACTTGATTCAGCCCCGCTTTCATCATCTTCTTCGTGGGGCAAAAGATAGGAAATCATATCACCCGTGTTCAATACTTCCAATGCTTCAGATATGGCTGGATCCTGCTGATTTATTACCGGGTAAAATGCCTCATTGCCAAAGGTGTTTCTGCCAATGTATGCTTTGAGGTGTGCTTTAAGAAGGTTTTCTGCTGGTCTAAATTCGGATTCTTTGTACTCCACATCATTTTCACTTGCATAACTGATGAAATCCATGAGTACGTCGTTTCCAATATGGAAATTTTCAACAAAGTCATCAGCATGTTCATAGCTGTTGAGCATTTCCCGGTTGTTATCAGCAAAGTCAAAAGCAAATCGGTATATAAGCCCCCTGTTGGCTACTACATTAAAATACTGCGTCCTTTCACTGGTTTGCAAGGGGATAAAAATGTCGGGAGTAATCCCACCCCCACCATATACCGTCCTGCCCGAGGATGTTTCAAATCGTAGTGAGTCATCATACCTTATGCTGTCAGGGCTTTCCAGTTCTCCATCGAGATACCTTTGCATAAAATCTGTATAATATTCTTCGGTGCCATCTTCGTAGGGCTTTTGTATGCTCCTGCCTGATGGGGTGTAATACCTGGCCACAGTTAGCCTAAGGGCCGATCCATCGCCCAGTTGAACCTGCTCCTGTACCAGGCCTTTGCCAAAAGACCTTCTCCCCATGATGACACCCCGGTCGTGGTCTTGTACTGCACCGGCAATAATTTCACTGGCTGATGCCGACCACTCATCAATGAGGATTACCAGGGGTTGTGTTTCAAATCCACCATTGCGGCGTGCATGCGCCTCGGTTTTCGGGCGATTCCGTCCATCGGTATATACTATCAGTGCCCCTGGTTCCAGCAACTCATCGGCAAGTTGGATTGCGGCTTCCAAAAAGCCACCTCCGTTACCTCTTAAATCCAGAATCATTTGCTCCATTCCGTTTCTCTTCAAACGCTCCAGGGCCATGTTAAACTCCTGGTGAGTGGTGGCTGAAAACTGGCCAAGCTTAATGTAACCGGTAGTTGCATCCAGCAGGTAGGCAATGTCAAGACTGTAGGAAGGGATTTTATCCCGGGTGATGGTAAAATCCAAAAATTCATCTACCCCTTTACGCATAATTGATACATCCACCTGGGTGTCTTTGGGGCCCTTTAGCTTGTTGACAACTTTTTCGGTGCTCATATTTACTCCGGCGATGTTCACCTCATCCACTTCAATGATTCTGTCTCCGGCTCTTATTCCTGCTGTTTCACTTGGGCCTCCGGGGATGGGGTTAATCACTATAACGGTGTCATTCAACATATTAAACTCGATACCGATTCCCTCGAAACTACCCATGAGAGGGTCATTCATTTCACGGAAGGCTGAGGCCGGGATATAGGATGAGTGAGGATCCAGGTTTTTTAAAAGGTTTACAATGGCTTCTTCGGCCAACTCTTTCTGGTCTACTGTGTCAACGTAAGACTCCTGGATGTATCTTAAAATATCACTTATTTTGTCGTGCCTGTCCAACCCAATGGAAAAGAATTTTTTCTCTGAGGGTTTCTGGGTTCTGTCAAAATTAATGGCAAGCCCCAAGAGAACACCTGTTGCAAGGACAATGGCAAAAATTAAAGGCAGGAATACTTTATAATTTAATTTTTTCATTCGAATAAATTTTATCAAAGTTGTTAGATGGAGCTCGCCAACAACAAACGCCACAAATGTTTTTGAGTTATTGAGTAAATACAATCATTCGCGAATGTGTCAAAATTTTTGTCCTGGCTCGGTTCATTTGGCTGTAATTTGATTTATCAGGAGCTTTGCATGATATTATTTTAAGGGTTAAAGGCTCCCCGGTTTGGTTATTTTTTACTCGTTATATAACAATATATAGGCTTCATTAAGGGTTAAGTTGTGGACGTTTCAAGTTTGCTTTTTCTTTATTATTGATGAATTTCCCTGAAAATGAATGGCCGCTGGTTTTCCCAAAACCTGCCTGGTAAACTTACTTTGGTTTTAGTATGATAAGGCCCGGGATTGCTAAAAATTGGTTAACGCCAGGGGCCGGGAAAATGTTTGCAAAGGTATGCGATCTTTTAGGAATTGCCAATCTCTCTTATCTTATGATATATACAAACGAACACCCAACACTATTTATGCGAAATTACTCATAAATAATACTGGATGTGATGTTATTTTTTATTAAAGGCAACCTGGCTGTCCAGCCCATATGTTTCATGGTGTGATTATTCACCATAGGCAATTCCCAACACCTCCTCAAAATGCTCCACAAAGTGCGGCCTTATACCTTCTTTTAAGTGGGAGGGGAGCTCTTCAAAATCTTTTTTATTTTCAGATGGAAATATCAAGTCATATACTTTAATCCTTCGTGCTGCAATGGTTTTTTCTTTCATACCGCCAATGGGTAAGACTTTGCCCGTAAGGGTAAGCTCGCCGGTCATACCCATTTGCTTTTTCACTGGTTTATTGATAGCCAGAGAATAGAGTGCCAGAGCCATGGTGATACCTGCTGATGGTCCGTCTTTGGGTGTGGCACCTGCCGGAACGTGGAGATGAATGAAGTTTTTTTGAAAAAAATCCTGTATGACTTTGTTCTTTTTACCCAATGAACGAACGTAGGAAAATGCTATTTCGACAGATTCTTTCATCACACTCCCAAGTTGGCCGGTTTGCTTGATTCCGCCAGATTTTGCTGCAGTGCCTGCGGCCTCAATATAGAGTGTGGTTCCGCCTAGCGCTGTCCAGGCAAGCCCCAGGCTTACACCCGCCACGGGCTTTTTATAGAGCTCATTGGTTGAAAAAACAGGTTGTCCCAGAAAATCTGTAAGGTTTTTACGGCTTACATTAATTTTTTGCTGGTTCTGTTCTGCTTGTTTCAGGGTTGATTTGCGCATGATTTTTTTGATTTGGTTTTCCATGCTCCTAACCCCTGCTTCGCGGGCATAACCGTCGGCAATCTTTACAATGGCGGGATCCGTGATATTTACCTCATTGGCTTTCAGACCATGTTCTTTTCTTTGTTTGGGGATAAGGTATCGTTTGGTTATTTCCACCTTTTCTTCCAGGATATATCCCGGGAGCTTGATGATTTCCATCCTGTCGAGCAAAGGCCGGGGAATAGTATCCAACTGGTTGGCAGTGGTAACAAAAAGAATGTTTGAAAGGTCAAAGCGCACATCCAGGTAATGGTCGAGAAATTCTTTGTTTTGCTCAGGGTCCAGTACCTCCAATAAAGCCGCAGCCGGGTCACCCTGGTAGCTCACACCAATTTTGTCAATTTCGTCAAGCATTATTACCGGATTTGCCGACCGGGTGCGTTTTAAGCTTTGGATGAGTTTACCGGGCATAGCCCCAATATAGGTACGCCGATGGCCTTTTATCTCCGCCTCATCGCGAATCCCTCCCACCGAAAATCTGTAAAACTCCCGGTTAAGGGCATTGGCAATGGATTTTCCCACGGAGGTCTTACCCACTCCAGGAGGGCCCACCAGGCAGATGATGCTGCCCGATACCTTGCCACGCTTTACAATGGTGCTTATGAACTCAAGAATTCGCTCCTTCACATCATCCAATCCGTAATGATCTTCGTTGAGAATTTTTCTTGCCCTGCCAAGGTTGAAGTTGTCTTTAGTAAAAACACCCCAGGGCAAATCGGTTAACCAGTTCAGATAAGACCTGGAAACCTGGTACTCAGCAGAACCACTTTCCAGGGTTTTCATTTTGTTGATTTCCTCTTCAATTACCTTTATGGCTTCGGATGTGGGGTTTAGCTTTTTGAGTTTATTTTGGATAACTTCTATTTCGGTGGATTTGTCATCCTTTTCAAGGCCCAACTCTTTTTTAATTACTTTGAGCTGTTCGCGTAAAAAGAATTCCTTTTGTTGTTTGGATACCTTTTCTTCAATTTGTTTTTGAATATCCTGTTGAAGCTGACTGACTTCAATTTCTTCCTTTAGCAGCAAAAGGAGTTTTTCACTTCTTTCGAAAAGATCAATGGTTTCAAGTATATCCTGGAGCTTAGAGCTGTCGGCCGTAAGAAAAGATGCCACCAAATCCATAAGCAATCCTGGTTTTTCCATTCCTACCTGTGAAAGTGCCAGGCGCATTTGCTCCTGGAACATAGGGTTCAGCTTGATTAGCTCTTTTACCGAGTTAATCACAGCAAGGGTATAAGCCTTAAGCTCTGATGGTGGAGAACTTTTATCCTCATACTCGTATTGTACCTGCCAGTGGGGAATGCCTTTTCGTGATCTGCTTTTTACGTAATGAAACCGGGTAATGGCCTGGGTGAGCAGGTGGATAGCTCCCTCTTCCTTGTTGATAACTTTGATGATTTTGAGTAAAGTGCCGGTTTTGTGGAGCTTTGATCGGGAAATGTCTTCTTCGTTTTTCTCTTCGATTAGAGATACCCCGACAAACCCATTGTTATGCTCCAGGGCATATTCTGCGTAGTCAATTAGTTTTTTCCCCGGAAAGCTTAAAGGTAAAGTGAGGCCCGGGAAAACGGGCCTGTTTTCCAAGGGCAACACGATGATGTTGTCAGGGTATATGTCTGATACTAAAACAAGGCTACTGCTTTTGTTATCTTTCATATCATTAATATAGGTTTAAAGTCAGATTAATGAACTTTTCTATCCGGGTAATCCGGAAGAGGTATCATTGGTATGACTGTCTTTTTTACTTATTGCCAGCAATCCAACAGGATAGCCTTTTTGCCATGATTATTATAGTAAAAGTAGTTTATGGGTGGTGATAAACCCAGCATTGTTTTATTTTTACTTATCCTGAATTTTAAAGAAACGGATCAATCGCCTGTTTAAGTCCTTCCAAGGGAAGTACTCCCGATTGTCGCCATACAAGTTCTCCATCACGAAAGATGGCCAGGGTGGGAACACCCTGGATTTGGTATTGTTGGGCAATACCTGGGTTTTTGTCCACGTCAATTTTTATAACCTTTACCTTGTCGCCCATCTGTGAGACAAAATCTTTTAGAATGGGTGCCTGCACTTTGCAGGGTTGACACCAATCTGCATGAAAATCAATTAATACCGGGATGTCTGATTGAATTATTTTTTGAAAATTACCTTGCATTGGTTTAAGTTTTTAGGTTTAAAACGTTTAGTTGGTTGAGTTTTGCCAAAATCTGTTCCATTCAAATATTAAGATGCTTTCAGCTGAATTATATGTCATTTAGGCATGCCGGGTCGAAAAAAAATGCAAATTTGACAGCACATCATAAAACCTTTTTCTAACATAGCATGCGCATAAAAACAAATGAGAACCAATGAATTCAGGCTTTAATTTAGGAGTGAGCATTTATTATTATCAGCCGATACATACACCATCCTTTTTGTTGAACGTGAATAAGAGAACAATTTTTTAAAGCAGGTAATTTTTTATTTTAACTTCCAAGCAAGTAAATTCACTAATTTTGCCCAACAAAATTAAAAGATGAACGAAGAACTTCAAAAACTGGCTTACAAGGCGCATAGTAAAAAAAGAGACTTTAAAGATGCTGCGGATAAAATCCGAAAACTAAAGCCTGCAAGGGCAGACGAGCTTTTCCATCAACTTCATGAACAAGCATTTGCTGAGATAAATTGCCTGGAATGCGCCAATTGTTGCAAACAATTAGGACCACGGCTTACCAATTCTGATATCAGGAGGCTCTCCTCTCAGTTAAAGATGAAAACATCTGACTTTACAGCCCAATACCTGAATCTGGACGAAGACCACGACTATGTGTTCCGGAATATGCCCTGTCCGTTTTTGCTTCCCGATAACTATTGTATGGTTTATTCTTCACGGCCTAAAGCATGCAAAGATTATCCCCATACCGATCAAAAGAACATAAAAAGTATTATCAATGCCTGTATTAAAAATACTGAAACCTGTCCGGCGGTATTTTATATTTTCGAAAACCTTTAGCCTGGCTTCAGGGGTTAATGATAAAAAAAGTATGATGCCCGGAAGGCATTCATTTTGGGAAGATGCTGTTTAAATGCACCTGAACTATTCTGAACGGAAAGGGTTTGTTGGGTAAGCTAAGAAGTTTCTACAGGAAGGTTTAATCATCGCTTTCTTCTTCTTCGCCCTTTTTGTGTTTCTTCTTTTTCTTTCTCCAAAACATAAGTTTATCGGAATATGTATTAAACTTTTCAAACACCATTTGGGCTATCCTGAAGCCATATTTGAAGCGAGAGAAAAAGGAGGAGAGGGAAGATAACTCCTGGAAACCAGCTATGTTTTCAGAAATTCGGTTTTCTGCCACAAGCATCTCGTAGCGTATTTTAGCTTTTTCCAGCTTAATATCCTGAAGAGTTTTTATGTTTCTGAAACGATTTTGGTCCATTCGTTTGGTTATTTTTGGGCTTTGCTGTTATTGTGGTCATCGTCGTCCTGGAAAAATACATTGACCAGGATACGAATTACAATGCGGCTAAAGATTTGCTTACGCCAGGTAAAGAAAATGATTCCGAGCAAAAAATAAAAGCCGCCTATTATCAGCAAGCCCAACTCTGTGCTTTCCAAAAGCCTGCCAATATAAATGGCGGCCGCTGCTGAAACAAAAATGAGTGATATCCACATCACCAATAGCACAAACCCGTTGGAAGCTAAAACAGTTAATGCTTTGACGGCTTTTTCAAAACCTGTAATGCCATACCAGGAAAGTTTTGTTTCCAGGTAAAGCATCAGGTTTTCTTTTAGCTCAGATATGTTTTCAAATAAAGATTTTTTCTCCATTCTTTTATTGGTTACAATGCATCAAAGATAACGATACATTGTAATTATAAAAAATAAATCCATCAAAGGGATTTGAGATTTTAATTTTCAACTTTTTTGAATTTGGTTTTGGTCTCATCAGCAATCTCCTGAACGTAACCTTTCATTTCGTCCATTTTTTCACCTACTTTGGCTGTTACCTCTTTGCTGATTTCATCCGCCCTTTTTTTCAGGTCTTTGCGGGTTTCTGTTCCTTTTTTGGGCGCAAACAATACTCCTGCTGCAACACCAACTGCTGCTCCTACTATAAAGCCTACCAAGGCTTTTCCTGTTGATTTATCCATAATAACAATATTTTTTAAGGTTAAACAATAAAATTAAATTAAATGGCAAAAACTATAGCTGAAAAACTGTTTTTATCAGTTTATCAAAGATAAGTCAAAGAAATAACAATGTCAATTAATTAGCTTTGTGATTTATCATAATTTTATTAATTTAACGAGACAGGACACATGATTGTTCATATGTAGCTTACGGTTTTGTCTGTTTCCCGGGTTCTTTCGTGCTAAAAAGGGAAGAGCTGGGTTGTTATGGATGCCTGCAAAGTAGAATTATTTTGTTAAATACGCAGATATGTTTAATTTTACGGCCCTGTTGAGGTAAAGGCAGGGTGTTTTTATATATAAAACTGAAGTGCTTTTGATGAAGAAAGTTGCCATACCTATCCAATTTACAGAGTTTGAAAATATTTCGGAGCTATCCGACCAAGATCGGCTTTTGGTTGAAATCGCACGCAAAATGACCCAAAATGCCTATGCCCCCTATTCTGAGTTCTCGGTAGGGGCAGCAGTATTGCTTGACAATGGAGAAATTGTAACGGGTAGTAACCAGGAAAATGCTGCTTACCCCAGTGGGCTTTGCGCCGAGAGGGTTGCCACGTTTTCTGCCTCAGCCAACCATCCCCAGGCCACCATGAAAACCATTGCCATCAGTGCCAATAACAAGACCCAAACCATGGATTACCCAGTAACACCTTGTGGAGCCTGCAGGCAGGTTATGCTTGAATATGAAACACGTCAAAGCGAGCCCATAAAAGTAATTTTAAGTGGAAACTCTGGAAAAATATATATTCTTGAACAGGTCAAAGATTTGTTGCCGCTGACTTTTACCGTTGATGACTTAAAACGGTTATAGCAAGAGAGTCCATAGAACTAAAATGATTGCAAAATTGCCAAGGATTAGAGGTTTGTAATCTGTAAATCCCCCATACATTTGCCCATTAATGGCATAAAGCCTTTGTCTGGTTCATTGATACAGTGTTCCCTCAATGTTTAAGCAGATACTCTTTTTTCTTATCCTCCGGGTAAACAAACGCAGCGTTTTTGATGTTTGGAAACATAAAACCCTGAGATGTTTGCTGGATTCCTGCTATTCATATTTCAGGATTTACTGTTTTTGTGAAAATAGTACGTTAATATAACCCACAAAATTTACTATCTGCTATGATACCAGTCCTTTTTGCTGTAGTTCTAACCTTTTTCTTATCTCACCTTAATGTCGAATCTCAGGAGCTAAAAGCCTATCAGATATTCGATAAGGAGGGACAAAAAGCCAGCTTTACCCAGCTGACAGCTCAGTCGGCACAAAACGAAGTTATACTTTTTGGAGAGTTGCATAACAATCCTATTGTGCATTGGCTTCAGCTTGAGCTTTCCAGAGAGCTTTATGATAAAACTGACGGGAAACTAATAATGGGCCTTGAAATGTTTGAATCAGATAACCAGCTACTTATAGATGAGTATTTTGCTGGCTTGATAACCGAAAGAAACTTTAGGGCGGAAGTCCGTTTATGGAGCAATTATCAGACGGATATCAAGCCATTGTTGGATTATGCATTAGAACATGAAATAAAGCTTGTGGCAACCAATATACCGCGCCGGTACGCATCTCTGGTAAACCGGGAAGGTTTTAAAGGATTGGAAGGTTTGTCAGCAGAGGCTCTACGGTATGTTGCACCCCTGCCTGTACCATACGATCCTGAATTGCCCGGGTATAAGGCTATGCTTGAAATGGGGGGTATGCCTGGCCATACCAGTGAAAACTTTCCCAAAGCACAGGCTATCAAAGATGCTACCATGGCACATTTTATCCTTGAAAACCTTGCTCCCGGGCATACATTCATTCATTTTCATGGCACCTACCATTCCGACAACTATGAAGGTATTGTTTGGTACCTGCAGGAAAATGATTATCAGCAAAGTATTCTGACTATCAGTAGTGTTGAGCAGGAGCAGCTGGAAAGTCTTGATGAAGAAAACCACGGGGTGGGAGATTTTATCATTGCTGTTCCCCAGTCTATGACAAAAACCCATTAAGTCAGCAGGGTGTGTGATGCTCCAGTTTTTTTAACGTCTCACTTACCTGTAAGGAAAGCGTTGACTTACTATTGTGGAGAGGTAGACCCTTCAGTGATTTTGCAAAGGTTATCTTTTCCGAAAGGTTTACTATGTTTTTTTGTTCCAGGGAAGCAACATATTTTTGTTCGCTTAGTAACTTAGCAAGGTACTCTTGTTCTGTTTGTCCGGGTGTTGGAATAAACAAAGCCTTTTTTGCAAATACACACAAATCCATCACCGACGAATATCCCGACCGGCAAATAACCAGTTCGCTTTTGTTGATACAGTGAGCCATTAATGAGGTGTGGGCATGGTCAAACCAATAATGGTTTCCCTTTTGAAAAAATGCTCGATTTTTGGGGCCGGCAGCATCCGGCAGCCCCCTGAACCATACCACGTTTTGTGCATGCAGTTGTTCTTCAAGCAAATTTTCTAGCAGGGTTCTCTGAGGTTCAGGACCCGAAAGTATGACCAATAAAAATTTTGGGGGCAAGAGGAAAAAATCTTTGGGTGGAGGGTGTGAACCCCAGTTGTGAAACCTGCTCAAAGGTCCCGTGAACCTGACTCCGTGCAGGTTGGTGCCATGAGAAAGAACGCCCGAAAGCCCCTGCCCTGTTGCAATATCTGGAACCCAACAGACATCAAATGATTTCACAAACCAGTGATTGATCATGTTAACCCAAACAGACATCCACCTTAGACCCGCAGGTAGTTGAATTTGCAACTGATGGGTGACAAAAATGGAGGTTACTCTGGAAGACCTTGCTCCATAGCGGTTGTCTGAAACTATGATATCTGGCTTAATAATTTCAGCTTGTTTATTTATCCAAAGGTATTCCCTATAAATGGAGAAAAGGAGTTTGGGAAGTTGTAAAAACAACTTCATAAACATAAATTCTCCTTTGGGGTATTTGATATTTGCTCCGAAAAAAACCATGTATTCAACTTTATCTCCCAATTCCCCTTTTAAAAATTGCAGGGGTTTTCCCGATGTGGCAACCACCACCCTGCAGTTTTGCTTAAGAAACTCGTCAATAACCGGGACCATGCGGCTTGCATGGCCAAGTCCCCAGTTTAGAGGGCAGATAAGGATGGTTGTTTTTTTCAATGTATTTGTATTGAAGGTTCTTACCTGGTTAGGTCATGCAAAGAAAACAATTTCAGGCCATTATAAAAAACATTTTAAGTTGCAGGTTGATAGATTGTAAGAAACTTTAATTTTTAGAAACCTGTTGTTTTGATTTGTTTTGTATTTTTATAGAAGAGGAGTTTTCCTCCCTGCATAATCTGTATTAGGAAACAAAACATCGAGGCAAGCGGAATGCTTAATCTGAAAATTATGATGTAAGTGAGTCTTATGGTCAAGGTTTATCAGCGTTGAAGGCTGGTAAGATTCAAATACTGGTTGTAAATGGATGAAATCTTAAAATACCAGATTGCCCTTACAATGATACCAAAAGTAGGTGGTATCACTGCCAAAAAACTTATTGCTTATTGCGGTGGGGTAGAGGGTGTGTTTCAGGAAAAAAAATCTTCCCTGCTCAAAATTCCCGGTATTGGTGAGCACCTTGCCAGCACTATTGCAAATGCCCATTGGGAAGAAGATGTTGAAAAGGAAGTAGTATTTATCAGGAAAAATAAAATAACGCCTCTGTTTTATACCGACAAAGACTATCCTGCCCGGTTAAAGCATTGTGAAGATGGTCCCATACTGCTGTTTTACAAAGGGCAGGCCCCATTGAATAAACGGAAAGTTGTGGGTATTGTCGGTACACGAAACATCACAAGCTATGGTAAGCAAAAATGCACCGAGTTGGTGGAGGGGTTAAAGAAATTTGATCCCCTGATTGTCAGTGGACTGGCGTATGGTGTTGATGCCCGGGCACACAAGGCCGCACTGGAAGAGGGTTTGTCCACAGTAGGCGTTTTGGGGCATGGGCTTGACAGGATATACCCCTCTCTGAATAAAGACCTTGCTGAGAAGATGTTGGAGAGCTATGGCGGCTTGCTCACTGATTTTGTGAGCAACACCACTCCTGAGCGGGAAAACTTTCCTAAGCGTAACCGTATCATTGCCGGTATGGTGGATGCACTTATTGTCATAGAGGCTGCAACAACCGGAGGAGCGCTCATAACTGCGAATATTGCTAACTCCTACAGCCGGGATGTCTTTGCTTTGCCTGGTCGTACATCAGATTTTTACAGCCAGGGCTGCAATCATCTCATAAAAACGCACAAAGCCCACCTTTTTGAAACATCCCGTGATATTGAATATGTGATGCGATGGGAGGAAGAGCCTATGCCGGGAAGTTCGCAGCAACAACTTTTCCCCGAACTTGATGACGAAGAGAAAGCCGTTGCTGATTGCCTGAAAGAAAACAACGGTGAGGAATCCTTTGATTATTTATTGAACAAAACGGGCTTTAGCTTTAGTAAATTATCTGCTTTATTACTTAACATGGAGTTTAAAGGAGTGGTAAGCACATTGCCGGGCAA
>SLQX01000233.1 GCA_007131245.1 Bacteroidales bacterium
AACCTATCTCAATGTTGAACAAACATTTATGGATTATAAACCGTAAAAATAACATTATTATTAATTCTTTTTCAAAAAAGAAAAGGTTCCAGGCTTTTTAATAAACCAGGAACCTTTAGGTAATATTAGCAGAGTTAAGTTCTCTATTTCTTCACAAATTTGGTGGTCACAGAATAGGATGCTGTGTTAACTTTTACAATATAAAACCCATTGTCAAGGCCGCTGACATCAACTTCATTTCCGTTCAACCGGGTTTTCAGCACGCGTTTCCCGCTGATGTCATATACCGTTACCACCGACTGGGGATCTGCATGAGAAAAGAACAGTATATCATTTACAGGGTTTGGATATACGGTAAGGCTACTTACCTCCGGCACATGCTCTGCAGAAACAGGCAATGCCTGTCCGGTAAGTAATATCTCATCCAGCTGCCAGGCTGCTGCGGACACAGTGTCTGAAGTATACTTAAAACCAATGTGTACCTCATCACCTGCCAGGAAACTCAAATCAACAATACCCGACCAGGTCCATTCCCAGCTGACATTGCCATTGTGCCATTTTACATCCTCTAAAGGGGTCCACTGGGTTGTGGCAGGATCACCTGAAAAGTCTTTCGTATAGAAAGCCTGCAATGCGGGGCCTGAAAACCCGAAAGCATTCCAGAAAGATAAACTAAGCCCCTCGTAATGCGAAGGATTAAACGCCGGGGAGATCAACCAATTCTCATTATTATTTGGCTGCCCATCACTGTACCCATTGATATAAGCACAGTAGGAGTCATCAACACCCCATGCATCACTAGGTATTACCCATAGCTCATCGCCTGTAACATTATGCTGGGTCCACCCGCCGGATGTAAGACTCTGATCATCAAAATCTTTATTAAAAACAATAGCACCATCGGCCTTCATTTCAAATTGCGCCTCAAGGGCAACATCTTCATAAACATCAAAAGCATAAGTGGGGTCAGAGGATACCACTGTTCCCTCCTGGCTCCAGCCAACAAACTCAAAGCCGCCGGCAGGTTCAGCGGTTAAGCTTGCTGTTTGTCCGTATTCATAAACTTGCTCACCGTTTATCACCCCACCG
The DNA here is from genome assembly GCA_007131245.1 of Bacteroidales bacterium. Taxonomy (GTDB): domain Bacteria; phylum Bacteroidota; class Bacteroidia; order Bacteroidales; family UBA7960; genus SKVR01. The sequence goes on from SLQX01000233.1 coordinate 1,090, forward strand.
TAGTAAGGTTTACTTTCGGAGCTCACTTCATAGGTTTGCATATTGCCTGTAAGTGCAATCCCATCAATTTGCCAGGCAGCTGCCTGCTGGCTGGTTGAAGTGTATTTAAATCCCACATGGAAAGATGAAGCTTCAATATGTCCCAGGTTCATCTTACCTGAGTAGGTCCACTCCCAAAAACTTTCGCCATCATGCCAGTTCACACCCTGGATTTCTACCCAGGAAGCCTCGGTAGGGTCCCCGTCAAAATCTACAGAATAAAAAACCTGTAGTTGGGGTCCGCTATAGCCCGAGGCATTCCAGAAAGACAAAAACAGGTTCTCATAAATATTGGCATCAACTTCTGGTGATATGAACCAGTTTTCATTTTCATTAGCTCCACCGCTATAACCGTTTATATAAGCACAATAAGACCCAACATGACCGTATTCCTGCTCAGGGATACCCCAGATCTGCTCACCGATAATATTGTGGGTTGTCCATCCTCCGGAGGTTAAGCTTTGATCCTCAAAATCTTTTTCAAAAATCAACGCTAGCTCGGGGTCAAACTTGATGGCCACCGGCCGGTGGTCTGAAATGTTGACGTAATATTCAAACCAGCCACCCGATAAATAGTCTTCGATTCTGAGAGTTTGCACCTGGGTGCTTTCCTGGTAAAACGCATCAAATAATTCGCTGTTTATGATGATGTGATCCAGGTGGGAAGGCCATGAAGGAAATGACCAGTAAGCAGTGCTTCCGGCGGCAATATCATAATCGGCAAAAAGGTAATTATCCGGATCGTCCAGAAAACTTTGGAATACGTTGTTGGGAGGGTCCACAAGAATCTCATCATTCAAATCACCGGTAATGATTACATTTCTCCCTTCAAAATGCTCTTCCACGTAATCTTTCAACAAGTTCATTGCCACATAGCGCCGGTTTTCATCATCATCGGGGTCATCATAATCCAAAATACCATCCCCACCACTTTTCAGGTGGTTGTTGATAACAATATAACTTTCATCCATGAATGTAAAGTCCATTACAAGGGGTCTCCTGGGGAATGGCCTCCAATACTCCTGACCGGTATAAATCTCATAAATACTGTTTACTTCAATTACATCCGTATTGTATATATAGGCAAGCCTAATCTGGTTTCCACTGGATGCCAAAAAACCGTCGTAGTTTTCCAGCTCTTCTACCAGCTGATCAAAGTAATCAAATTCATGAATCTCCTGCAATGCAAAAACATTCACATCCAGGGCCTCTATGACATCTATTACATACTCAAGGGTGGTATCATCATTTTTGGGAAACCACTCTATATTCCAGGTAACAATTTCAAGCGTGGCATCTGTGCCAAAAGAGAGTTCATCAAGACTTTGGGCAGTTATGGTAAAACTGCTCAGAAATAAAAAGAGTAAGGTAAAAATTCGAATCATGTGTTTGGGGGATTGATAATGTCGATAAAAAATCAAACCACAGGCAAATTGGGTAAATGGGAACCAGGATTTAAAGCCAGGGAGAACTATCAACAAAGATTAGGTGAATAATTCGGATTTATTTAAGTATAATTGTTGCATTCCGTTTATTAAGCTTTGCTGTTGGATCGCCTTTTTGTAGATTATTTTTAAACTTTTTTTAAACAAACCAACCAGGAGCTTTACTTTCAAAACATTGGTTTTCGAAAAAGGGTAATAAAATAAGGGGACAAAAATAAATATATTCAACAAAGTGTCCGGTGAAAGAAGTAATTTTTCCTGAATTAACCACCCCGCGCAAACACAACCTCCTTATTATAAAATATTTATACAAAGGGTGCATATCCACAAATTATCAAAAACGATTTTCAAAGATAACCCTGGTAATTGTATCCAAACCAACCCATCCGACCATGTAGCTTTTAGATTAGTTTTACAATACCAAAGGCAAAAGTACCTCAAAATTCCAAAACGCCCCTCATAAAAAATAAAACCTAAATGAATCCAGCAAAAATAATAATAAGACGTATAAAAAAACGAATCTGAATGGGCTGAAGATGAGAGTTACCCTTTTTTGTGCAACGAATTATTCTATATCATCACAGGGAAAAATTTATTAACAACATGGAACATTGGTTACAGTAAAATAACTTAAATTTGTTTAGAGTTATTTTTGAAACCCAACACATGATTTTTATGAAGAATCTGCTGTATGTGCATTATTGCAATAAAAAATGTTATGAAGCTTAATGCTATTTTTTGTTGGTTTAGCATTAGCCTATTCTTTACCCCTTCATTACATGCTCAGAATAATATTATCCTGAACGAGGTAATGGCATCAAATGCAACGACCATTTCTGATGAAGATGGAGATTATGAAGATTGGATTGAGCTTTTTAATCCAGGCGAACAAGCAACAGACCTTTCAGGTTATGGGTTGTCAGATGATTATGACGATCTGTTCAAATGGGTGTTTCCAAAAGAAACCTTTATCTATCCCGGAGAATTTATGCTGATATGGGCTTCAGGTAAAGATCAAAATGACCCTGAAAAACGTTTACATACCAATTTCCGGATTTACTCCGGAGGCGAAGAGTTACTACTAACCCAACCCGATGGAATAACCATCGATGAACTCCCCCCAACACCTATTCCCACCGATATATCCTATGGCAGAAAACCCAATGGAGGAGAAAACTGGTATTTTTTCATTGAGCCTACTCCCGGCCAATCCAATACAAGTGAAGCGTACGATGAAATATTAACACCACCTGTTTTTTCAAGAAAAGGAGGTTTTTATGAAAATGGGTTTTATTTGGAAATCACACATCCCAGCCCGGATGTAACAATTAT
>SLQX01000122.1 GCA_007131245.1 Bacteroidales bacterium
AAATTCGCTTAACGATTTCATCCTGCAACAATTTCATTAATATATCATTGAAAAATTAATCAGCCAAACAATGACTTCACATCCACATTTTGCCTTTCCTGCTCGCTGATTTCAAACAAAGTTTTGGTTTTAAAATTGAAAAGCATGGCAAAAACATTGGAGGGAAACATCTGGCAGGCGTTGTTGTAGCTGGTAACCGCAGCGTTATAGGCACGGCGGGCGGCACTCAGTTGCTCTTCCACTTCGTTGAGACTGCCCTGCAACTGAACAAAGTTCTTACTGGCCTTCAGATCAGGGTAGTTTTCCACAGCTACCATGATGTTGCCCATGGCCCTTGAAATTTTATTATCCAAATCCACTTTTTCATTGTCAGATAGATTTCCCGAAACCGCTTTAGCACGCATTTCAGTGATATCGGTTAAGGTACTCCTCTCATGATCCATATATTTTTGTACCGTAGCCACAAGGTTGGGGATCAGGTCGTATCGTTTTTTAGCCATAGCATCAATGCTGGCAAAAGACTTATCTGCCATATTGCGCAACCTTACCAGGCGGTTATATCCCAATACGGCAAAAAGCACCATTACTCCCAGAAAAATCCAAATTCCTATACTTCCGTCCATAACTTATTTGCTTTTTAATGATTAAACTACATTTAAAACCCACAAAATTAGCAATTAATTCAACACGCTTTTAAAACTTTTGTCCATCAATTTTCTTCGTCAAAATATAATTTATAGTAATACTTTCCTCTTCCATCGTCAAAACCCTTTTCTATCATGTTGGGGTTACCATGCACATATACGTGAAAATTTTTATCCAGCTTTATCACACTTTTGAAATTCTTTTTTTCCTTTTTCACAGCAGGCTCTGCAATATCAAAACTATCCCTGGTCTGTAAATTATGTTGTTGGGCAAACTTCTCCCGATAATCCCGATAAGAATCAATCACCTGGGGCTCCTGCAAAACTTCCTTTTCAAAGCTCTGCTCCTGGTATTGCTCATTTTCGGTAAAATATTGTACCACTTTATCTTTTACCTCCAACTGCTTGTTGCGCGAAACGTCATTTTCTTCAACAAGCATGGAGTTGCAAAAACCTTTAGCCAGGTTCATCACCGCTTTGGTATGATAAAAATCATCATCCCTGGGGGATACTTTTAAAAATTCATCCTTCCAAAAGCGTGACTCCTCAGCATTGGTTTTATCCACAATACAGATTTTATAACCCTGGTCTTTTTCGGTATTAAAAACCAAACAGCCTTTGTCAAGCTTATTGATGTTTATACCATCCTGGTATTCAATATTACAGTTGCTCCCTCCGGCATACACTTTGAGAAATGTATCTTTGTTTTCGGATTTGAAAATACCCAGTGCGTCGGTGAGTTCATCCTCCACCAGGCAGTCTTTCAGGTACACCACATACAACTCCCCGGCCTTCACCTTGGGGTGATGCGATTTATCGTAAAGATGCTTGGCTATATTAACCGACTGAAGAGAAAAGCTCTCGGAGGGGTCAAACACTTTACCGGCATAGTGGTGCATCTCATTAAGTTGAATATCCGTATCGTGTTTAAAATTATAAAACCCCAAATCTTTTTTATGGAATGGGGACAAAAAGAAACGGGAAAGTACGGCCTCCAAATCGGGGTCATCCAGGGGAAATGTTTCTTTGGAGCACTTGAGTGGCTCATCGTGCGAAGGATTTCCCACCTGATGAACAATAATTTTATCGAGGGTTGCATCTGATAAGTCTAACATATAAAAAGTATTTGGGTTTCGCTATTTATTTGCCCACAACAGCAACACAAAAAAAGGTCTGCCCCTAAAAAAACAAAAGAGTAGTTATACCCATGAAGCCAGGGGCACTTCTGTGTCTTTTTGACAGGTTGAATTTTTCAGGAATTTGTTTAAATTTCATCAAAGTTAATGGTAATGGGCATGTCCTGATCAAAATCGTACAGGGTAAGGCGCCGCATTTCATAATACCCTCTCCAATAGTTACGTAGTGCAGCCAGGTAACGTTGCTTGGCACGATCCTTTTCCTCCAGGGCGATATTGAGATCCAGGATATCGATGCGGCCAATAAGGTATCGCTGCCGGGAAACCTCGTAACGCTTTTCGGCAATGGTATCTGCTTTTGCGGCGATGTTCAACTGCCGGTCCAGCATGTTAAACTCCATCACACGCAGCAAAACCTCCTGCTCAAAATCAATCATATCTTGCTCCACATTGGTGTTTACCAACTCTCTGTTGGACTCTGCCATACGCACCTTCCCCCGACCAACGCCCCAGTCTACGATAGGGATCTGCACACCAACGCGAAGCTGCTGTTGATCAAGAGGATCAATATACGCGTCAGTAAAGTTATCGGCAGTTTGGGTTAGGCCAAAAACGGCAAACAGATTGGCATTGAAACGGCTTTCAGAACGTGTCCGGCTCACGTCACTTTCAGCTTCCAGCTTGCGACGTTCCATGGCTATCATATCCGAACGATTGCCCCTGGCCTGGGCTAGGGCTTGCTGTACATCAACCGTCATATTGTGCCGTTGTTCGGGTATAACCAACGAGATATTCTCCACATTCTCAATACCCAGGTAGGAACGAAAGCGAAACAGGGCCGCCTCATGATCTATACGTGCCTGCTCAAGCTGTGCTTCTGAGTTAAGCACATTAAGTTCCATCTGCAGCAATTCATTTTCAGCGATTCGACCTAGCTCATAACGGCCTTTTGATATTTCATAGAGCGTATCGTTGTTGTTAAGGTTGAGCGTATTTATCTCGATATTAATTTGCGCCAGAAGTAGATCAAAAAACAAATTGTTGGCCCTCAGAGAGATGTTTTCAAGGTCTTCAATATATCTTTTTCTGGCTTCCTGGAAACGCAGGGGCTCAATCTTTCGCTCCCACTTGTAAGGGTTAAAACTGAAAATGGGCTGGGTAAATCCGATATTAACAGGTGTAGAAAGGTATGATGTTTCGTTGCCATCATCTCGTATCAGGTCAATTCGTTCCAGTCCTGTATTCATAAATATTTGTCCGCCAGTCAGCCCAATCCTTTGGCTCAGGGCAAGGTTGGCGGAAGAAGAAGCTAAACTGCGCCGGATAAATACATCGGAGCCGTCAGGTAGGGTTATGGCCTGGATGTTGCGATTGAGGTTGGGCAATGTAGCATCCAGTCGTAAATCCGGAAGGTAGCCGGCTTTAAAGGAGCGATGTTGCCAGTAACTCCCCCGGTAACGATGCCTGGCAGCCAGAGCATCGGGCGACTGCTCGCGTGCTATACGAATTACTTCTTCCAGGGTGAGATAGCGGGGTTGAAGATTATTTTGGGCAGATGACTCTGTATTAATCAGGCTGAACAGCAAGACAAATATCAGGAAATGGTAAACTAATGGTTTCATAAAAGCTGGCTGAAAAGTTAGGAAATCGTTTCTTGAAAACCGGGCGTAAAATTAATGATTTTGTGGTTACTAATCCAATCTCAGTTATTTTAAAGCTAAACGCATAAATATAAATAATAATTGCATAGGTTTTATGCAAAACGGGTTGGTTTTTTGAACAACATGCTCTCGATAATCGAGAGGCTCAAATATATCTTACAACCTGCGCTACGAAAAGATAAACCCATAAAGTAAAGAGCATTTAAACTATTTTATTTGCCATTAAAATAATTTTATGTTTGTTTAGCAAAACAAATTTCCACATCGATAAAACAATAAGATCAATCTTGCGTTTGAATAATATTACGGAAAAAATTAAATTTTCTTCATGTTGTTTTGGTTAGTTGAATGGCAACCCCGGAGACCTTTCCGGGGTTTCTTTTTTGTTGCCTTACA
>SLQX01000023.1 GCA_007131245.1 Bacteroidales bacterium
TGCCATCAGCACATCTTCTATGATTATCGGGGCTGTGGCCGCTTTTGTTTCTGGTTTGTTTGCTTGTAGCTGGATGCTTAAGATTGTGAAAAAAGGTAAACTGGTTTATTTTTCCATCTATTGTTTGATTGTGGGTGTTACTGCTATATTGGTAGGCATGTAAGGGGTTTGATAGTAATTGTTTTAAACCCATTTGAAATCAGAAAACAGCAATTAGGGTTGGCTTATGAATTATATACCGCTTTAAAAACGAGTTTTCACCATCTCAAATAAAAGGATACCCCTAATGAGTTATAAAAACATGGAAGAACAAAAAACACTAAGCGAGGAATTCATAGAGGGGAGTATGTTGCTGGTAGATAAACCACTGAAGTGGACCTCTTTTGATGTGGTAAACAAGATAAAATCGCTATTAAGATATACCCGGGGGATAAAAAAAATAAAAATTGGTCACGCCGGTACGCTTGACCCACTTGCAACAGGTCTGCTTATTATCTGTACCGGAAAAATGACCAAAGCCATTGAAAGGTACCAGCAACAGGCTAAGGAATATACCGGAACATTCTTCCTGGGAGCCACAACCCCTTCCTCTGACCTGGAAACAGAGCCGGATGTGTTTTTCCCAACAGAGCATATTACCAAAACCTTATTACAGGATAAGGCTAAAAAGTTTCAAGGTGAAATATCCCAGGTGCCACCCCTTTTTTCTGCCAAAAAGATACTTGGCGAAAGGGCATACGAGCATGCTCGTAAAGGTATCCAAACAACCCTGAAGCCCAACAAAATCTGCATCCACGAGTTCGAAATACTACAGGTTGAAATGCCAGTGATGCATTTTAAGGTGAACTGCAGCAAGGGGACGTATATTCGGGCCTTAGCTCGTGATTTTGGACAGGCAATAAACTCGGGGGCCTACCTGAAAAGTCTCAGGCGAACCCGCATTGGTGATTTCCATGTGGATAATGCCTGGAAGATTGAGGAGTTAAGTGAAATTCTTAAAAACAGTAAACCTCAAACCGGATAAAATCTTTAGCTGCCTACTACTTTGGGGTTACATGTTCACATTGTGATGTTCTTCATCATGCGTGTTTTCAAAGAATGTTGATTTTGTGTAATTTGTGAATAAATGTATTGACATGGCCTCATTCATGTATTATCTTTGCACTCCTTTTCACGAAACATTTCAATTTCTGTGATTATCTTAAAAATAAGCTAAAAGTGAGGCCGGTAACTTTTCCAGGTTTGCCGGAATGGATCACTTGCGCTATAATTTTCAGGATTTAACAGATTCAGGTTGAACCATAGAGTGAAAGTCGTTCAAATGGGATGTTTTCCCTTTGATATTGCTTTGAAGAAACAACTATAACTGTTTACATAAACTATTTGAAATATATAAAACTATGAAGCTATCAGATTTTAAATTTAATCTTCCCGCTGATCTCATTGCTGAACATCCCTCCCGCAATCGCGATGAGTCACGTATGATGGTTGTACATCGTAAAACCGGTGAGATAGAGCACAGGATGTTTAAGGATATCCTGGAATATTTTGATGACGGTGACGTGATGGTAACCAACAATACCAAGGTTTTTCCCGCAAGGCTTTATGGTACCAAGGAAAAGACGGGTGCCCAGATCGAGGTTTTTCTGTTAAGAGAGTTGAACCGGGAGGCACGCCTGTGGGATGTACTTGTTGACCCGGCCCGGAAAATCAGGATTGGCAACAAGCTGTATTTTGGAGAAGATGATAACCTGGTGGCTGAAGTTATTGACAATACTACATCCCGGGGACGTACCCTTCGCTTTTTATTTGATGGAACCTATGATGAGTTTAAAAAAACGGTTGAAGCCCTGGGAGAAACCCCGTTACCTAAATTAATAAGACGACCTGTAGAGCCTGAGGATAAGGAACGTTATCAAACTGTTTTTGCCAAAAAGGAAGGTGCTGTTGCGGCACCTACTGCAGGTATGCATTTCAGTCGTGAGTTGGTAAAGCGTTTGGAGTTAAAAGGGATCAACTTTGCTGAACTTACCTTGCATGCCGGTTTGGGAAATTTCAGAAGTGTTGATGTTGAAGACCTGAGCAAACACAAAATGGATTCCGAACAATTTATGATTGAAGAGGAAACAACCAGGATTGTTAATGCTGCCAAAGAGCGCAGAAATAAAATATGCGCTGTTGGAACAACTACTATGAGGGGACTTGAGTCTTCGGTGAGCATTTATGGTCATTTGAAACCCTATGATGGATGGACCAATAAATTTATTTATCCTCCCTATGAATTCAGTGTTGCTAACGCGATGGTTTCCAACTTCCACCTGCCCCAGTCCACACTTATGATGATGGTATCTGCTTTTGCAGGCTTTGATCTTCTGATGAAAGCATATAAGGTGGCCGTAAAAGAGAAATATAAGTTTTTCACCTACGGTGATGCCATGTTGATATTGTAATATGGTGCCTGCAGTGTGATTAGCATTACTTATTTTGTAATAGCAGGCGTGGCCTATGCCATACAGGAAAAGGCGTTTTGAAAAACAGGTATATGATGAAGTATGCCCTTATTACAGCTGGTGGTACAGGGGTACGTATGAACGCACCTCTGCCCAAACAATTTCTTGAGTTGTGCGGACGTCCCGTGTTAATGCATACCCTCGAGGCTTTCCTGCGATATGATCCCCAAATTCAAATTATCCTGGTTTTACCCCAGGAACAGATGGGCTACTGGCGGGAACTTTGTCAACAGTTTGATTTTACCCATTTTCACCAATTGGTGAATGGAGGTCCTACCCGGTTTCATTCGGTTAAAAACGGACTTAAAGAGGTGGCTGAAGAAAGTATAGTGGCTGTTCATGATGGTGTGCGGCCACTGGTTTCTACTCAAACCATCCAAAATGCTTTTCAACAGGCATCTGTTTTTGGCAATGCTGTACCTGTTGTAGGTGTGTCAGAGTCGGTTCGTAAAAAAGAAAGCGCTTTCAATCAGGTGGTGGATAGAAGTAGCCTGCGGATAGTTCAAACTCCGCAGTGTTTTAAATCCGGTTTGATCAAGGCTGCCTACCAGGCAAATTATGATAAATCTTTCACTGATGATGCCACCGTTCTGGAAAAAGCCGGTCAAAAAATATACCTAACAGAAGGCAATCGGGAAAATATCAAATTAACAGACCCTCTTGATATGATCATCGCCGAAGCTATTCTGACCAGCACCACAAATCTATCTAAAGGCAAACCATAACTTTTACTGTTTTACCAGGTTTGAAAGGGGGTTTAGAAAAGCACGCAAGAGCTACCTATTGGGATATTGCTTTGCCCAGGAGTGTAGCCGAACTGCAATCTTCAACTTTAACTTTTACATAGTCCCCGGGCTTGAATCCTTCATTGGGGAATACCACCATTTTGTTTTGGCTGTTTCGGCCTGACACGGCCTGCTTTGATTTTTTAGAAAACCCTTCTACAAGTACTTCAAATATTTGGCCTACGTCAGACTGGTTGCTTTTTAGCGAATTTTGGTTTTGAAGATTGATAATTTCCTGCAGTCTGTCACTTTTTATTTTTTCGGGAACATCATCCTCATATTTTTTCTCGGCAGGAGTTCCCGGCCTTTCGGAATATTTGAACATAAAAGCAAAGTCAAACGCTACCTCTTTCATCAGGCTGATGGTTTGCAGATGTTCTTCTGTTGTTTCTCCACAGAAACCTGCGATAATATCAGTTGATATGGCACAGCCGGGGATAATACGTCGAATGGCATTGATGCGGTTGAGATAGGTTTCCCGGGTGTATTTGCGATTCATTCTTTTGAGAACAGAAGAACTGCCCGACTGGGCAGGCAGGTGGATTGCCTTGCAAATATTAGGGTGGTTGGCAATGGTGTGTAGCAGTTCATCCGACATGTCTTTGGGATGAGATGTGGCAAATCGCACACGCAAATTGGGGTCAATGTTGGCTATGGCTTCCAGTAAACCGGGAAACCGCCACCCTTCTTCTCCTTTTTCCCAATGGTAAGAGTTTACGTTTTGTCCAAGAAGGGTAACTTCTTTATAACCTGCTTTCAATAGGTCATGGGCTTCTGAAATAATGCTTTGGGGGTTACGGCTTCTTTCTTTGCCCCGGGTGTAAGGAACAACACAATAGGAGCAAAAGTTTTCGCACCCACGCATTATAGAAATAAAGGCTGATATACCATTACTGGCATAGCGGACAGGCGTTATATCTGCATAAGTTTCTTCAGCCGATAAAATGACATTTACCGCTTTTTGACCCGTTTCCACGTCAAGTAAAAGTTGGGGAAGGTCGCGATAAGCATCCGGGCCAACCACCATGTCCAACCGGAGACCTGTTTGCGACTCTTCCAGCAAGGAGGTTTTCATTCGTTCTGCCATACACCCCAAAACGCCCAGTATGAGGTTAGGGTTTTTTTTACGTAATCCCTGGAGATGTTTCAGGCGATTTAATACCTTTTGCTCAGCATTGTCGCGTATGGAGCAGGTGTTCAAAAAGATAATGTCGGCACCTTCAGGGCTATCGGTGGTTTGATAATCCTTTTCAGTAATGATAGATGCTACGATTTCGCTATCAGAAAAATTCATCTGACACCCGTAGGTTTCAATATATATGTTCTTTTTCAAAATGGGCGGATATTAAAATGAGTAAAAGCAACAACTTGTCCATGAAGTATTTTAAGGCAAAATTACTTAAATTCGTAATACCCTAAAAACACTTTTTAAAAGGGTATGTATCTATTTGTATGTATAACACGTTGCTGTTTGGGTTGTCGTGACTGTTATAACCCTGAATGAGGCTAAGAAAATTATTTTGAACAGAAGTTACAACTCTCGTGTTTTGAATTTATTCCTTAGCTTTGCAAGCTAATTTAGCAACAAAAATGTATAAGAAGATGGTTAAAAACCTCGTAATTGTTGAGTCCCCGGCCAAAGCTAAAACCATCGAAGGTTTTCTTGGCAAAGAATTTTTGGTAAAGTCCAGCTTTGGCCATGTTCGCGATTTGTCAAAATCCAAGTTAGGCGTCGATATAGAGAATGACTTCAAACCCATTTATGAAATCTCGGCAGATAAAAAGTCGGTGGTAAGTGAATTAAAGAAATTATCCAAAGAGGCAGAAACTGTTTGGCTGGCGACGGATGAGGACCGTGAAGGAGAAGCTATTTCCTGGCATTTGGCAGAGAGCCTGAAGCTGAAGGAGGATAAATGTAAACGAATTGTTTTTCATGAAATTACCAAAACAGCCATTAAAAACGCCATCGAATCTCCTCGTAGTATCGACAATAACCTGGTGAATGCACAACAGGCCAGGCGGGTTTTGGACAGATTGGTTGGTTTTGAGCTTTCCCCGTTGCTTTGGAAAAAGGTTAAGCCCTCATTAAGTGCCGGAAGGGTGCAGTCTGTTGCTGTTAGGTTGATTGTAGAAAGAGAACGGGAAATCCAGAAATTTAAACCTCAGGGTGCTTTCCGGGTTACAGCTCTTTTCGTTGCTACACACAATGGGCAGCCGGTAACTATCAAGGCTGAATTGCCCAAACGTTTTAAAACCAAGGAAGAGGCCATGGCTTTTCTGCAAAAATGCGTGAATGCCGAGTTTTTTGTGGAAAACATTGAAACCAAACCTGCCAAAAAATCACCGGCAGCTCCCTTTACTACCTCCACACTACAGCAGGAGGCAAGCCGCAAGCTTGGATTCTCCGTTTCAAGAACCATGACTGTTGCTCAAAAGCTTTATGAGTCAGGGCAAATTACCTATATGAGGACCGACTCGGTAAATCTAAGCAATACAGCTGTGGGAATGGCCAAGGAGATGATCGAAAAAAACTTTGGTAAAGAGTATGTAAAAACAAGGAAGTATGCCACCAAGTCAAAGGGTGCCCAGGAGGCTCACGAAGCAATCAGGCCTACTTACATGAATAATACGGATGGTGGGAGCGACCCCTCCGAAAAGAAACTATATGAGCTCATCTGGAAACGTACACTAGCCTCTCAAATGAGTGATGCATTGCTGGAAAAAACCAATGTTACCATAGGGGTTTCCACAACCGATGAAAAGTTAACTGCCTCCGGTGAAGTGCTGAAGTTTGAAGGATTTTTAAAAGTGTACTTTGAATCAACGGACGAGGAGGACGAAGAAGTACAAAAAGGTATTTTACCTCCCCTAAAGCTTAAACAAAAACTTGATTTGGATGAAATGGTTGCCCAGGAACGTTTTTCCAAACATCCTCCCAGGTATACCGAGGCAAGTCTTGTTAAAAAGCTTGAAGAGCTTGGTATTGGACGCCCCTCCACTTATGCCCCGACAATTTCTACCATTCAGAAAAGAGAGTATGTAGTTAAAGAGAGCCGTGAGGGTGTAAAACGCGATTACGATAACTTGCTGCTCAAAAACAACAAGATTGAAGAGCAACGCAAATCTGAAAATACCGGAGTGGAAAAAAACAAACTCTTTCCCACCGATATTGGGATGGTTGTCAACAGCTTTTTGCTTGAATATTTCAAAGAAATAATGGATTATAACTTTACAGCCAGTGTTGAAAAGGAGTTTGATGAGGTAGCCCAGGGGCTTAAGCAATGGAAAAAAGTTATCCATGATTTTTATTATCCCTTTCACGACAAGGTCGAAAATACGCTGCAAACATCAGAAAAGTTTAGCGGAGAGCGAAAACTTGGAAAAGATCCTAAAACAGGCAAAGATATTATTGCACGAATTGGTCGTTTTGGTCCCATGGTTCAGATAGGTCATGTGGATGATGAAGAGAAACCACGATTTGCCGGGCTGAGAAAAGACCAAAGTCTTGAAACCATAACCCTTGAAGAAGCATTGGATTTATTTAAGCTACCCCGGGAGGTAGGCGTTTACGAAGACAAAGAAATTGTTGCAGCAGTAGGTCGGTTTGGGCCCTACCTGAGGCACGACGGCAAGTTTTATTCGCTACGTGGAGATGACGACCCATTGACTGTTGAGCAGGAGCGGGCCATTGAGGTAATTGAGGAAAAGCGAAAAAAAGATCGGGAGAAAGTAATCAAAGAATTTAAAGAAAACGAAAGTGTAAAAATATTAAAAGGCAGATGGGGTCCTTATTTAGTAGCAGAAGGTAAAAACCATAAACTCCCCAAAGACAAATCTCCGGAGGAATTTACCTTTGATGAGTGCATGAAAATTGCCAAAGAAGGAACCTCTACCAAAAAAACACGTACAACACGAAAAAAGGCAACTAGCAGGAAGAAAAAATAAATTATTGATAACTTTTTATGGAAATTGCTGACTTTTTCGTCCCGGTGGAGTTTCAGAAAATTAACTTTACCGAAAAAGCCCATCCCCTGATACTGGGCAATGTGTTCGATACCTACAAAACCGGAAATCCGTTTCCCTCACTCGATGATGTTCAGATAGCAGTTCTGGGTGTTAAAGAAGACAGGAATGCCCCTGACAATGAAGGATGCGCTTATGCACCGGACTATGTAAGAAAGTATTTGTATAACTTATTTCAAAGCCACTTCAAGCTAAAGCTGGCTGATTTGGGAAATATTAAGCAGGGAGACACTCCTGAAGACACATACTTTGCTTTAAAAACAGTGGTTTCTGAACTACTGGAGAAAAAGATTGTACCTATTATCCTGGGTGGTTCTCAGGATTTGACTTATGCCAACTACCGGGCTTATGAGTCGCTGGGCCAGATTATTAATATTGTAAACGTTGACTCTTCCTTTGACCTGGGACTCAATGAAGAACATATAACCAACCACAATTATCTTAACAAAATACTTACCCATCAGCCCAACTTCCTGTTCAATTATACCAATATGGGTTATCAAACCTATTTTGTAGATCAGGATGCCATTGAGCTCATGCAAAAGTTATATTTTGACATTCACCGCCTGGGAATGGTTAGAAAAAACCTTGAAGAGGTGGAGCCCATTGTCAGAAATGCAGATATGCTCAGCTTTGACATGAGTAGTATTCGCCAGTCGGATGCTCCGGGTAACGCCAATGCCTCCCCCAATGGATTTTTTGGGGAGGAAGCGTGCCAGATTATCAGGTATGCCGGCCTCAGTGATAAGCTTTCTTCCCTTGGTTTTTATGAGCTGAACCCCGCCTATGATAATGGCGAACAAACTGCACATCTTGTAGCTCAAATGATATGGTACTTTTTGGAAGGGTTCTACCACCGGAAAAACGATTTTCCGGACCGCAAACGGAAAGATTCAGGAGCCTATATTAAATACGTGGTATCCATGAAAGACTTTGAAGACAAAATTGTTTTTTATAAAAGCAAAGTGAGTGACCGATGGTGGATGGAAGTTCCCTGCCAGGGGCTGCAGTCAAAGTATGAGCGGCAGTTTCTTGTGCCATGTTCCTACACCGAATACCAGGACGCCCTGAAAGAAGAGCTGCCTGAAAAATGGTGGCAGGTATACCAGAAGTTCCTTTGATATTTGCACGGGACAAAGGATTCCCTTTGAAAAATACGATTATTAATAAACCCCAAAAGGACATGCGGGGTGTCCTTTTGGGGTTTATGGTATTTGTAAAAGTCGAAAATTTCACATCCACTGTTTGATGGCCAAAATAAGCAGCACAAAGAAAATCCTGGAATCTTTTTTAGTTGTTCCTGTGGAAGCTTACCCAACGACAGGGGGCGAAGAGGGATTATTTCTTTTACCAGGGCCCGGGCATGGATAAGAATCATCACCGAGAACTGACCATACTGTTTACTTACGATAAACAGGGGTTATAACTTACTTAGGGGTGAAGAGCTGAAAAAAATTGACCTGCTGCATTGAAGATAATTATTGAATATTAAGAGGAGGTTGTTGGAAGCGTAAAGAAAAACGACCCCAAAATTGTTTGGGAGATTTTGGAAAAGGGAATAAAAGAATCGCTGAAAAACAGTACTTTTGCCGTTGGCGCGTCAAGGTGCCTGTGATTTCCACGGTTAGAAAACGCGTAGAATTACTGATATGCTAATTGCATTTAGTATTTATATTTGTAGTGCAAAATAAATCTAAAGGCAGAATATAAGTCCTTGATGTTTAGAGAGATCTTTGATGTGTTGGTTCCAAAACTTATGAACAGGCTATTGTTGATAACAAAAAATTGTTGTAATTTTACCCGCTTTTGCGAAGCGCTTGAGCAGCTTTTAAAAAATTTTGTTGAATTCAATTTTTTTGAAAAATTTACGTTTGATAAAATACAATAGAAAATAAAGTTTGTCAATGAATAGATACAGCATCGCTATTTTGGTTTTTTGGATTATCTTTTTTTGCGATGATGTCAAAAGTCAGCAAGAAGCACAGTTCAGCCATAACATGTTCAATAATATGGGCGTAAATCCAGGCTATGCCGGGTTGGAAAATGCCATAAGTGCTACAGCAATAGCCCGGCAGCAGTGGGTTGGTTTTCGCGATGAAGAGGATAACAGAATTAATCCCGAAACTTATAGCTTTACCGTAGATGCCCCCATAGAATTTATTCGGGGTGGATTAGGCCTGGGATTTGTTCAGGATGAACTTGGCTTTGAAACATCCCTGGGCATTAACCTGGCGTATGCATACCATCTGGATTTGGATTTTGGGAAAATGGGCATCGGTGCCCAAATTGGTTTTCTTGACAAACGATTTGATTTTTCCGGACTGAATCCTTTAAACGATGGAGACCCCGCACTTGGGGGAGCAGGAGAGGAATCAAGAATGTTTATTGATGGCGCTCTTGGTGTTTTTTATATGCTGGATGATGAATTATGGGCAGGGCTTTCGGTCAGTCAGCTTGCCCAAACCCGGCGTGAAATTGCAGATGCCAATCATCAGCTAAGAAGACATTTGTACTTAACGGCTGGGTATAATTATACGCTTCCAATCAATACCGCCTTTGTACTTAGCCCTTCCACCATGATTAAAACAGATATGGGTTCGGTTCAGGTCGACATAAACACCCTCATCACGTACAATAATCGATTTTGGGGTGGCGTTAGTTATAGGCTTCAGGATGCAGCCGTGGTTTTTTTGGGACTTACATTTGAGCAAATAAGCATAGGGTATTCATACGATATAACCCTTTCCCCACTGGGAAGAAGTGGCAGAAGCTGGGGCAGTCATGAGATAATGGTCAATTATTCATTTAGTTTAGATATAGAAAGGATACAGGAAACCCACAGGAATGTGCGATTTTTATAAATGGAATTTAACACAATATAAAATCACAATGGTTTTGAAACCTAAATCGGCGTTCTTCGTTTAATTTTGGAAACAAGCAATCAGTCATCAAAGGAAATAATATAATAGTGGTCATAAAATCAGGAGTTAACATGAAAAGGTTAATATTTATTGTATCAATAGTTGTAATTGTAGCCAGTTGTGACCGTTCAGGCCGAGGTCATTTAACCGGTGTACAAGATCGCCCGGATGGTTTTTATGCCGATCCTCCCGGAATGGTATATATCCCCATGGGAAGCTTTAATATGGGCCCCTCGGATCAGGATATAGCCTATTCCCAAAATGCGATTACAAAAACTGTTTCTCTCCCTGCCTTTTACATGGACGAGACAGAAATCACAAATAACCAATACCGGCAATTTGTGCACTGGGTAAGAGATTCCCTTGCACATTTATTGCTCGCTGATATTGATGAAGATCATCTTATTTTGATGGATGAATTTGGAATGGATTTGGATCCTCCACTTATCAATTGGAGACAAAGTATCAACTGGGATGGAGAAGAGGAGCGTGAAATACTTGACGAACTGTTCCTTCCCGAACATGAGCGGTTTTTCAGAAGAAGAGAGATTGACAGCCGCAAACTTATCTACAGATATCATATCATAGATTTGAACAGGGCCGCCCGTCGTGATGAAAGGGATACCCCACGCAATGAATTTGTCAGGGAGTATGAAACCCACGTTTATCCCGACACACTGGCCTGGCTCCATGATTTTAGTTATGCCTATAATGAACCAATGACCCAGCAATATTTCTGGCATCCCACTTATGATCACTATCCGGTGGTTGGTGTAAACTGGCTTCAGGCTCGAGCATTTACCATTTGGAGAACCAATTACCTGAACAGCTATCTGGCCAGCCGTGAAAGACCTTTTGCACAGGATTTCAGATTACCCACCGAGGCCGAATGGGAATATGCAGCCAGGGGTGGTCTTGACCTTAACCCTTACCCTTGGGGAGGTCCATACACAAGAAATATGGACGGATGTTTTCTGGCTAATTTTAAGCCCCTTAGAGGTAATTATGTGGACGACGGAGGGTTTCAGACTATTATCGTAGGACACTACCCCCCCAATGATTATGGCCTGTATGATATGGCAGGTAATGTTTCGGAGTGGACAATTAATGCGTATGATGAATCGTTTTATAACTTTGGACACGACATGAATATGCATTACCATTACGAAGCAGAGCCCGATGATCCTCCTACACTGAAGCGTAAATCCATCAGAGGTGGTTCTTGGAAGGATGTGGGTTACATGCTGCAGGTTAGTACACGCGCTTACGAATACCAGGATACTGCCAAATCTTATATTGGATTCAGGTCTGTTCAGACTTACCCGGGAAGAGACAGGGGCGACGGTAACAGGGCGTCGAACGTTTACTAACCCTTACAAATTTTATTTATTAAACCATTTTTTCTAGAAACATTTATTTGAAATCCTATGAAATTTGCACAAACAAAAGCTTTTAAGAATTTCATGTCCAAGCTTTACGGATGGGGAGCTTCACTGGTAATCCTTGGTGCTCTGTTTAAAATTAACCACTATCCTGGTGCTGATTATATGCTACTGGTAGGCTTGGGAACAGAAGCCCTGATATTCTTCTTTTCTGCCTTTGAAAAACCACACGAAGAGCCCGACTGGTCACTGGTATACCCGGAGCTTGCTGGAATAGAAAGTGATGAAAACACTGAAGGTTCGCAAAGAAGAGTTGCCGGAGGCCAACAACAAGCTTTAAATGGCCCCACCAATGTTCAGAGTATTACTTTATCGTCCAATCTTGATAAATTACTTGAAGAAGCAGATATTGGGCCTGAGCTTATTGATAACCTGGGTAAGGGTTTGCGAAATCTCAGCGATAACGCATCCAAGCTTGCCGATTTGTCAAATGCAGCTGTAGCTACCCAGAATTATATTCAAAACATGGAAGTAGCTTCACAATCCGTGCTAGAGCTGAGCCAATCTTACAAAAACACCAACGACTATCTCAAGCATGATTTGTCCCTGGCTGAAGAGTATGGCAACAGTATGAAAAATACCATTGGTTCCATGAACCAACTGAATGATACTTACAAAGAAACGGCTGGTAACGTAAAAGAAAATTTACGTATATCAGAAGAGTATAACACCAGCATTAAAAACATAACCGGTTATACCAATGAGCTGGCGGAAAATTACAGCCGTAGTTCGGAGCTACTTGTTAAAACGGTTGAAGCTCTTGAGAACTCCACCGCCCAGGGTGGTAAATATTCTGAGCAAATGAAGCGATCAGCGCAAAATCTGGAAGCACTCAATGCCGTTTATGAACTTCAACTTCAGGCCACTGACCAACAGTTTAAGGCTACGGATCAGGTGAAAGAGGCTACCACTAAGCTTGTGGATAACCTGAATGAAAGTGTTGACCAAACCCAGAATTATAAACAAGAAATGGATTCGCTGAACAAAAATATTGCTGCCCTGAATAGCGTATATGGCAATATGTTGACAGCGATGAATTTCAACCCCGGAAGCAAATAAGTAAAACGTTTATACGTTGTGAGTCCGGGAACACAATAATTAGTCAATTAAAATTTTAAGAGAAATATAGTATGGCAGGTGGAAAACAAACACCCCGACAGAAGCTGATTGGTATGATGTACCTTGTACTGACTGCTTTGCTTGCACTCAACGTTTCTGTTGAGGTGCTGGATGGTATTGTCAGTGTTGATGACGGGCTTCGGGAGACCAATAAAAACTTTCAACGAAACCTTGACTTGCTCTACCGTTCTTTTGAACAACAAAAAGAAGAAAACCCTACCCGGGCGGAAGAGTATTATAATAATGCCCAGGAAGTCCGTCAGATGTCCGATGACCTTGTGGACTATATACTAAACGCAAGAACTGAAATGATTGCCGTAGTGGATGGACTGGAATATGAGGAAGCAGATACGCTCGACCTTATGTTTTTACAGGCGAAAGATAATTACAGCCGATCTTCGAGATACTGGATAAACGAGAACCCCGAGGGTGCTGGAGTACCTGTTCCCGGGGGTGAAGGGTCAAGGGGATATGTTCTGAGAGAAAAAATTGAAGAACTTAAGGAGCAACTGAGTTCCTTGCTGCCTGAAGGTGCTGGTTTTCAAATAGGCTTAGACACCGAAGGACCTTTCAGGGATAAGGCCGGCAATCAAATTAGCTGGCAGGAAGCCATGTTTAACAGGCAAATACCCGTTGCTGCCGCTGCCAATTTGAGCAGACTGGTAACGGAAGTTCGTAATGCCGAATTTGACGTGGTGCGGATTTTGTTTGAATCTATAGGAGCTGATACATTTACCTTTGACCAGGTGGAAGCAAGGGCACTACCCAAAAGTGAACTTGTAATCAGTGGTGATGCTTTTGAAGCTGACGTAGTTGTTGCAGCTTTTGATTCCAAGCAAGAACCCCAGGTAGTGCTTAACGGTCAACCCATTGAGGGGACCACCATTCGCATCCCTGCGCGGCAACAAGGTACGCATACATATAGTGGGAGTGTAAGAATTTTTGGCCCGGATGGATTGGAGGAGTATCCTTTTTCCGGAGAGTATGTGGTGCAGGCGCCCACAGCTACCGTTAGTGCCGATGCCATGAATGTATTTTACATAGGAGTTGATAACCCAGTCTCTGTATCGGTGCCCGGCATCGCTTCAGACAATGTTGAACCGAGGATCAGCGGACGCGGCAATCAAATTCTTCCCCGCAGAGGGGGCGGCTATGTTGTAAGACTGAGCCAGGAGCAGGACCTAAACCAACGGGTAACAATTACATTGCTTGCCCGTTTGGACGGACAACTTAGAGAGATGGGACAACAAGACTTCCGTGTACGGAGAGTACCCGACCCAAACCCGGAAATTGCCGGACAATCTGAAGGGTCAATCGCCCGCGAAATGCTTGCAGGCCAGCCTATCATCCCCAGGTTGAGAA
>SLQX01000142.1 GCA_007131245.1 Bacteroidales bacterium
GCCACGGAAGCGAATGTGATTTCTAAATCTTTGGTTCCCTATTTAATTTATACGGAACATCAGCAGACGGTAACTCCTGCTATAAAAGCAGGAGAAGCAGAAGAAGCAGATTTCCCGGTTAAAGTACATGAGGATGTTGTTCCCGGTGCCAATGCTGGCTTCGTATTTGAAGTCCAGTCAGGCACTTATGAGTTAGACCAGGCATATTTTAGCAAAGTTGGAATGATGGAAAACTGGAGCGAAGGAAACTTTGATAATTTTGATTGGAATTTTCAGGGCAATGCTGACTGGATTATCGATAATAATTATGCATTGGATGGTGAGTTCTCAGTACGTAGTGGTGATATTGATCACAACCAGAACAGCGAACTTTTTATTGAAATGCAAACCGCCAAAAGTGACTCTATTTCTTTTTACCGGAAAGTCTCATCCGAAGCCTATGATTTTCTTGAATTTTATATCAATGACATCAAAAAGGACCGTTGGTCAGGTGAAAAAGATTGGAAAAAGTTCACCTATCCGGTTGAGCAGGGCAGCAACACATTTCGTTGGGTTTATCGCAAAGATTTTATGGTGAGCGAAGGTCAGGATTGCGGCTGGATAGACCGCATCGAACTCCCCTCTCCTGAAAAATTCTGGGCATTCGCTGGCTTTGACATTAACAATTATCAACACAAGCCCATTCAACTGAATGGCTATGCATCAGATTACGATGAAGTATTTTGGACAACTGAAGGCTCAGGAAGCTTTCAGCAGCCCGGGACGCTTCAAACCACCTATACCCCCTCTGACCAGGACTTCGCAGCCGGGTATTTACCGATAACACTCACTGCCTATCACGGTGAAAAGCAAGCCAGCCATACTTTGGTAGTTTCATTTGATAACGGGCTTTCGGTTGATGAAAAATTCCCGGGGAAAGGAGATGTTTTGGTTTTTCCAAATCCAGCCACTACAAAAATAACGGTTTCCTTTTTGAACCCCCTTGCTTCACCAGCCCATATAAAACTTTTGAATGCTTCGGGCCAGAAAATGCAATCCTTTAAGGCAGGAAATGCAAAAGGGAGAGTTGAAAAGTCTATAATGCTGGAAGATTTACTCCCAGGGATATATTTTATAAAAATTGAAACATCTCACCTGAAACAAACCAAAAAAATAATGATTCATTAGTTTATTTGACAGGTTTGCTTAAATGCAAGGCTCGAAAGGCATAACGAAACCATACATGAGTAATTTACTGTACAAAAATAACAGACTGAAAGAAGTGAGCCCGCAAGTACCATCAATACTCATATGCATATAGCAACCCACGAACTACGAATCTGAACGATCACCTATGATATGGATTATTAAATAAAGCAAAGCAGAGAAAGGATTTAAAAGGGAAAAGGCTGCCAGATTACCGGGCAGCCTTTTTTTTGATTATAGTTTAGTGTTTTAACTCGTTGCTATGGCTTTGGAAGAAAAGCTATTTTGTACTTAGCAAATCAGATTCATCTTGCTGTTCATCATGGGTTTACTACCTGCAATCTTACAGAAAACTCTTCGCTGGCCGTATGAACACGAAGTATATAAACTCCTTTTTCCATGCCGGAGGTGCTAACCCTTGCCCGGGAGGATTGTGGAAACATGGTTTTAACCTTTTTCCCGGATATGTCATACATCTCAACCTCCTCCAAACTTTCCTCAGCCCGGATTGAAAACCAGGTGTCTGCAGGATTGGGGTAAACATGCACAGATCCCGTAAACAATTCTTTTATGCTTGTTTCATCACCTTCCAGCATTATATCAATCATTATATTTTCCTCTTCCAGGGTAACATCACCGCTTTGTGGTAAATAACCTTCCTTTTCTACAAGATAACTGTAAGAACCAGGCTGCAGCCCATCAAAAAGATACTGACCTGCATCTCCCTGCTGTCCGCCAAAAGTAATCACAGCACTTTCAACAGAATGCCCCAATTCATTATACACATCAAACAACACCTCCAAATCATATACTTCTAAACATTCACCAGAACGGTTAACGTACAATGAGTTGAATGAGATGTCATGATCCTCGCTACTATTAAAGACAATACTGGGTATTAGGAAATTATCCTGATGATCAATACGAAACAGGTTGAACTCCGGTATTCCATACTCTGATTCTTCTACATCCATAATCACTCTTTCCTGAACATCATCACCTAAAACCTGTGCCATTACCAACCTTCCGGAGGAAAGATTATTAGCTTGAGTGATATAAGTAATAAATATATCCCCCTGCTCATTTATATCAATACCTGTTGGAAATCCATAATCTATCTGGTTTACATGAACAGGTTCTGACCATTGTTGGCCTTCCTTGTAGAAGTAAAAGGTGTGGTTGGGTTGCTGCATACCATTTGTAGCCCCTACGGCTATATGAACACCCTTATCGCTAACCCGGATAAGTCCTGTGACGTCCATGGCCAGGGGAGTTTCAAGTATTTCTATTTCCCAGGACTGACCACCCGGCTGCAGGTTGGTAGCGTAATGAATACGCTCGAAAAAATTGGGATCATCCAAGTTTATTTCGTTAAAAACAAGGTGTGCAACACCATCATCCGAAACACCAATATCCGGCATTTGATTTGTATAGCACTCATAAACAGGTTGAGTTTCCCACTGCCCACTTAGGTTTGTAGCGTATACAGTTTTAAAAATCGTATAATCGTATTCCTCCTCATCGGGCATTTGAGCAATCCACACCAGGTGCAGGTTGCCCTGAGCGTCGGAGTCAATCCGGTATGACACATTTATTTTATCAGTAGGTGATGGGATTTGTTGTGTTTCCCATCCTTCTTCTGTTCTTTCTGCTACAAACAACCTTATACCCTCAGAAATGTCATCAGGGTTGTTCCTTTTTCCATAAGCAACAAACACCCTGTTGTCGGGAGTTACAGTTACAGTTGGACTGACCGTATACTCACTTTTTGGCTGAACCAACTCAGGCTCTGTCCAGGGTTCGTTACACTTCTTTTTTGTGTAATAGGTTGTGGTCCCTCCCTGCTCATTAACATCTCTATGAAAGTATACAAAATGATAAGTATTGTCTGGACCAATATCCAGAGCATGAGACCGGACAAAACGTTCTTCCTCGTCGGGATTGTACGATAAGGTATCCATAATCCACTCTTCTGCTTTAGCAGTCTGGAAACAACCCAAAACCATTACTAACGCAAATAAATAAAAGGTAATCGTTCTTTTCATCATTGAACAAATATTTTATAGATTTATAAAATTGTAAAAATATATGCAGGAAACAACAAATGCATCCGTGCTGGAAGTCAATTATGGATGATTTCATTTTGGGTGGTGGCACTTAATTTCACTAACAAACCTAAAGCCTGTCATCAATTCTGAATCACACTTACAGCTCTTTGCTGTAATACACCTGCCGGGCTCCCTTTACAGCAACCTCTGCGGTAAAAGATTTCAAAACCACTACTTTTTATGGTATATTTGGCATATCTTACAGGCAAACAGAACTACCGGCCAACGGTGCCTGGTGCCATCAAACCGCTTAAGCAAACCTGTTCAAAGCTGCATTTATGAAAAAAGCCCAAAAACTACTGCTACTGACCTTTGGGTTGGTTTTTTTTACCGGCTTTTCTGCCGATTCTCAAACCCAGCGCAACCTGGATTTTTCCGGATTTGAGCAGTTCTTGCTCATAGGTTCCATCCTGGAGCAGGACAGGGAGCCTAAACAGGAAGAATGGGACAGGCTATTCGAAACACCGGGGTATGAAATCCTGA
>SLQX01000271.1 GCA_007131245.1 Bacteroidales bacterium
TATCGAAAAGTCAGGTTTGTAAATTAAGGAACCGCCGTATACGAGACCCGTACGTACGGTGGTGTGAGAGGTCGGAAAATAAAGTAGGAGGAAAACTACTTTATTTTCCTCCTACTCGATTAGATTTTGTAATGGTGTTTTTTCTGTGCAAATGTTTGAATAGCACGGTTATTCAATTATGCTTAGCTGTAAGACAAAGCCTCCACTTCGCCTTTCATTACCATCAGTCCATTCATAGCGAGAGCACGCATTTCATCCTCACCCGGGTATACATATACCGGTGAAATATGACGGATTCTTTCGGTAACAGCATCGACAAAGGGTTTTCCATAAGCTATTCCTCCAGTCAGTAGGATGGCATCCACATTACCTTTTAAGACGGTTCCCATTGCACCAATTTCTTTGGCCACCTGGTATGCCATGGCATCATAAATGAGCTTGGCTTTTGCATCACCACCCATGGCTTTCTTTTCTACCTCGTAAGCATCATTGGTTCCCAGATATGCCACTAAGCCGCCTTTGCCCGTGATCATCTTTAGGAGTTCTTTTTCAGTGTATTTACCACTGAAACATGCTTTCACAAGAGCGCCCACAGGCAGAGTGCCGGTTCTTTCTGGGGAGAAAGGGCCATCACCATTGAGGGCCTGGTTTACATCAATAACTCTACCCCTGCAATGTGCTCCAACACTGATTCCCCCACCCAGGTGGGCAACAATAAGGTTTAGCGCCTCATAAGTTTGCGCTACAGCCCTTGCATGTTGTCTTGCAATGGCCTTTTGGTTGAGAGCATGAAAAATGGATATTCTTTCAAAATCAGGATGCCCCGATACACGGGCAATATCCTCCAGTTCGTCTACAACCACCGGGTCGGCAATAAAAGCACGCGCTTTGGGTAAAGAGCGGGCTATTTCATTGGCAATTAACCCACCCAGGTTGCTGGCATGTTGGCCTAATACACCAATTTTCAAATCTTTAACAAGGGGTTCGTTAATTTCGTATACCCCTGATTTAATGGGTTTAACAAGCCCCCCACGACCAACTACTACCTGGATATTTTTAACATTAATATCTGCTGCCTCCAGCTCTTTCAAAATAATATCCCGGCGAAACTCATACTGATCAGTGATTTTTTCAAACTGTTCAATTTGGTCACAGCTATGCTTGATGTTTTTCAGAAAGATTTCTTTGGTGTTTCTAAAAACGGCAATTTTAGTAGATGTTGAGCCCGGGTTTATGGCTAACAAAAATTCTTCTTCCATGTTTTTTTTTTAAGAATGAGGGTTAAATTGAATTAATTGATTGCGGCTGCAAGTGCAATACTATTAAGTTTGGTCTGGTCATCATCGGCACGGCTGGTTAATACAATAGGAGATTTGGCACCCACGATTACAGCTGCACATCGGGCTTTGGCAAAATAAATAAAGGATTTGTATATGGCATTGGATGCATCCAAATCATCACCAACCAAAAGATCTGCATCGCCGGCCACAGGGCTGTCAATTTTTTTCAGTTGAGCGCTTTTTGCACTCACAGCATTGTCAAATGCAAAAGGGCCATCTATGATGCACTTGTCAATTTGTCCCCTTTGGGCCATCTTGGATAAGGCTGCCGCCTCCATGGAGGATTTTAAATCCGGGTTTACGGTTTCAACCGCGCTCAATGCCGCAACTTTAGGTGTTTCAATGCCTAATTTGTTGAGGTAGTTTACAGCATTTTTGATAATAGAAACTTTTCCTTTCAGGTCAGGGGCGATGTTCATGGCTGCATCAGTGAGTGCCAATATTTTATGATAGGCATCCACCTCGAACAGGGCAAGGTGTGAAAGAAGTTCACCGCTGCGCAAGCCCCACTCTTTATTAAGAACAGCTTTCAGAAGAGTGGAAGTACCCAACTGCCCCTTCATTAAAATATCAGCTTGTTGCTCTGATACCATCTTAACGGCAATTGCCGCTGCTTTTGTATTATCCGGCTCGTGAATCAACTCAAAGGATGAAATATCTAGCTTATTGTTTTGCGATATTTCCTGTATTTTCACCTCATCGCCAACCAATACCACATCAACGATTCCATTCTTGGATGCATTGACAACAGCATCTAGGGCACTTTGATCATGGGCTGCTGCCAAAACAAGTTTTTTCTTCTGACCCCTTCGGGCCAACTCATGTAATTCTGATAATTTTTTAAGCATAATGGTTATTTGTTTTGAGGGTGATTGTTTTATTCGCAGGCAAAAATACGAACTTACAGGGAAATATTAGCATTGTTGGGGGACTCGCCTGTTAATTTTCAGAACTTTATTATACTTTATCTACAAAAAAAGAGGCCCTCATTGGGGCCTCTTTTAAACGATACGGGTGTACATATTAATTTATACTGATGGATTTGGTAATCCTGTTTTTTTCAGGATCCTCAAAAGGAATATGGATGCTTAAAACGCCATTTTCATATTTTGCGGCAATCTTTTCACTGTCGGTTGTTTCAGGTAATGTAAAATGCCTTGTGAAACTTTCTGTTTCAAACTCATGTCGCAAATATTTTGCCTGTGGCTGAGAATTCTCCGAATTATCGGCGGCTGTGTAGGATACGGTTAAGACATCTTCTTTCAGTTCGATGTTGAAGTCTTTCTTGTTTAACCCCGGTGCCGCTACTTCTATGCGGTAATGATCAGCATATTTTAGAATATTTGTGTCGGGCAGGCATCCGCAGTCTTCGTTCATGTTACTATCCTGGTGGTTGTAGAGGTTTCGTCCAACATAATTTTCCAGCTCAGGGCGCATTTTCCATCTGATAATAGTCATAATATTTTCTCCTTTATTATTGGTTTAAAAATTTATTGATTTCAAATTCACAAACCTCAAAGGCAAACCTCGATCCAATTGGAAAAAACGTAATTAAGGCCATTGAATAGTGACAACATGGCGTTTTTTGGGCTATATCGAAGCTTTCAGGTGACATAATGGCGCGAAGCGAAGGCTATTTATCTTTTGATGGAATAATTGACTCTTCATAGATTGTGATATAATACGATATTCCTAAAACTACCAGGATACCAATTGGAGTTTCTCATTAAAAACAATGAAGGAAACGATTTTTTAAGCTTTACTGCCAGCAAAGGTTTTTAAATTAAACCCCTGAACCAAACAATCAATCTTACGTTTAAACCATAATATGTATGTATCTTTGCAGCCCATTTTGATAGACACCACGGGTTTTCAAAGATTGTAACCTGCCCGGTAAAGCAATAATACTAATTTGGCTTTTTTCGGCCCTCATTGAATCGAAATATTTAGGAGTTGTTGTTATGCGCTGCAACAGTGCTTTAAACAACAACCTTTCAGGCATAAAACCACATTGACTGGATGGACAAACAACAAAAAAAGGTACTTTCCTATTTCCGTTTTAGGAAAATCATTATTCCGATCATCCTGGGATTGGGAGTAGCTACCTTTTTGCTAATTCGTAGCTTTGACCGGGATGCCTTTATCGGAATAAACTGGGTATGGCAATCCTACTTCTTTATTTTCATGGCGTTGCTTATGATGGTCGTCCGTGATGTGGGATATATGTATCGATTAAGAGTGCTAACCGATGGTCAGATAGGTTGGCGAAGAAGTTTTGATGTAATCATGCTGTGGGAGTTTGCCAGCGCCATTACCCCTTCGATAATCGGAGGTTCCGCCATTGCCCTTTATATTGTCAACAAAGAAGGGGTAAGTATGGGCCGAACCACAGCCATTGTTATGATTACTGCCTTTCTGGATGAGCTTTTTTATATCATCATGGTACCCCTAATCATTATCATTGTGGGTACATCACAATTGTTTACTACAGAGGGGGAGTATGTCTTTATGAACACTCGGTTTGGCACCCAGGGGATATTTGTTTTAGGCTATCTTTTCATTTTGGTGCTCACAACCATTATTATTTATGGGGTTTTTGTGAATCCCCGTGGGTTTAAAATGATTCTGCTCACCATATTCAAACTGCCTTTTTTACGAAAACACAGAAACAAAGCTGCTGAAACGGGAAATGAGATCATCATCACTTCCAGGGAGATGAAAGGTAAACCCTTTATTTTTTGGGTCAAAGCTTTTGCCGGTACTTTTTTTTCCTGGACAGGCCGATTCCTGGTGGTTAATTTCCTTATTATGGCCTTTGTTTCCGGCGGCGATCAGCTGCTTATTTATGCCCGGCAACTTGTCATGTGGGTTATTTTATTGATTAGCCCCACCCCGGGTGGGAGCGGGGTAGCTGAATTTGTTTTTAGTGGTTTCCTGGGTGAGTTTATTCCAGTTGGGCTTACACCCGCCCTGGGTTTGATGTGGAGGCTTATCAGCTATTATCCTTACCTGTTTATTGGAGCTATAATTTTACCCCACTGGCTCCGGCGTGTTTATGGAAAAAAAGGCAACAGCCGAGTGCTCCGGTCCCAAGACGATACTTTACCCAACAAACCCGTTTGATACTTTTTTAGTTTTTTGTAACAAAAACCTTTAGGTTTGTGTTTTCATTATAAAAAATGGCATGAGCTGGGAACATATTATTTTGGTTTTAGTAACAGGAATTGTTTGTGGAATTATAAACACCCTTGCCGGTAGTGGTTCGCTTATTAGTTTGCCCATTCTAATGTTTATTGGCTTGCCCCCGCATGTGGCCAATGGCACTAATCGCATTGGTATATTTTTTCAGAATATCGTAAGTACTTTAAATTTTTACCACCAAAACGTTTTGGATATTAAAATGGGGTTGCGGGTTGCTATGCCCAGCATTTTGGGGGCTGTAACAGGGGCTTTTATTGTATTGGAGTTGCAGGAAAGGGTTGTAGAAATTACTGTTGGAATCATACTTTTCCTGATGCTTATCCCTTTATGGATGAAGCCTTCACGATGGCTGCAGGGTAGCAAACCAGGAGAAATTAAGTCATACCCTATGTTCCGGTTTATGCTTTTTTATCTAATAGGAGCCTATGGTGGGTTTATTCAGGCGGGTGTGGGCATATTTTTATTAAGTGCTCTTGTTTTAAATGACGGATATGATCTTGTTAAAGCCAATGCATTGAAGGTTTTCATTAATCTCATTTTCACGCCATTTGCTTTGGCCGTATTTATTTACAAAGGGCAAATTGATCTAACTGCCGGCTTGGTTTTGGCAGCGGGCAATTCACTGGGCGCTTATTTTGCCAGTAAATATGCTGTGAGCTGGGGTGCAGCATTTGTAAGGTATGTGTTGATAGTTGTTATTGTGGGTGCAGGGATAAAACTGTTGTTTTTTCCCTGAAACAAAACAATGAGAAAAACTTTTTTATTTACTCCTTGCGTTTTTGAAAACGATATTGACAAACGCCTTGACAAAATACCTGATATCTGTAATCAGCGGGTTTTTTCGGTAAGCCTGTAAATATTTGCTTTCTGACTCAATGATTTCATCAAATGATTTAGGCATGTCTGCATAGTAGGGAGGTACAAGACCAGGCCTGAATTTTTTTCGCAATTCAACAAGCTCTTCGGGGTAAAGGCTTAAATAGTGTTTACTCAAAGGACGCACCCCCACAATTTTTAATTCAAATTTCAGAAGGTTATAAAGCATAGGTAGTTCATCCAGCCAAAATTTTCGCATTATTCCTCCAAAATCCGTTATCCGGAAATCATTTTTGAATTTACCCCCATCTTCAAGCTTGTTTTTCTCATAGATGTATTGTTGCAAATATTCTGAATAGGGGTACATGGTTCGGAGTTTATAAACCTTGATCGTTTTCCCGTTTTTGCCGATGCGCGACATGCCAAAAACCGGACCATAGGATGGTGAAAGATCGTAAGCCGGAGCTTTTACTTTCTTCACCACAAAATAAAAAAGGTACCCGTGTGTTTCTTCATGTATGACTTCGAATCCGCATGAGTAAAGGCGTCCTAATGTTTCTGCCCGACTAATAATGCGGTTGCGTCCCCCGGTGAAGGTAAAATAAAATTGCTTGGTTACAGGCAGTTTGGGAAAAACCCTTTTGAAAACATAATCGCCAAAAACATATAACCGGTTTAGTAATGCTGGGAACTTATTCATCAGGCGCTTTTTTCTCAGCTCAAGTGTTTCAACACAGCCTATAAAAGTTGACCCTGTGGTTAAATTTTCATTGATGGTTTCAAAAAACTTGTTGATTCTTCTAATATCATTTATTCGTTTGAGGTTGACTACCGCATTAATGTGCTTTCTTTCGAGCTTACTTATGTTGAAGGCTGTGGAGGTGCTGAACACCTGGGTGTTCGGGTGATTAATGTTGATATAAGAAGAGACAAGCTTTAATACTTTTGCTCCTGCTTCTTCACAAATTCGTTTTTCCAGATGTGTTTGATGAACTTTGGGCCTTAAAGTTGTTGTTTTAACCCGGGGCTCAACCAATACTTCTCTTTTATAATCCATACTGTCCAATTCTAATCTGTTCAATCAAATTTGTAAAGACATCCTATAGTTTTCTTTACAGGATTTTCTGTTTTGGAATGTTAGCAAAATTAAAGTTATATATGGTGGGTTTAATCCGTGATTTACTTATTTTTATTTGGACAAAAAATGCACTACCTAATCGCCACCTTTCTGCCTAGCTTATTACCCTTACGTGACTGCGTGGAATATGTATTTCAAAAGATTTGTCAAGCTCGGTTATACGCACCAAAATTCTCGTTTTATTTTTATAGTTCACCATTTCTGCCCTCAGTCCCATCAGGGGGCCTTTCAAAATTTCAATTTTGCTGCCTGAAGGAATATCTTCTTCAACCAGGTTGGTTTCCACATTAGTAGAAAGGATCCATTTGATATTTTCAATTTGTTTATCTGGTATTTGGGCTGCTTTTCCTTCAAAAGTAACAAACCGTACCGCTCCTACTGTTTTAAGCACTGTATCATGCTCTGTATCATCCACATAAACAAAAATATAGGATGAAAATAACGGCATTTCAACCCACTTCTTACGATCGCTCCACTGGCGAAGTTGATTTTTTACAGGCAAATAGCAGGTTATATTGCTTTCGCGCAGCCTTTTCTCAACTTTTTTTTCATAGCGTGCACGGGTATAGACCGCAAACCATTTTTTTTTCCGCATAACTCCAACACAATTTCGGCGCAAAGATATAAGGATATCATTGCATAAAAAATCTTTTTAACACTGCGAAGTGCTGAAAAGTTTTTTTAAAACAGCGAAAAATTTCAATGAAGCATATCTTTTGGGTTAGAAATAAATCGAAAATGCTTTTGATAAAATTCTATGGATTTTCCATATTCTTATAAATTTAATCATAATTTCGTGATAAGACAAACTCATTCTCAAGCGTCTTTTCGTAAATTACCGATACAATTCTATGAATGGGGCGCAATATCAGACATGTTCACCTTTATGAAATTTCCGGGCCGTTTCAGGACCGGGTTAAAACTTAATCTGTACATTTGTAACATAATTGGTTTTAAAAACACTGTGGTTTACTATAAGCCAGCAATGAAAGAGACAACATGAAAAATCTTACCAAATTTGGACTTATTGGTGCTGCCGGATACATAGCCCCAAGACACATGAAAGCCATTAAAGAAACAGGGGGTGACCTCATTGCTGCTCTTGACCCTTTTGATAGTGTGGGTATTATTGACAGCTACTTTCCCAATGCCGCTTTTTTTACTGAACCTGAACGTTTCGACAGGCACATGGATAAGCTAAGGCGTAAGGGAGAGTGTCCTATGGATTTTGTTAGTATTTGCTCCCCTAATTATCTGCACGATTCTCATATCAGGTTAAGCCTTCGAAACCAGGCAAATGTTATTTGTGAAAAACCACTTGTGCTTAATCCATGGAATCTGGATGCTTTGGCAGTTATTGAAAAGGAAACGGGAAAGAAAATATTTAATATTTTGCAACTTCGGCATCACCATGCTGTGGTTTCCCTGAAAGAAAAAGCCCAAAATATGCCCAAAGATAAGGTATATGATATTGACCTAACTTATATCACATCAAGAGGAGCCTGGTATTTTTATTCCTGGAAGGGAAACCATGAAAAATCAGGGGGAATTTCCACAAACATTGGCATTCACTTTTTTGATATGCTCACATGGATTTTTGGAGAAGTTAAACAAAACAAGGTTCACTTAAGCAAAGACAGCAAGGCTGCAGGATTTTTGGAGCTCGAAAGAGCACGGGTAAGATGGTTTTTGAGTGTGGATAAACGTGATTTGCCGAAGGCTGTCAGCAATAAAGGGCAAGCCACCTACCGGTCTTTGACCCTGGATGGTGAGGAGTTTGAGTTTAGTGGTGGCTTTACGGATTTGCACACATATAGCTATCAAAACATCCTGGACGGTAAAGGGTTTGGACTTGAAACAGTAAAACCCAGTATTTCAATCGCATATGATATCCGAAACAGTACTCCCGGAGGTTTGAAAGGAGACTACCACCCACTTGCCAAATCAGCTGTTTAGACAGCCTTTAAAATGCATCAAGGTTGGCCTCAATGCTTTGGCGATCAGTTTCCAACCAGGGGGGAAGCTTCAGTGCAGTGCCAAGGTTTTCTAAGCTTTCATCCTTTAAAAATCCCGGACCCGATGTGGCCAGCTCAAACAATACACCACCAGGCTCCCGGAAATAGATAGATTTAAAATATTGCCGATCCATTACACGGGAGGTAAAAACACCGTTTTGTTCGAGTTTCTGTTTGAACGCTTCCTGTTTTTGTTCATCGGGTACCTGAAATGCAAGATGGTGTACCTGTCCCGAACCTGGAGTATGGCCCGGAACAGAAGGCCTGGATAATAAATCAATATAGTTGCCTGGTTTGTTGTCGCCTGAGAAAAGTCGAATCCTTTCAGGTGTTTGCTCCAGTACCTGATGCTCTAACTGGTTGATCAGGAAATCCAGCGTTTTTTCAGCAGATCCGTAACTTAACACTGCCGAGAAAAACCCTTTGATACTGTGCTTTGCAGGAATACCAGGTGTGCGCCAACCTGTACGCTTATCCATGGAATTAGCAACCAGCTCAATTTGCAGACCATCAAAGTCTTCAAAAGTGATATATTTTTCATCAAAACGAGCAAAGGGTCCGCGGTATTCAACCTGGTAAGTTTTCAGGCGACTCATCCAAAACTCAAGAGAGCTATCTCCCACCGAATAAAGAGTATTGGAAAGGGAGCGATTCCCTGTTTTACCACGTGTTACTCCACGAAATGGGAAAAAGGTGATTACACTGGCCGGAGAACCCGTTTCGTCGCCATAGTACAAATGCCAAGTATCTGGACTGTCGAAGTTGATGGTCCGTTTCACCAATCGCAGGCCGAGTATTTCGGTATAAAACCTTACGTTTTTCTGAGTACTACCGGCAATGGCTGTAATATGATGGATACCGTTAATGGTTTGATCTTTCATGGCGTCGTCTTTTGCAACCCAAACAACCCGATCTTCCGTTTTGTTCACAAATTATTGTTTTGCTTTTGATGGGTGTGAAGGGGTGAGCCTTATTTCACATACATATGATTATCAGCTTACAATATGGGACAAACGTGGAATTTCAAATGCACGGGGAACTGACCTTGCTATACTTGTTAGTATTATAGGTACAAAAGCAATGTTGTATCCCTGAGGAATCCATGGCCATAAAATTAAAAGCAATACCGAAACAATGGAAATAATCCTGAAGTAGGTTTTTTTCAGGGGTCGGTTTTTACCGGAAATCCAAATGTAATACAAATGGGTTGGTACAGCCCATAAGATATTGAGATTGGCTTTTGTGGCGCCATGGTCTGTAAAAAACCATAAAAGCAACACCATAATACCTGTAATGCCCAATACGGTAAAAAATACCCGGTCAAATAGGAATGATGCCTTTGGCGATAGAAAGCTTAATAAACCAATGAGAAAAACCAGCCAAAAAACTTTTTGGGGTGAAAAAAAGTTAGCAGGACTAAGTGTCTGGGTCTTGGGAATAACGATACGGTGTTCAGTTACAAGAGGCTCTCCATTGGGATGTCCTGCCAGGTCAAATGCGATAAGCATCTCATCAGGCAGGTACATAAAGTCCCATGGCCTAGCTGTTCTATCAGCGGGAAGTCCTAGGGCTAAATCAATGCCAAAGGCACTCCA
This sequence comes from Bacteroidales bacterium, assembly GCA_007131245.1. Lineage (GTDB taxonomy): Bacteria > Bacteroidota > Bacteroidia > Bacteroidales > UBA7960 > SKVR01. The sequence goes on from SLQX01000271.1 coordinate 10,106, forward strand.
GGGCATATTTACCAGAAATGGCTGGAGCATATCGCGAAAACTTCGATGATGTTCCATACTGGGTTCATAATCGAATTCATAGTCAAAGTGACTGCGGACTTCGGCCAGTACTTCTTCATCCCAACCCGTTTGCCGGGGCCAGTCAGGTTCAATGAGTATCTCAACAACATCCCGGATGCGGGTTGCACAATTGTCATAAAAGAAGTCATAGTGGTAATAAGCATTTTCAGGCAATCGGTTCACCATCAGAAAATCAAAAACTTTTTGCTTTTGGGCGGGCGAAAGGTTCAGCACCTGCTCAAAAATAGCACGGCCTTCGCGTTGATATTCGGGAACAAATTGTTCCATCCGGGATACAGTGAGTTTGTACATGAGCTTGCCCCGCGCAAACTTCATATAAAAGTTGGGCGTGTTAAAATCAAAGGTTCCATAATTGAAGACCAGGTCAAGATTGTGTTGAGGATCATTAACTCGTAAAGCGCTGTGACCAAAAACAGAATAAAGTTCGTCACCCGGGCTGGCCGTAAGAAGTGTGATTTCTGCCTCCGGCGAAAGGGTAAGTTGGTTTGATTGCCCGCTCATTGTTTGCGCAATTATAATAAGGGCAAAAGTCAAAAGTACGCCCAAAAAGGATTTCATCAGAATATGAATTAATTAATAATTGATTTTTCACTTTCATTTCACAGGACACGGTCTGTTTTAACTCAGGTGAGAAGAGTTTTGCAAGATGGTGTTTTATTTTTGTTTTACAGTGGTCCAAAAAATGGTGTTTGTCATGTTGTATGGATATTATTTTTATACAAAGCAGCCCCAGGTCAGTGTTTATAAATCACTTAAAACCAAATGGTTTGTACCTTAACACACCAAAGTACATCCTGCACAGGCTTAAAAAATAAACAAAGAAACAAGGAAAAACGTACAAAATTACACTTTTGGTCTGAAAGGTACACAATGGAAGAATTGGAGACTGTTTAAAAAAACGGATCAAATTATTGCGGAAAAAATACAAATAGTTGATAAACAAAAGGAAATAATTTCTATCTTTGCAGCCTGAAAAAATAAGCCGTTTTGTCAACAACTTATTTAATAATTTATCAACACTTTGTTGTTAATAAATTTGCCCGAACAAAAAATTAATTTTAGCTTTGCACCCCCTTAAAGGAAGGGGATGTTTGCGTTATAAAAAAATCAATTACAGCAAATTAAGCAAATAATGGATACAACAAGCTATAAGACAACATCTGCCAACAAGGAAACAGTAACCAAAGAGTGGGTGCTTGTGGATGCAGAAAATGAGATTTTGGGCCGTCTTGCCAGCAAGGTAGCTAAGATGGTACGCGGAAAGAATAAGCCAAATTTTACTCCTCATGTGGATTGCGGAGACAATGTGATCATTATCAACGCAGACAAGATCCAGCTGACGGGTAATAAATGGGATCAAAAAGAGTATGTTCGCCACACAGGGTATCCTGGAGGACAGCGTTTTACATCTGTAAAGAAGATGCTTGAAAAAAGACCCACCGAAATCATAAACAGGGCTGTTAAAGGGATGCTACCCAAAACCAAACTGGGAGATGCATTATTGCGCAACGTGTTTATATATGCCGGTAGTGAACATCCTCACCAGGCACAAAAACCAAAGAAAATCAACCTTAATACAATCAAGTAAGCATGGAAGTTATCAACACTATAGGTAGAAGAAAGACTGCAGTTGCCCGCATATACCTTAAACCCGGCAACGGCCAGATAACTGTAAATAAGAAGGATATCAATGAATATTTCCCCACAAAAATTTTACAGTATGTAGTTAATCAGCCTTTTGAGATTACTGAAAATACTGGCAAGTATGATTTAAAAGTAATTATTGATGGAGGCGGAATAAAGGGGCAGGCAGAAGCTTTAAGGCTGGCTATTTCAAGAGCACTTGTGGAAATTAACGGCGAATGGAGACCCGCCCTGAAAAGCAAAGGCTTACTCAGACGCGACCCGCGCATGGTAGAAAGGAAAAAGTACGGACAGCGTAAAGCCCGGAAAAAATTCCAATTCAGCAAACGTTAATATCATTTTTGGAAAATTTATTTTAACATGGCAAGAACCAATTATAACGAACTTTTAGAAGCAGGCGTACACTTCGGACACCTTAAACGTAAGTGGAACCCGAATATGGCTCCTTACATCTTCATGGAAAGAAATGGTATTCATATCATTGATCTGAATAAAACCATTGCCAAGATTGATGAGGCTGCTGCAGCAATGAAACAAATCGCCAGATCTGGGAAAAAAATACTTTTTGTAGCCACCAAAAAGCAGGCTAAAGATGTAGTGGCTGAAATGGTGAAGAAGGTAAATATGCCCTACGTGACAGAGAGATGGCCCGGAGGTATGCTTACCAATTTTGCAACCATCCGGAAAGCCGTAAAAAAAATGGCTGCCATTGATAAAATGGCCACTGATGGTACTTTTGACAATATATCCAAAAAAGAAAGATTGCAAATTACCAGAGAAAGAGCTAAACTGGAAAAACAGTTTGGGTCTATTACGGACTTATCCAGATTACCTGCTGCAATTTTCATAGTGGATATTATGAAGGAGCATATTGCTGTGGCTGAAGCTCATAAGCTTAATATCCCAACCTTTGCTATTGTGGATACCAACTCTAATCCCAACCAGGTAGACTTCCCAATTCCAGCAAATGATGATGCTTCAAAATCTATCTCCGTGGTTATGAAAAATATCGTGGATGCCATTGAGGAAGGACTTACCGAAAGGAAAATGGACAAGGATAAGGCTCAGGAAGAGGAAGATCTAAAAGAGGCCGAAAAGGATAAGGAAAAGAAGGCAAAATCCCTGGAGCAAGTTGAAGACATGGATGAGGAGGAAAAGGAAGTGACCCCTAAAACCCGTAAAGCCAAGCCCAGAGACGATGAAGATGAGGAAGTAGGAGGAGCCAAAAAAGCAGCTAAATCCCCCAGAGGTACTGCTACAAAAAGACCCAGAAAGTAATTAGTTTATTAATATTCATTTTTAATCCATAACATAATATGGCGAAAATTTCTGCTGCTGAAGTTAACAAACTACGTAAGCAAACCGGTGCAGGTATGATGGACTGCAAAAAAGCACTGGTAGAAACCGATGGTGACTTCGAAAAGGCTATTGATATACTCCGCAAGAAAGGACAAAAACTTGCAGCCAACCGTGCTGACAGATCTGCTAACGAAGGGGTGGTTTTGGCCAAAACCGCTGATGACAAGAAAAGGGCTGCGGTTATCATGCTCAATTGTGAAACAGACTTCGTGGCCAAAAACCAGGAAGTAATTGATTTTGCACAAAAATTACTCGATTTTGGTGTGGAGAAAGGTGTGAAAAATCATCAGGAGCTTCTGACCGAAAAAATGGATGGCAGGACCGTAGAAGAAAACATCACCGATATGATTGGTAAAACCGGTGAAAAACTTGAGCTCTCTCAGTTTGAGGTGGTTACTGGTGAAAATGCATTTGCTTATATTCACCCCGGAAACAAGGTCGCCTCTGTAGCTGCATTCAACCAGAAAGTTGAAAACGAACAAACGGGTAAAGATGTGGTGATGCAAATAGCTGCTATGGCTCCTGTTGCCTTAGATCCTGAAAGCGTACCAGAAGATGTGAAGCAAAGAGAAATAGAAATTGGTAAAGACCAGGCACGTCAGGAAGGTAAACCGGAAGAAATGCTTGAAAAAATCGCAATGGGCAAACTCAACAAATTCTTCAAAGAGAGCACATTGCTAAACCAAGAGTTTTACAAAGAAAGCAAAAAATCTGTGGCCAAAATGCTTTCTGAAGCACAAAAAGACCTTACGGTCACTGACTTTAAAAGACTTTCCCTGGCATAATTCAGGAATAGTTTTTGATAATATTTTAAAAAGGGGCATTCA
>SLQX01000110.1 GCA_007131245.1 Bacteroidales bacterium
AAAACCCAGGTAGCAGCCGTTGACCCGGTAGCTTCGATGCAAGCGATTGAAAATGATAAAGTCAGTGCCATTGCCAGAGAAATAAAAAGCAAACTCGAAAAAGTTATTTCCAGTTTATAATAATTCCTGGAAAAGCAGGAATTTACACAGGTAAAACCCAAGCCTTTTAATAGTTACCCGGGGAAACTTTTTCACATCTACTTTGACCTGAAAAATGCCCTTGCCGACAATCTCCCGGATCGAGCAAGGCACATGGACGTGAACTGAAACCGCACGCACCCAGGGTGCTATTGGCCAGACCTGGTACCTGGCCCTTTGTCCCATTTACGATGATAACCGGGGAGCCTAATGGCACAGTGAGTTTGATGAGATCAATCACCCCTTTTTCGATGATATGATGCTGTGTTGCGGCGAAGTACGTGAAACCCTGCGTGAGGGTGTTTTTGAGGGAGAAAGACAAGAGGCAGTGGAGATGGAAGGGCATGTGCATTGATTGTTAAGTCCTGCCAGGCATTTTACGGGCCAGACATCTTAGAGGAAAACATATCATAAACTGTATCAATTTCTTTGCATTGGGCTTAACTTACATTGCAGCTAATAGACCCGGAATTGTTATTTTTGCCCTGATTATATGTAATACCAAATTTGATGACGAATACAATGCAAAAAAATTCCTCTTTAATCTGTTCCCTGATTCTGGCATCCGGCTTACTTTTATTCTGTTCGAAACCCTCGCTAACACAAACTTCCGACCAAGCAGAAAGGTTTGTAGATTTTTATATTGAGGATGATTTCTATTATTTTAAAACAGAAAAAGGAACCTATGTTCTGCGTTTTTTCTCGCAGGATATTATGGAGGTTGAATTTTTCACGGAAGGATATGAGCGGACATCAGATGATGTATTAGATTTAAGTGAATCGGAACAGGAAGTAAGGGATAAAATCCTGCGCTCCTCACATGCGGTTATCATGGAGCCGCAGTATACGGATGTTCAAGTATCAAGAGATGGGAATGATTTTATTCGTTTAAGCACGGAAGGGATTAGCGTGGTCTTTGACCTCAAAGATGAAAGATTTTCATTTTATCACAACGGGCGCAGACTGTTTAAAGAGCACAACGGATTTGTGCAGAACCAGAGAGATGACAGCTATCGCGTGGATTTTCGCATTTCCAATACAGAAATGCTGATGGGAGGTGGTTCGCGAGCGCTGGGAATGGATCGCCGCGGACACAGACTTGAGCTTTATAACCGTGCTCATTACGGATACGAGACGCGCTCAGAGTTGATCAATTACACACTTCCCATGGTACTTTCCTCACGCCGTTATGCCATCCACTTTGACAACCCGACAACCGGTTACCTGGATCTGGACAGTAAAAACGATGGTACGCTGGGCTTCGAGGCTTTTTCCGGCAGACAGGCATATCAGGTTATTGCCAGTGATACTTGGGAGAGCATCATCGACAACTATACGCAACTTACCGGTCGCCAGCCGTTGCCCCCACGCTGGGCCCTTGGCAATTTCTCCAGCCGGTTTGGCTACCGCTCACAGGATGAAGTGCTGAGTACCATTGCTAAGTTTCGGGAAAAGGAGATTCCGGTGGATGCCATCATTATTGACTTGTACTGGTTCGGACAGGAGGTAAAGGGAATGATGGGCAATCTCCGCTTTGATGAAGAAACGTTTCCTGAACCGGCAAAAATGGTGGATCAGCTCGAAAGTGCCGGCGTAAAAACCGTGTTGATTACCGAACCATTTGTAGTTACGACATCCGGCAGATGGGATGATGCTGTGAAAGAGGAAGTTCTTGCACTCGACACGCTTGGATCTCCTGCCGTATATAATTTTTTCTTTGGAGAAACTGGCTTGATTGACGTATTTAAGCCGCAGGCGCGGGATTGGTTTTGGGGTATTTACCGATATTTGATGGATACCTATGGCATTCACGGCTGGTGGGGCGATTTGGGCGAGCCAGAGGTTCACCCTGATTGGGTTCGTCATTATGGAAACCTGAAGGCGCGTGAGGTTCATAACATATTTGGTCATCGCTGGACGAAAATGGTTTTTGATGGTTTCCGGAATGATTATCCCGAAAGAAGAGCGTTTAACCTGATGCGCGCCGGTTATTCCGGTTCACAGCGCTATGGGATGATTCCATGGACCGGTGATGTAAACCGAAGTTGGGGCGGATTAATGCCCCAACCTGAAATTTCCCTTCAGATGGGACTTCAGGGGTTGGCCTACATGCACTCCGATCTTGGTGGGTTTGCTGGTAATCTGGTTGATGATGAGCTTTATGTTCGTTGGATGCAGTATGGCGTTTTCCAGCCGGTGTATCGACCACATGCGCAGGAAGAAGTTCCCTCGGAGCCGGTTTTTAGAAGCAAAGAAGCGATTCAATTATCGAAAAAAGCCATTGAACTACGCTATCAACTGATGCCGTATATTTATACAGCGGCATTTCAAAATTCACAGACAGGATTGCCATTCATGCGTCCACTGTTTTTTGAAGAGCCGGATAATTTTGAAATCTACCGCGTATCGGGCACCTATCTTTTCGGGGATGATATCCTTGTTGCCCCCGTTCTCAGACAAGGTGAACGCGAAGTTGAGGCCCACATGCCGCAAACTGCAAACTGGTACGACTTTTACACCGGAGAAAAGTACAGAGGTGGAGAACAACACTGGGTAAAAACACATGAAGACCGCATCCCGACTTTTGTACGTGGTGGTGCGGTAGTTCCGGTGGCGGATCTCGTTCAAACGACGGCTGACTATTCTGTAGAGCATATTATGCTGAAATACTTTTTCGATGAAGATGCCTCTTCATTCCAAACAATGATCTACCATGATGACGGACTTACATCAAAAGCATACGAAAAGGGAATGTATGAAAAATTGAATATTTCTATTGATACGTCAGTAGGTGACACGCAGACCAATCAGGTGAGTTTTGCCATAGAAACCCAAAGAGGAGATCAGTTTGGAGATGCTGGATTTTCCGGAATCACAGTTCAGACAAAAAACATTTCTGCAGCACCACAATCTGCCTTTATAAACGGAGAAGCTGTATCCTTTACTTATGATGAAGAGCGACAAATGATAGAATTTGAAACTTTCACAATCTCTGATGGCGAGAATGTGTTTGTGTTTACCTTTTAAAGCACCTTGCTACTTTTGTGTTTTAGTGCTTATGTGTTGAGAATCATTGCTGTCCGGTAAAAAATGGATGAATTGTCCTGAAATGTTTGTTGATTGTACCATCCCCACAGGATTTAATATACCGGGGTCACTTTTTTGACTATAAACATTTCACTCCTGACGAAGTTATTGCAAAATGAGAGCAATTGGGTCATTCACTAAAGAGTGTAATGTTTATAAAAAAGCTTAAACCCCAAAATGAGTTCCGTTGGAAGGAGACTAGATTAACCGGACAACAGTGATTGAGAATATATTATTGTTTTACCATAAAAAAGCTGGCTCAATATTGAACCAGCTTTTTTTTGGAATACTAGAATTTATTAGGCAATTCTTTAGTTGCCATAATTGGGATTCTGTTCCATTTCAGGATTGGCATCAATCTCTGTTTGAGGAATGGGTTGGATAACCCTAAAGTTATCAGGGGTGATCTCATTCAGACTAGTCCACTGGTCATCACCGGTTCTGATTACAGGGTTCCCGGTTCTCATAAGATCAAAGAATCTATGACCTTCTCCAACCAGTTCTCTTCTGCGCTCTTCCAGGATTCTGTCCAAATCAACATCGGTAATGTCGTTGTCACGGTTGGTTCTTTCATCATAGAGCTCCTTAATCATGTTATCGGCTACCTCTTGGTTGTTATTCATCAAAGCAGCTTCAGCAGCGATGAGATAAACTTCTGCAAGGCGAATCACACGGTGGTTGTTGATTCTTGGGCTACCTCCATTTTTACCGGGAAACTTCATAAGCAAAGCATTTTCTCCTTGTTCGGGGTCATCCGCTAAAATTTGCAGGCGAACATCCTCCGTGTCTTCAGTAAAAAACTCCAAAAAGGACTCAGTTAATGACAAGTCATTATATCCGGTAATATCCCAAAGATATCCTAACCCTTCCCTGTCAGAGTTTTGCTGTGCATTGAACATGATTTCAAAAATGCTTTCCGAGGTATTGTCCTGGCTCCAAACATTGGCATATTCTTCATAAGAATACAAAGTGTAAGGACCATTGTTAATTACATCTTCAGCAAGCTCTAAAGCTCTGTCATAATCCTGGTAGTAGAGATACATCCTGGCTCCTAGAGCTTTTGCAGCCCATCCGCCAATAGTACCATCTGCCGGATTGTTGGCAGGAAGCATTTCAATAGCTAGTTCGATGTCATTAAAGATTTGGGTATACACTTCTTCTACCGTATTTCTGGTTACATTCTCGGTAGGATGTACCACTCTGTCTATTACAGGAACACCCAAATCTGTAGCGGGATTGCCATTGTTGGGCATTCTTCCGTAAATTCTTACCAGGTCAAAGTGAAACAGAGCTCTTAAGGCGTATGCCTGACCAATAATTTGATCCAGTTTATCTTGATCAGCCTGGCTAATATCCTCCATTTGACCGGCTCTTTCAATCAGGGTAGTAACATTGAGCAGACCAACAAAAGGTCTGTTCCAAAATCCCCAGGTGCTGGCCTCCGGGCTTTCTGTGTAATTGTATTGCGTTGCAACTCTTGCGCCTGGTCTGGCAGCACGAACATCATCACCTTTTACATCACCGAAGGTAAACATGTCGGCTCCATAATAGGTAGCATTGTTGTCTCTTGTCCACAGTGCGTTGTACACTCCCAAAAGAGCATTTTCGGCATCATCAATGTTGGTAAAAGCTGCATCAGGGCTCATGGAAGAAGATGGTTCAACTTCCAACCAGTCTTCCGAGCAGGCTGTGAAGCCCACTGCTAATGCTAATATTAGAAATATTTTTTTCATAGTTATAAAGTCTTTTTTCAATTAAAAATTAAGTTCTACGCCAAAAGTTAAAGTTTTCATGGCCGGAATTCTTTGGTTGTAGGTACCCCTGACATCTACTTCAGGATCAATGAAGTCGTCTGTGGCGGCAAAGGTAAGGAGGTTATATCCTGAGAAGAAAAGCCTCATTCTGTCAACACCTACTCTGCCTGTGAGTTCGTTGGGCAGGGAGTATCCAAAGGTTAAACTCTTGAGCCTCAAGAAGTCATTATCATAAACTCTTCTTGTGGAGGCAAAGTTGGTTTCCTGGGGGTTTTGCCAAACATACCTGGGGTTTTCAGCATTGGGATTGTCTGGTGTCCATCTGTCATCAACTTGTCTTTGGTTAACTGTTGATTGCCAGTTCATACCATCGTCATTGTAGAAGTATTCAGATCCAATTACCATTTTACCTCCAATACTGTAGTTGAACATAAAGCTAAGGTCAAAATTCCTGTAGTTAAAGCTGTTGTAAATACCACCGGTGAGTGAAGGATCTGTATTTCCGGCAACAACGGGTCTGGCTTCTGTTCTTTCTTTGGTAGTGCCAGTGCGGTTACCATCTTCATCATGCAAATACCACATTCCCATTCCATCTTCTGGGTCTACTCCGGCCCACTCACGCAGATATAAAGTGCTGAATGATTTTCCTTCTCTTAAAATGAAACTTCCATCCAATATATCCTCTCCTTCGTAAAGTTTTACGATCTCATTTATATTTCTGGAAATATTGAAGGATGTAGTCCAGTTAAAGTTAGCTCTCTGAATATTGGATGAGTTTACATTTAATTCAATCCCTTTATTTTCCATCTCTCCCACATTTTGCCAGGTGCTGGAAAAACCGGAAACTCTGGAAACAGGTACCTGCAGAAGCAGGTCGGTAGTTTTTCGGTTATAATACTCAATGTCGAAAGTTACTCTGTCAAAAACGGTGAAATCTACCCCGAAGTTGATTACATTGTTTTTTTCCCAGCTCAGGTCTTCGTTGGGAACTTGTGTATAGCGCATTCCGGGATTGTTGTTGTAGTCAAATCCAAAACCGTACAAGGGCAGGTGGCCATACAGAGAACTGGGTAGTGTTCCATTCGTACCATAAGAAGCTCTGACTTTAAGGTCGTCCAACCAGTCTGGCCTGTTTTCCATAAAGTCAAGTTGGGTCATTCTAACAGAACCTGATACGCTGAAGAAGTCTCCCCATCTTTCATTTTCTCCAAGGGTAGAGCTACCATCTCTCCTGAAACTGGTAGAAAGATAATAAGTGTTGTCAAGGGTATAGTTAACACGTGAAAGATAGGAAATCATTTTCCTTTCATCCTCCCAGTTATTAGCCGAAAGGGGGTCTGCTGCTACTGTGGTATGAGGCAGAGATGCGTTTGGATAATTAGAAGCCTCGGTTGAGGTTTTTTCGTCATGCATCCTCTCTATTTCATAACCCAACAAAACATCCAGATCATGAATCTCTCCAAAAGTTGAGTTATAGTTTAAAATATTGGAGGAGGTCATGGTACGATAAATACGGTGTCTTTTGTGGCCATATCCATTGTGTGTTTCTCCATCATTGGATAAGGGAGACCAATAGCGGTCTTCATCCTGCAGGTTTGCATCAAAGCCAAAGGTTGTCCTAAAGTTTAAATTGGGAGTAATATTGGCTTGTGCAAAAACCTGGTTGGATGTTCTGAACAGGTTATTGGTCATAGCATTGAGTGGTATATCTTTTACGATATTAGGATAGTTGCCAAACACAATATCCTCGTTGTATTCTCCATCCTCTGTGTAAATTGGGAAAAGAGGATTCAAGTAAAATTGTGTAGCAAAAACCGGGTTTACAAAAGTAAACGATCCACCGTCGCCCTCACTGATTCCATTTTGCTTGGAACGGGTAAAGGCTGTATTTACACCAAAAGAAAGGTATTCGCTGGCATCATGCTCCAGGTTTAACCTACCGGTAATCCTGTCATAGTCTGATCCCACAGCAAAACCCTCTTGCTCCAGGTAGCTAAAAGATGTGAAGTAACGTGTGTTTTCTGTTCCACCACTGGCAGAAATCTCGTGGTTGATATTAACACCTGTTCTAAAGATTTCGTCCTTCCAGTCATAGTCGCTGGTTGGTCTTTCAGGGTCATAAGCATAAAAAGTTTGATCCATCAGGTCGTCTGCATAAGCCGCGGCATCGCTGTCATCCATACCTAAATAGAAACGGCCATAGTTAGCAAAACCCTCATGTTTCAGGTTATAGGCATCCTCACGTGAAGCCATGGGATAAAAGTCAACAGCAAAATCATTAAAACCCATACTTGATTTGAAGTTAAACTGTGTTTTGCCTTCCTGACCTGACTTGGTTGTGATCAAAACCACACCATTTGCAGCTCGTGAGCCATACAATGAAGCTGCTGCTGCATCCTTAAGAATGGAAACACTCTCAATATCCGAAGGGTTAAGAGCTGACAGGGCATTTCCACCAAAGGAGGTGTTTTGACTTAATGAACCAGAAGCAACAGGAACTCCATCTATTACATAAAGGGGTTCATTTGAGGAACTGATAGAGCCTGTACCCCTGATTCGCATTTGGACTGCTGAACCGGGTTGTCCGGAGGTGTTACCTATCTGAATTCCGGGGGCTGATCCAGACAAAGCCTGCTCAACGGAGTTGATAGGCATGTTGCTGATTTTTTCACTGTCAACTACAGAGGCTGATCCCGTGAATGACTCTCTTTTTGTCGTGCCATAAGCTACTACAATCACCTCCTCAAGGCCAACCAAAGAGCTTGTCATGGATACATCCACAATATTGCGTCCATCGACAGGAACCTCTATTGTGGTCATACCCACAAATGAAAACTCCAGGACGGCATCACTGCTGGTGTTAATTTGGTATTCTCCATCAACGTCTGTGATGGTACCTGTAGTAGTGCCCTTTACCATAACCGATACACCTGGTAAAGTACTTCCGTCAGAAGCATCTGTAACTGTTCCGGTAACTCTATGCTGCGCATAAGCACTTACACTTAATAACGCAAACATGAGAAATCCGCTGAAAATGATTTTCTTCATCATGTTGTTTTGTTTTTATTAATAACTATTGTTTGATTAAAAATGCGGCCAAATATAAGAGTAATTCCAAGTCTTTTAAAAGCTCATCATCAAGGGTAGGCAAGCCCAGAGGGTGTGATTTAACATTTGTGCACAAGTCGTTATGCCAAAAAAAAGTATATACATTATATGTTATGACATGTTAGTCTATTAAAATATCTGTACTAATGTGGCTTTCACGTTCGTTTTTTTGTTAAATGATGAGGAATCCTTTCATAATGGTATAACTCCAACATATTTAATTCACTACACTGCAGTTTTAGAATTTTTAAGGATGTTAGTTAATTAACAACATTTAATAACCGCGGTATGCCGCCGTCTAAGTGCAACATCTGTTTAAATCAACCTTGGGTTTTTTGGGGGATGGTTTGATATTTATGGTATCGTAAATGACCTTTTTTGTGACCATGAACAGCCCCGTTTCGACGGAAAGAATTTAATCATACTATATTTTCAAATTGAATGCTGCTCACCTTGTAAATAATGGCTGTCTTTTTGCCAGGTATATGTTGCTGTTAATCATCAGGTTTAACTGATGTCCTGATTTTTTGCTTTCTTTTTTAATGTACAACGTTTGGTTATCTGCCTCAGAAATCAAAAATGTGATCTGTTCTTTGTTTTCTTTCCTGGAACAGGCTCTTCGCAGACAGATGTCAGAAAGTTCATTTTGATCCGGTAAAGTCAGGGCTTTTATATTTCACCTGCGGCAGCAGGCTTTATGGATAGTGGGGTTCCGTGTTATGCAAGGGTTCATATTCAGCAATTCTCTTGCGGCCCATGCATGCAACTGTTGTTTCAGTCCTGTTTTGTTACAGGTCCACATGATCTCTCAATACAATGTTCTTAATCCCCGACAGGTAGCAATTCCACCAGTAGTGAAAGACAAATCGGGTAACATCACGCTCGAAGTCAATGGTTCCGGTGCGAAGTTCATTGTTGTTGGCGGGGTTGGAAGGATGATAAAGCATGTTGCGGCCGGCCCAGTTTACAATGTCTTGCCTTAAATCGCTGCGGTCGGGTTCCAGGGTGATATTAAGACCTGTATATTGCATTGCTATCTCTCCGGTGGATTTGACGTCATTTCCCGAGAAAAAGAAAGTGTTCTTTTCATGCATGCCATCTTCCACCTCTACACTGACCAGGGGCATCAATACCGGGTTCAAGCGGGTAAAATCAAGCCTGGAAAGCTCTCCTTTTGCACGGTATCCGCCGTTCATATCCATGAGGTTGTAATCAAAGCTTGCTGTAAGTTTTGCCTCTTCAAAAAATTGACCTGTAGTGTTGATAATCATCATGCTGTCCCTCTGCAGAGAATCAGGCATATTGGTGAAATTGCTGATGTTACCCCGGATACCAGTGATGGGGACTACTCCTTCATTTGTAGCGTTTTCCGGCAATTCTGAATAAATCACATCAAGGACGTTCAATTCAATTTCAGAGACAAAAAACGGCACAGGTGCTGTGCGCATAAGCTTTACCGGCATCACAGGACTGCGGGAGGGATCCAGGGGAGGGTTGCGATCTCTGAATACACCGATATGGGCATTATTAATCGTTATCTGCGAAAGCAAAAGTTGGTTTTTATTGATCAACAAATTAGGATCGAAGCCCAAGAGGGCGACACTCTCTACTTGCACGTCCATTCGATCGATTTGATAGGTAAGATGATTTTTAAATTCCCTTTTACCGTAAAGAGGTGCCACCTTTAAAGAGAACAGATTTAGGATGCTGTCGGTTGCCGACATCTGAATGCTGTCGCAATGATAACTGTAAAGGTCTTGCTGTGGGAAAAAGCCGATAGCTCCCGTTTGAAGGGTGTAGTTTTTCAGAAGGATGTCTGCCACTGTATCTTCCTTGTTTTTCCCGTGGCTAATTCCACCAGAAAACTCAATATTTTTTGCATTTAACAGCTGCATGGTTGTATCTGCAAACAGCTTTTGATCCATTGAGATAAGATGGATGTGTAAGTTTTTAATTTCTGCACTTTGGGGCATTTCTGATTCTTCTTCCGAAGGCTGCTCCTTTTCTTTCCTGCCATCAGGATTCTCTAAAACCGTAAGCAAAACATGGGGGAAATAGAGATGGTTAAAGTTGATTTTATCTCTTTTCCTCGCAAAATCGATGATGCCATCGCTACTCATAGAAAAATCCCTGATTTCTAAATAAAAGAGCCTGCCCGGCAAGGAATCTGTTTCAGTGATTTCATACAACTCCTCTTTAGGGCGGATAAAAATGTAAGGAAAGGTGATTTTACTGAAAAAGCTGTTGAATTGAACTTTGCTAATTTCGATGTCATATAATTCCTCACCATCAGCGTTTAATAAGTTGGTTAATTCTTTCTCAACACGCTGGGTGAACATCGCAGGTGCTTTTACGTGGATGAAAATGATCCCTACAACAATAATAAGCAACAATATTGCACCGATTATAGGAATTATATTTCGCGATCGCACCTTCATAAACAGTAAAGCGGAGGTGTTTGGGTTATGTTCAATCGGAGGTGCAATATATGTGTATTTTTAACTTAAAAGCCTGTGTTGATGTTTGAGCCTGTTGAAAAAGCAATAAGTGGAGATTAATGTAATTATATGTTTTTGTTGTTTACTCCTTATCAAGTGTTGAGTGACTCCAGGGAATAACATTGCAACAAACGAAAACAACCCTGCAAAAATGGAATCATATCATGTAAAAAAATCAAAATACAAAACCAAAAAACTTTGTGGTATTTAATCCGTTTCCTTCTACCAAACAGATTCATTCAGTTCAATCCTACCTCCTGCATTATTTCAACTGCTACCAGGTAATGAATAGAAAGTGTCGATGATGAAATTTGTAATTGTTGCGACATGTTTACATATTAGCCGCCGCTTTTCAATAAAAAAACTCTCTCCTGTATGCCAGGAAAAGAGTCTGCTGCGAGTAGCATTAAATACCTGTAAGTGAAAGAATAAGCTGAGTGGGGTCAGCTGCCGAACAACAAATTATAGGGCCTGGCAATGCGGGATTCCAGCTCCTGAAGAGAAATCATCCCGTTACCTCTGAAAGATTCCTTTTGGTTCATAAAAAGCAAAATGCCCGGTACACTAAGCATTTGGAGCTGTCCGGCCAGTTCGCGGCTTTCCTCAGCATGGACCCGGAAAAGCTGAATCCTGGGAAACTTTTCCTGTATCAGGTTTTCCACCTGCGGCCAAAGGGTATGACATACCCCGCAGGTGAGGTTGTAAAAATAGAGCATAAAGACAGGTTGCGATGATCGGAGTTTTTCAAATTCTGCGAGGTTCATAGGATGCGGGTTGAAGTAAACAATTGGGTGACGAAAATCATATTTTATCTGCAGTTTGTATAAGTAACAACCCAACCTGCCAAATGGTTGTTTTCCATAACATATTTACTCCACTACCACTACTTGTTGCTGTTGGTGCTCACCTTGGCGGGCATTTAGGATGTATGTCCCGGAGTAGAGTCTCTGCAGGTTCATGGTGGCGGGAGGTGTGGTTTCCAGGCTTCACGCACAACCCTGGATCTGCTGTCTTACACCCACTTTGTACCAGCCCGTGTTATTGATGCAAAAGTTGGTAGTGTTGCTGCCCGGAGGCAGTTCGGTAGAGGAGTCATAAGAGGAAATTTACTATTATTACATCGTAACCATATGCCCTTAAGTTATCGGCAAGAAATTCATAGTTCATCAAATCATAAATGTCAGTCCATGTCCTTTCATTGCCAAAGTTGAAGCCATCGAATATTATAATGGGTCTTTTAATCTGCGGGTTATTGCAGTTGCTGTAATAGATTAGCACATCGGCTATGCTCTTTTGCGAGAGGTAGTGCAAGTTTGACTCAAGCCAAAAAGAGATGCACCAGTTGTGAATTGGTTTATATCCACTGGAGCGATAAAGTGGTCGAAGTTCTGTCGTTATGAGAGAGTATCGGACAAGGCCATATCGCCACTTAGAAAATTTACGAAACTGCCCACGAAAGGGATTAGTCACAAAGCTAGCAAAACGAAATAAGTTGCTGTTTTTACAGTTGTTTTATTAATCTTAATTTTATTTGGAATTATTATAGTTAAGTTGTTTGTAAGATGGGATTATTGTCATGTCAATCCTAAATTGACGGATAAAGATGGTGCAGTTTTACCCTTGCCTGATCAGTTGTGAATGGCCATTTTATCTTATTTTTTTGTTTCTGTTATTTTGCCAAGTTTTTACTTCTGGTTTAATCGAATTTATCTTACCAATTCTTCTGTTTAACATTGCTGGGTTAATACGCTAAATTCAATTTCTGATATGATCAGCCAGCTGTCATGATTGGGCGTGTTTTTAATGATTTATAGATCCACTCGTTAGTCTGGTGGGTATCCTTATGGGACCCTTATCTACAATAAGTAAAGTAAGAGAATGAATGATCTTTTTTTGCAGTATGGTTGCCCTTCCTTGTGTTAGTTGTCTATATTTCTCTTCCTCTTTTTGTCAAAGTTGCTTTGTACTTTACCATGGCTTTTTTCTGGTGAAGACGCCCAAAAAAACACGAATACCAATGATTATTATATATAACTTTCTAAATAACAGAGTGTTTAACACAAAAACATTGCTAAACAACTGTTTATTAGTTATATTTGTAGTCAAAATTTTAAAAAAGCATCTAGCGCATTCTGCAATTATTTTATGGTAAATACCATCCTCCCTTTGTTACTTTTATCACTGAAAAGTTTAGTTTTTATAGATTCTAAATGCCGTTTTTTAACTGATACCTTAATCTTTTTGAGTCTTTGGCTAAACAATTGGCCAAAGATTAAATAGGCAAGCCTGATGCTTCGGTAAAAGTAACAAACTTTGCACCCCTGCCAGACACTACCCAGTTCACTAAAGGAAACCTGTTTTCCGCAATCACCAATCGGTTTCCATAAGTCAATTTCCTGATATACCAAATAGGTTAGCATTCTATTGTATTCAATAATTAAGATTTTCCGGCATGTGTGTCGTATACTGTTCACCTCTTGGAGGGTGCACATTAAATGTCGGCCACCTAAATGTTAATTTCAATTTGGATATTTAAGGTCCATTTTATTAACCCAAATTTTTAATCTTATGAACACAAAAACCATTGTTGTGGCACTGGCCACATTGCTAATTGGCAGCCTATGCTTTTGGGCATGCCAGAAAGATGAGAGCCAGCAGGTGAAACCGGATGTGGCTGAAAACATCGTGCTAAAAGCCGGGCAAGCAGAACCTGTAATGGTGCCCTTCCGGGGAAGCGGGACCTGGTGGTATGCAGCCGACGAACCCATCATTGAAGGGAATGAGGTTGTGCTCGTCGTTGGACTCGAAGGCCGCGCCACCCATCTCGGCCGCTTCCAGGGGGTTGAGACGTTCCGCTTCAGTTACGACCTGGACGGGGTGATGGGGATGATTGGCGATTATCTGTCGCACAGCTCCACATTTACCGCAGCCAACGGGGACGAGCTGCAGATGAAGGGATGCGTGGATGAACACGGCTCCGTACATAACTTTTATGAGCCACTCGGCACCGGGTTCTCCTTGACGGGGGTCCAACTTGTGGGAGGCACCGGCCGCTTCGAGAATGCTGTAGGAGGGTACGACATTTGGGTCAACAAAAACGACCCATATGACCCCGGGGGAACCTGGGAGTTAGAAGGCGAGATCTCCACCGTGGGATCAACACGCCGCGGAAGCTGAGCCGGAAAACCGGAACGAGAAAACTGAGCAAAGGTCGGGCTACTGAAGCACTCCCAGGGGAAACGGGGAGCGAACTTATAGGCCCGACCTATAGCACCGTACCCGAAGCACCAAGCTTGAAAACATATATTCGCCGATCGTGGTAATTCAATTGTGGGCTGTAATGTAAAAAACCGAAGACTGGTA
>SLQX01000260.1 GCA_007131245.1 Bacteroidales bacterium
AAATAGTTATCCCCATTGACAGCACCTTCGAAACCACGCAGAAAATTCCATTTACCCTTAAACTGGCTGAATATTTTAAAGCACAAATCAATTTGCTGTCTTTATACAGCTCCAAGGTAAAAAACGTTGAAGACCGGGTTGATAACAATACCCGTGAGGCCATGCAGCTCATCATAAAAAGCGGGTTAAGATATATCAATGAAAAAAAAGAGTGTGACAACATTACCCGCTCCACCATCGATTATGCACAAAAACGGAACGCAGACCTGATTTCCATCATGACCGAACAGGAGTTTGCATCAAACAATGTGCTGATGGGATCTTACGCACAACAAATGATCAACCAGTCTCCTTTACCTGTTTTGAGCCATAAAACCAGAATGATTATGCCATCCAGCTCTTACCTTGAATAATTGAAGACAATGAGTTTGATCACTACAGTTACCCAAAGAATTTGAAAATTGTGCTACTTTTGTTCAACAAATTTTATTGCCTCCGCTTGCAGCAATAATCAACGTATTTTGCCGTTTTTAAGGGGTCATTATGTGAAATCCTATAACCAATTATTAGCTGATTTGTGAAAAATAAAAACCCATATACTTTATTCAAGCTATTTTTACTATCCCTAACCTTTCCTTTTATTCTGTTACAACCATTGGTGGCACAGCAAAGCGGACGGATTTTTGAATTTATCAACCTGCCTTCCACAGCCAGGATTACAGCATTGGGAGGATATGCCACACCCGCTGAGGATAACGACCTGGGGATGGCTCTTTTTTACCCTTCCCTGGTGAATCCTTCCATGAAGCACCAGCTCTCACTCAACTTTGTGGATTATTTCGGAGACATCAGCTATGGTACTGCCGCCTATGCCACTCATTTTGAACAAGCCGGCAGTTTCTCCCTGGGGGTTCAGTATATCAATTACGGAACATTTATTGAAGCCGATGAATTTGGCAATAAAACGGGTGAGTTCACCTCCGGTGAATATGCGATAAACCTTGGCTGGGGCAGACCCCTGACAGAACGAATCAGCATAGGGAGTAACCTGAAAGCCATTTTTTCGGCCCTTGATGAATACTCTTCATTTGGGTTGGCAGCCGATGTATCGGTTTCCTATCACGACCCGGAGCGACTGTTTTCTTCATCCCTGGTATTTCGAAATATTGGGCGCCAAATTGTAACCTACCATGACAATGAGCGTGAGCCCATACCATTCGATATTGTTTTGGGAGTTTCTCAAAAACTTGTTAATGCTCCTTTACGTTTTTCCTTTGTGGCGCATAACCTCCACCATTACGACCTAACTTATGAAGACCCCATTCCCGGGGGACAACTCATTATCAATGACGAAGAAGATGCCACCTCCCAGGAAAGGCTTAGGGAAATTGGGGACAATTTGCTGCGTCATGTGGTTGTTGGCATGGAATTCCTTCCCACCAAAAACTTTATGGCATCCATTGGATACAACTACCGCAGACGCCAGGAAATGACAGTCGACTCCCGCTTATCTACCGTAGGCCTTTCATGGGGCATAGGAATTCGAGTTTCGAACTTTACGTTCCAGTATGGACGCTCCAAATACCACCTGGCCGGTGCTCCGAATCATTTTTCCATCACCACCGACCTGGAGGCATTGTTCTTTCGTCCAGACAACAACCAGTCAGAACCCTAGTTTGCAGGCATTATGGAAATAACTATTGACAAAGAATCAGGCTTTTGCTTTGGTGTAATTAACGCAATATCAGTTGCAGAACGTGAACTAAAAAAACACGGTAAACTATATTGTCTGGGAGATATTGTACACAACAACAAAGAAGTGGAGCGCCTGGAAAAGTCAGGACTTATCACCATCCGGCATGAAGATTTGCCGCAACTACATAACACCAGGGTGCTCATAAGGGCCCATGGTGAGCCACCCCAAACCTATAAAACGGCTCTTGAAAACAATATTGAAATCATTGATGCATCCTGCCCGGTAGTACTCAGGCTGCAAAACAAGGTAAAACGCGGAGCTGCGGAAGCCCTGGAAAACGACGGCCAGATAGTTATTTTTGGCAAAAAAGGGCATGCCGAAGTAAACGGACTTACGGGGCAAACCCTGGATAATGCCATAGTGGTGGAAAGTGATTTTTCAGGCCTTGAAAAAATCGACTTTTCCAAACCCGTTTACCTTTACAGCCAAACCACCCAAAACAAAGAGACATACGCAAAACTTATTGAAACCATCAAAGAAAAAATAAGCGCCCATGCATGCGATAGCGGTTGTAATCTCCGTACATTCCAAACTATTTGCGGCCTGGTATCAAACCGGGGGCCCAGGCTTGCTCAATTTGCCGCAAATCATCACGTTATTATTTTTGTGAGCGGCAAAAAAAGCTCAAATGGCAAATACCTTTTCAATGTGTGCAAACAACACAATCCCAATAGTTATTTTATTTCTGACAGCAGTGAAATAGACAAAGCCTGGTTTGCAAACAGCCAGAAAACAGGTATTTGCGGAGCTACATCCACTCCAATGTGGTTGATGGATGAGGTAGCAGAAGCTATCGGGGAGATGACACAAGCCCATAAAAGCTGAACAAACCATAAACCATCAGGGTTTAATGAGCATTGGCATAATAACACAAACACTCAATAAAACCAAAACGTAAAGATTTAGCTAACAAAGCCAAAAGACAAAGGCCGGAAATATGACCATAGAAATAGCGGGGGTAATGACCATTCTATTTGCATCTATTATCCTTTTCATAAAGGGTTGGATAAGAATGGATGTGGTGGCAATGCTGGTAATGGGCATACTGGGCTTAACGGGTCTCATAACGCCGGAGGAAGCTCTGTCTGGGTTCAGTAATCCTGCGGTAATAACCGTCTGGGCTATGTTCATTTTGAGTGCTGCTCTCTATCAAACTGGTGTGGCACGCATCATAAGCCGGCAGCTACTGAATTTCACCGGCACCAACCAGCTTAAAATGGTTGCCCTGGTTATGCTTACATCCGGTATAATGTCAGGGTTTATCAACAACATCGGTGTGGCAGCCCTGATGCTACCCGTGGTTATGGACCTTTCGCGAGCAACATCCATTGCCCCTTCCAGGCTCCTTATACCCCTGGTTTTTGGTTGTCACCTGGGAGGCCTGACAACCCTCATTGGTACGCCACCCAACTTACTTATCAGCTATGCACTTCGTGCTGAGGGACATCAGCCATTCAGCCTTTTTGATTTCACGCCTGTTGGATTCGGAGCCATGCTGGGAGGTATTCTTTTCATGGCTTTCGTGGGGAGGAAGCTGTTGCCCGAAAGAGACAGCATGATTAAAGGCCATTCAAAGGATGCCATACCCAGCTTTTATGCTTTACAAGAGCGTACTTTCTCCCTCAAAGTAAAGCCATCCTCACCCCTTGTAAACAAGACCCTTGCGCAAAGCAGACTACGTGCAGGACTGGGGATCAATGTTTTATCCATCATCAGAGAAGACAACTCCATCCTTGATCCCGGCCCTAACACGACTATCAAAGCCCACGATAAACTTTTTGTTTCGGGTAGAATGGATGCCATTACCGCTTTACAGAAATGGCGTATTCATGACCAGCAGCAAAACATGGATCTCATCAAGCATTATTTGCAATGGGATTTGGATATCTTTGAGGCAGTGCTGGCCGAAAAATCGCCACTGGAAAACAGAAACCTGCTGGACAAAGACTTTTCGTCGCGTCTCAACATCAACTTACTGGCAGTATTGAAAGGGCAAAAAACCAAACGAACAAGACTGCGCGAACACCGTTTCACCCAGGCAGACTTACTTCTACTCCAGGGTTCAGCGGCACAGTTAGAGATACTCCGGAAAGAAGGCAGTATAGAAAGTTTTCGAAAAATTCCTCCTAAAGAACTCACGGCCCGTTACCGCCTGCATGAAGTTTTATTTATCCTTGAAACATCAGCAGAAAGCCGAACCTATAAAAAAGAAACCCTGGAGGAAGAGATAGGCAACAGCCTGGGGTTGTCGGTTCTGGCTAAGATTGACAGCGACGATCAACCCCGGCTGATTGAGCCTTACAGTGAAGTAAAGCCGGGGGATAAGCTACTGGCCAAGGGATTTATCAAAGATCTCCCATTAATCAGTAGCCTCAAAGACCTTGAAGTCTCCGAAGAGAGAATTGCCGGAACCCAAAGTCTTGAATCAGACAGGGTGCAGCTGGCAGAGGTTGTGCTTGCTCCACGCTCCCTTATGGAGGGAAAAACTTTGCGCGAAGTTAACTTCAGGAAAAAATTTGGATTGACTGTATTGGCTATATGGCGTGAAGGAAGAGCACACCGCACACACTTGCACAACATACCTCTAAGGTTTGGTGAAGCTTTGCTGCTGTATGGCCAAAGAGAAAAAATTGAGCAGCTTAACAATGAGCCTGACCTGATTTTGCTCACCGAAAAAACCCGCAAGCCCATCCGTCCCCAAAAAGCCATTATATCGCTGCTAATCATGATAGGGGTTTTAGTGCCTGTGGTTACCGGACTGGTACCTTTGGCCATATCTGCTATCATCGGAGTGGTAGCTATGGTTCTCACAGGCTGTTTAAAGATGGAAGAAGCTTACCAATCCATTGAATGGCGATCGGTATTTTTGATAGCCGGTATGCTACCTCTGGGGATTGCCATGCAGAAAACCGGGGCAGCGTCGCTGCTTGCAGAAAGTATTCTGAGCTTATTGGGAAATACCGGGCCCTATGGCATTATAGCCGGACTTTACCTGATTACCTCACTCACTGCCCTGGCGATCCCACCCCCAGCTTTGGTGGTTATCATGTCGCCTATAGCCTTGCAGGCTGCCGCCAGCTTCGATATTTCCCCCCAAAGTCTTATGATGGCTGTGGCCATTGCAGCCGCCTCAACCTTTATGAGTCCTGTTTCTCATCCGGCAAACCTCCTCATCATGGGACCAGGCGGTTACAAATTCAAGGATTTTGTCCGAGTGGGAGTGCCATTCAACCTGGTGATTATGATCATCGTTTTGCTATTACTGCCGGTATTTTGGCCTGTATAGCCCCAACCAGCAGGACAAAACATCTTTTTCACTCTTCCTGCATGCGCGCATCAGGTTTAAATGGCAAACGAGCCAGTTTCTCTACCTCCACCGATGGAAAGTCAAACTCCTGCACTACCCTTCCCTGGATTAAATAAACTCCCTGGCCGGTAAAAGGATATTGCTGTAATGACGCAGGGAAATGCACGGTATCAAAAAACTCACCCTTTGCATCCAAAAAGCAGCCAAAATGCATCCACTCCTTTTTGACCGTATGAACATATTTAATGGTGACCAAATCGCCAACCATACGTACTCTTTGGCCCAATTTATCCATAAGCTCATGAGCAAGCGTATTCCCCCGGTAAGGGGTCTGCAGCATATCAAAATAAGACAGTGAAACCGCAAAACCCAGCAGCTCTGTTTCATCCCAGGCATCTTCCAGCAAACTGCTTTTCAGGGGTGGCAAGGTAAACTCCCGCTCTTCAACATCAAACATAGCGGGTAAAGCAGGCTTTTGCGACTGACGCGAAAGCAGGAAGTGCGCTTCCCACATAAGGGCCTTTTTGGTTTTTCCACAAAAGCGAAATGCACCGCAGCGAATCAACAACAACAGTTGCTCCAGCCCGGGAGCTACCCTGGTGATGAAATCCTGTAAATGCCTGAAAGGGCCATTCTGTTCCCGCTCTTTTATCATAGCAACGGCAAGGGTGCTGCCGAGGCCTTTTACATGTTGCCACCCCAGGTATATGTTGCGCCCACTGAGGCTTGTTTTATAAACGCTGTGATTGATGCAAGGCAAGTGGATGCGGGCACCGTAACGCTTTGCCTCGTTAACATATATACGGGTATTATAAAAGCCTCCGAAATTATTGATCACAGCTACATGAAACTCGTCGGGATAATAGGTTTTTAAAAACAAACTCTGGTAACTTTCCACGGCATAGGAGGCCGAATGTGCCTTGCAAAAAGCATATCCAGAAAACGATTCTATCTGTCGCCACACCTCACGCGCCAAAGCCATATCATGCCCCCTGGCCCGGCATCCATCGAAAAACTTGTCACGTATGCGCTGAAACTCCTTTCGCGAACGAAACTTACCCGACATAGCCCTGCGCAAAATATCGCTGTCATCCAGCCCAAGACCTGCAAAATGATGGCTTATTTTGATCACATCTTCCTGGTAAACCATCACCCCAAATGTTTCTCCCAGGTGTTGCTTAAAAGTGGGATGCGGATAGCTGGCTCTTTCGGGGTTGTGAAAGCGTTTAATATATTCACGCATCATGCCCGACTTGGCCACCCCGGGTCTTATCACTGAGCTTGCTGCCACCAGCCTGATGTATTCGCTACACTTGAGTTTTTTCAACAATCCACGCATAGCAGGCGATTCGATATAAAAGCATCCGATGGCCTCTCCCTCATAGAGACGTTTGTTGATTTTGGGATCTTTCTTAAATGCATCTACTTTGTGTACATCTATCTTTGCCCCCTTGTTTTGCAACACCAGGTTCACCCCTTCCTGCAGGTGAGAAATACCACGCTGGCTAAGAATATCCAGCTTTTCAAAACCGATGTCTTCGGCCACATACATATCCCATTGCGTGGACGGAAAACCTTTTGGGGGCAAGTCAAGAGCGGTGTAATAGTAAACAGGCTTTTCGGAAATCAACACCCCCCCAGCATGGATACTGCGATGGTTTGGGAAATCCAGGATACGTGCCCCGTAGTCAAGTATCTTTTCTGCTACCGGGTCGCCTTTACCCGAGCCAGGATTCTTAACCAAATCGTCAATCTCCTGTGCAGGCAAGCCATATACTTTACCCATCTCGCGTATTACCGACCTGTCGCGAAAAGTAGTAATGGTTCCCAGTAAAGCGGTATGATCCCGGCCATACCGCTTGAAAATATAATCCTGGATATGGTCACGTTCAGTCCATCCGAAATCAATGTCAAAGTCGGGAGGACTTGTACGGCGTGGATTGATGAAGCGCTCGAAATACAAATCCAGCTCAATGGGATCAATATCGGTGATACGCAGACAGTAAGCAACAATGCTGTTCCCGCCACTCCCCCGCCCCACATGGTACATTCCGCGCGACATGGAGTAGCGAATGACATCCCAGGTAATCAGGAAATACGAGGAAAAGCCCAACCTGTCGATGACGTCCAGCTCCCGGAGAACACGTTGACGGGCTTGTGGATGAGCTTTTCCATAGCGGTATTCAAGCCCTTCCAATGCCAGCTTTTCCAAAAGCAAACGATCGTCATAGCGGCTGGATGTGAATACCTTTTTGTTTTTGGGCGTACTGAAATCAAACTCAAAACTACATCTTTTCAGTAAGTTACGGGCATTTTGCAACAAACCGGGGCAGCTGTTGTACACCTGTTTCAACTTTGCAGGGGAAGCCAAAAATTCATACCGGGATGCCAGCATAGGCTCCGATAGCTGGCTGAGCAAAATATTGTGATCGATGGCGCGCAAGTGCCCATGTAAATCGCGATCCTGCGGGCGGACATAGCTAACCGGCCAATGGGCAACCATCTTTTCTGGATGATGGCGGTAATCACTCAAACCCACACGATTGATATCTGCCGGGGTGATACCAAGAAACTCATTCTCACTCAAAGATTCAGCAGCTTTTGCACCTGGGGGATACAATACATATACGTGATCAAAAAGCGGTGGATCATTGGGTAATGCATCCCTGGCCTGAAAATGGTGGCTCATAAACTGGTTAATCTCACGTAAGCCTTCATGATTGCGGGCAATACAGGTGTATAGCAACCGATCCTCATTGCGGCACTCCACTCCGGCTACCGCCTTAATACCCTTTTTGCCACAAACTTTCAAAAAATCGAAAACTGCTGTGGTATTATTGATATCCGTTAGCACAAGCGTATCTATACCAAGTGATGCAGCATTTTCAACCAGTGATTCCACCGAAAGAGTTCCATATAAAAGACTGTAAAAGGAGTGACAGGTGTACATTGCTTGTATATTTCAAGATACTTTGATTGCAGAACAATCATTTTTTATGATGAAATATACTACATATTGATAAAATTTAAAAGCACTCAGAAAAAATAACAAGGACGGATGAGAGCTTACCCGGTAAAGTAGAGGGAGTCGCACATTAACAAAATGAAATATTTAAAAAACAATAACATTGCAAGTGCTGCTCTGATTCAAACCAACACAACAAATTTTTGTTACCTGTAATATATTCATTTATTTACATACAAACAAAAACAAGATATTATGGGCTACTATTTCAGTAAAATATTATCCAACAACAGCTTTGAAGAGGCATTAGAGTTGGTTACCGGAGAATTGGAAAAGGAGGGGTTCGGTGTCCTTACAGAAATCAATGTGCAAGATACCCTGAAGAAAAAGATTGATGTGGATTTTAAAAAGTATAAAATACTGGGAGCGTGCAACCCTCATTTTGCATACCAGGCTTTTCAGAATGAGGATAAGATAGGAGCTTTTTTGCCCTGCAACATCGTGGTGGAAGAACACGAAAACGGGGAAGTGGAAGTCTCAGCAGTAGATCCCATTGCTATGATGAGCGCAGTAAACAACGAAAACCTTGCAGGATTGGCTACAGAAGTGCAGTGTAAACTCAGGAATGTAATTGAACGCCTGCCCTAAAGCTTTCCACTTTGCTGTTTATATACTCAATTAGTTCGGGAGGGTGACTAACTTGCACTTCATTAATGAGTCCAAGGATAAATCTACCAATGCCTGCCAGATCGTACACACTACCTTCAAAGCAAAACAACCCATTTTCACTCCTGATATGTAAAGCAGCGTCTGGAAACTCCTCTTCCAAAAGCATTTTGGCCCGTTTACTCAAACAAAGCTTTACAGGAACAGGATCATCCCCGCTCATCCCAAAAATATCGATTTTATGCTCACCATGCTTGTTTTTATAAGCCATGGGCTTGTCGGTAATCACTACTTCCGGAATTCGTTCTGTTTTAAACTGCTTAACCTGCTTCGACTCTGGCTCAAAGGCCAGTAAATACCTGTAGTAATTATGAAAACGAATGGGCTCAACCAGCCGGTCATACTTTTTCTCACTACTTACCGATTCATATCCTTTCAAAAGAATTTGCTTTTGATATTTCATGGCAAAACGGATATCACTGATATTACGGGATATAGATTGTTTGTATAAGCTGTCAGCAAGTTCATCCAAATCAGTAAGGGCATAGAGTTTATCCAGTAAACTTTTCTGGAGTAACCCCTCAATCTTACTGGATAGTACAGCCTCTTTAATGGTAGCAGCTTCCTCCAGGCTAAAAACGATCAAATCTTCATGCTTGAAAGTACTTCTTTCAACCTGGTGAATACGGAATCGTTCCTGGTGTTTCCTGACCTCAAAGCCAAGGTCTTTTAACAAGGCAATATATCGGTCAATAGTGCGCACATTCACCCCAAAGGATTCAGCCATTTCTTTTTTGCTGCAACCTATGGGGCTGCGCATACGTGCTATCATTTGAAATATTCGGTATATTCTACGTAAATCATGCATATCTTCATCCTTTTTTTAGACAAACCCAATTAAAATAGCAGCAATATATGTATTTTTTGTAAATTAACAAAAAATACCTGGTATCTTTCACATAAAAAGGAGAGTTGAGGTGTCCGGCAGCTCAGCCAAACATCCAGAAAACTAAGCAACAGCATGTTGAAAGCAGTCATTACTTTTCAACAACGCCAAATTTTCTTCGCTTTTAATACTAAATTGAGGTGGCTGATAGATACTCACCCAACACCTGTAGCTGATCAATCAGTGGGGTAATGGCATCCAATGATTTCTGGTAGCGATCATAATCGTCAAAAACCAGGTCCACATAAAAAAAATATTCCCACTCACGCCCCACAATAGGGGCGGACTGAATTTTGGTCAGATTCATATTGTAAAAGGCAAGGACAGAAAGCACCTGTGAAAGGCTTCCTGTTTTATGAGGTAGGGAAAAACTAACCGAAGCCTTATCGGGCTGACATGGTTTACTCCTGAATATTTGTTCTTTTTTATCCGCCTGGCAAAGGGCCAGAAAACGGGTGAAGTTCTTTTTGTGGGTTTCCACGCTTGCCGCCACAGTATGTAAACCATACATGCTGGCAGCAAGGTCAGATGCCAGGGCAGCAACCCCCCGGAGTTTGTTTTCAGCAATCCACCGGGCACTCAGTGCAGTATCAGCCGAATCAATAACCTTCACCCCTTTTTTGCGCAAAGAATCCAGAAAATCATCACACTGGACAATGGCCATGGGGTGAGAGTGAATTTCCCGGATGCTCTCCAGGGTTTCACCAGGCAGGGCCATCAGGTTTTGCTCAACGCGCAGAAATGTTTCACCACCAATAGTCAAACCAGAGCTTTTCAGCAGTGCATAATTGGGAAGCAAAGATCCGGCAAGGGAATTCTCTATGGCAACCACAGCTACTTGCGCCCGCCCTTCCTTAACACTACCAAAGGACTCTTTAAAGGTATGACAGGGAAGAATACTCAAACCGGAGGGTTTGAAAAATTTTTTGGCAGCCATGTGATGAAATGAGCCTTCATAGCCCTGTATGGCAACTCTTGGTGATGCTGCAGATGGATTCATACATAAAAATTATTTTGTAAAACACTCCAGTGAAACTTAACTTTTTGGCAAATCTATTTCGTTGAAACTACCAGCCTCTGGCCGATGGAATGGAGTCTACCGTTAAAAAGTACCCAAAGGGTCTTTGCAAAAGTAATACAAAAGGATTTACAGCTATCCTATTTGGTTTATACCTAAGTTGAGCAGTATAAGCGATGCAAAACAAGACTTTTAACGTGGATGATGTGCTTGTATCCAAGCATGATAAACCGATGAAGGGTGCGTTCATTAGCCATAAAGTTCAGAACTTTTAATGTAATAGAGGATTATAATCGTGAAGTATGGTTTGTTGAAACAGATTATTCACTCAAGAGCAGTCGGGTCATATGGGTATTAATACATCAGACCAACAAATACGGTAAACCCGCAAGAATACGCATGGATAATGGACCTGAGTTTATAGCCAACCTTGCCAAGGCCTGGAGCAGGCAAATGAGATCAACTTTAGGCACATTCAGCCATAAAAGCTGGCGCAGAATGCTTAAATTGAACGAATAACAGGTCATTCAGGGAAGGGGGTTTTACCTGTTTAATAATATGGAGCAGGTAAGAGAAGCCACCGCTTTATGAGTGGAAGATTATAACATGATGCGCCCCCGCGAAGCTTTAGTGAATAAACATCCTGTGGCTTACAGGCAGAAAATAACAAAATAAGAAAACACTTCCCCCGCGCTACATTCGGCTAAGCCATCGCTTCACTCCGCGTGGGGAAAGTGTTCAACAAAAATAATCTCTAACTAAAATAAAAATTGTCGGCTTTTGAAGTGTACCCAAAAAGGGAGCCTTTATTTACACATCATCTTCCACATCACCTTGCTGGTTATTTTCAAAAGTCACATTCTCCAGCGAAAGCGTTGCATTGGAAATGGCAGCAACTCCCAAAGCTTTGCTGTTACTTATGACAGCATTTGAAAGAGAAAGAAAAGAATGACTGTCCACAGCAACGTTAGCACTACGGTTCTGACTGCTGTATGGCCCAATAGACATATTGCTATTACCGGCATATTCCACAACAACATAATCCATGGTGTTTCTGTTGTCGGAAGTTCTATACCTTATACCTCTCCAGTATTGGCCTGCCTCGGGGTTAGCCCTGGTGAAGACAACAGGCATATTTTGTGTGCCCGACACCTGCATATAAGAATCTCCCGAGCCATCTTCAATACTTATGTATACATCTTCGGCAAATTCAAACCTTGCCCCTTCAGTAATAATAAGAGGTGCCTCAACACCTATATCGCTGCTGACATAATAAGGGGTGTTTCCGCTTAGCTTTGATACTACGATATCTTCTTCAAGGGTTCCACCATATATCTCAACACCATCAACCGAATTGCCCGAAAAGGTAGATATATCGTCCATTACCCCCGCATTTCTCACATGAACAGACACACCAGCACTTGAATTGTCAGCATAATGGTTGGCTTCGTGCTCGAGCAAGCTGCCCCTTACATACATTCCATAACCCTTACTATTTCTGATTTGGGTATTGCTAACGGATATACGGGCACCATCATCAACACCAATATTGACCTGGCGGTTTTGGCTGCTGTAGGTTCCAAGAGATGTATTGGAGTTCCCAGCATATTCCACAACAACATGTTCTAAAATATTTCGCATATCCGAACTTCTCACACGAAGTCCTTTCCAATGTATACCACCTGGAATATTAGTGCTGGTAAAAACGATTGGTTCATCTTCAGTACCAATGGCTTCGATATATCCATCAGATGAAATGCGAAAGTCTTCATCCTCTTCAAATTCAATTCTCACGCCAGGATCGATTGTTACTTTGGCATTGATATCTACGCTACCAACAACTATGTAGTCTGCCACCGCAGGATCATCAAAAATATTTACAAGGTGAAGGTCTTGGTCATAGCTACCACTTAATGTTTGGTCGGGCAAATCCAGTTCATCTTCTGCATCCTCCACAAGATCTTCGCAGGAATAAAAAGTTACTGAAATAAGCGTTGCCAAAATAAAATTTAAAAATGTTTTTAGTTTCATATCTTACAAATATTTATCCCTACTCGTTTGGCTTTTCGGGTTTCGCCTCGTTTTTTAACGTGGGTTCTGATCTCCATCGTTCATTTTTCGCTTTTGGACTACTATGGGGAGTATTGCACACAATTAAATAAAGCTAATTCCTGGAAGAAATTACCTCCTCCGTATTTACAATACAACAAATGACAAAAAAGGGCTCATTTATGGGCAAGTTTTAAGGTTTTTTTATTCTTATAAGCCTTTATGGTTTCTCCTGCAATTCCATAATTTCATCACAATAAAATGTGTTTAAATAATTGGTTAGATGCCTGTCTCGCCTTATGCGAGGGAACTTGCAGGATCAACCTTATTCATTTCATTTGGTATCCTCACAGGCGAGGTGTATGTTTCATTTGAAATACTAACCCAAGAAGTGTCTGGTAAGAATTGTTTGACCTGCTCTTGGTCCAAAAGATATTTGCAGCGCTTATAAATAGTGTGCATATACCCTCCTTTTGTTGGTCGACTTCGGTTCCTTTAAAATGTTGCTGTGGAATATCCGTCGCGTTGGCCTATGCCAGATGTGCTCATCTCGATGGTTCCGAATTTTAAAAAAAAAGGACAAAAGATGACCCACCTGGTGATACTTTTTTGTAATCTATAAAAGAAGCTAACAGATTTATTAACTAACCCCAAAATCATGTTTACGAAAAAGTCAATGTTTAAAACACACAAATGGAAGATATTATCCACTCTGGGTATACTTATTTTTACATTGTACTCCTGTGAAGAACTTCTGGATGAAGTTATGACGGAGAGGGATGAGTTTTATGTAGATGAAACAGAAGCATACACAGCTGCCCAAAACCTTCTTTTCCCCGAGCCTTTCGATGCGGATACAACTCGCCGGAAATTATATGCAGACGATTATACCCAATCTAAAACCATAGAAAACCTCACTCCACTCTATGATGAAGATGATATGGCGATAATGTATATCATAAATTACGAAGAAGGCGGTTTCGTTTTGTTATCAGCAGACAAACGTGCAGAACCCGTTCTGGCGCGTTCCAATATCAATGACTTTCCTGTTGAGCCCTCTACACTTAGCAGGGGCCTGGCTATGTGGATGGACGAAAAAAAAGGTTACATCCAGCAATTAAGAAAAGGAGAAAAGTCAGATCGTTCGCAAATGACAAATTACTGGGAGTATCTTTTAGAAACACAGGTACCGGTAACTTTTATTAATTTCCAGTTTTGTGGTGAAGATGGTTTTGTG
>SLQX01000006.1 GCA_007131245.1 Bacteroidales bacterium
AATCTCTCCAAAGACTTCAAAACCACCTATTCTCATTCTGGAAGAATTGCTATCATCGCCCTCGATGATAACCTGGAGATCATTTGCATCAAAACTTTCGGCTCCAGCATCAAAGTCATAGCTGAAAGGGAAAAAGTCATCATCGTTAGCAAACCAATCTTGATCAATTGTTCCGATGTTTTCCCAATCTGTTCCTCCGTTTAGACTTATCAAAACATCTCTGTCAGTTGTTACAGACCAATTTCTGATAAAGATATTGAAACCAGTAATATCAGATACAGCTTCTGTGTTTGTAACAGTAAAATCACCCCTGTTTCTGAATACATGGTCTGATCCGTCATAAGTGTCAACATTGTCTCGAATCGTTGACTCACCTGTTAAGTTCCAGCTTTCTTCATCATACATTCGTGTATCATAGCTGGTAGCACTGCTGTTTGGTGTCCAGTTTTCAGATACTGTAAAGTTAGTGTAGAATAACGTTCCCTGCCCCCAACTATTAAAGCTAAAGACAAGCATCAGGGCCATAAACCATGTTATAGCCCACGGTATTGTTTTTTTCATAAAAATAAAGTTTGATTAATAAATGTAATTCTCTTCAATTTTAAACTTTGGGAATGAAGTGTAATTGTTTTCCCTTAGGGTGGGTGCAGAACTCTTCTCATTTCTCCTCCTTCTTTTTTTTGACGTTAACAATTTTGGATGGTATAGGTTTGGGCATGGATAAAGCCATGCTGTTACGTTTTTTCTTCCAATCTTGCTTTGGTCGTGTGTGATGGTTTGTTAATCTGCTTAGAGTACGAATATAGGAAAAATTTCAAAATTTATCTTGCCAAAAAGCAATTTTAAGCAGGCAGGCAGAATTCTAAAAAGTTTTTGACATAATTCGTGTGTAAAAACAGACTGTATGGGAATAAAAAAATTGCATTTGTAGTATTATTGGCATATTCGCTAATTTTGTTTTTTAACAAAAACTTAATTACGTTAAGTTTTTGGGTGATTCCCCGGTTAACAAACAAAGCCGGAAAAATACTGCTATTTTAGCCGGGAAACTCAACCAGCGACTCGTGAACTCCTTTATGAATATCATACCAAAACTCCAGGGCTGCCTCTTTGGGGTCGTGGTCAAATTTTTCAAGCCATTTCAGCAATGCCGGATCGGTATCTCCATTACTTTTCTTTTTTTGCAGGAACAGGTGGACATACTCGATGTTTTTGCGACTTTCCCAAAAAACCGACGCATTACGACTGTTGATGCGGCTGGCCGTGAGGGCTATACTGCGGACAAATTTTTCCTGTTGCCCAAACAGCTTATCAATGATGTGGGGCATCATGTCCTCGGCCCATGCCCGGTGAAAACGGCAAATGCCGGTATTATCCAGCATAATCTCTTTGATCATCCTTTGTGCATTGCGGCGACCCAACTCCCGGGGAGAGATAAATTCCTTGCCATAGTCGTTGTAATATTTGCCCATAATGGCCATGGGACTGAGCACTCCGGGGGTCCAGTATTGGTTGGGTACCATCCAGCCATGGCGGGCAAAAGCGGTATATAAAAAACGGTTGAGGATATCCATCCCGTGGGTGCGGGATAGATTGCGTGCAAACTTCCGCGCTCCTTCCCTCAGGTTGATGAGGCTGTCTTCTTTGGCCATTTCATCCAGCAACTGCATGGCAATATTGGCATTGTGCATGGAGTCTTCCACCAAATTAAAGCCTTCCATCTCAAAGCGAGGCTTTTCTGACAGGCCTATTGCACCGGGCTCTATGAGGTCATCAGCCACACACTCCATCAACCAGGCCAGCACACCCCCCACCGAAATGGCGTCAAAACCCAGAGAGTCAGCCTTCTGGTTGGTTAGCTCTGCAGCACGCTGGTCAAAAATACCACAAAGAGGGCCCATGGTTTGGTAGGGTTCATAGTCTTTTTTATAGTGGTTGTTGAGCTTTTTGCATACGGCAGCGCAGGGCTCGCCACAGGTTTTTTGTTGTTTGGGGATGATGGTTTCCTCATTAAACTGCTTCAGGTAATGATCGAGAATAAACTCCTTATGCAGCTTGAGCCTTTGATCATCACTCCAGTGAATGGTTTTGTAATTAAACGCCAGAATGTAATCCTGAATGCTGTTGAAGTTTACGCCAAAGGTTCCCCCTGTATTGAAATCAGGGTCGTAGCGGTACTTGGTGGTTGATTGCAGATCTTTGGCGGAGAGTTTTTTCTGGTACCGGTCCATAAACCATGAGTCGGCCACCTTGCGATCACGGAAATCCTCATCCACATAGGTCCCCCCGTAAATGATGGCCGCGATACCGTGTTGCTGCAAAAGCTTTGTTCCAAATCCTCCGCGTCCGGCCCAGCAATCTACCCAGGTTACCTTCCCCTTTCGTATGGGTGCCGAGCCAATGGCGCCAAAGTCGGTGTACAGTGATGCAGGGCCGGTTGCCAGTATGCGCGGATCATTTTCATACCGGCTGCGAAAACGATCCAGGGTTTGATCCATCATGGAGTAGACACCCTTTCGCCCCTCTTCCCATGTTTTTTCCAGATTAACGGGTACCACTTCCACTTCAACCTCTTCGGCATGGTTGCGGTTAAGATACAACACGGAGGGTAAGGAGGCTTTGCCGGTGATAGAAACCATATTGATGCCCAGGTTATCGAAAACCAGACCTGCACCGCCCATGGACGAGATGTAAAATCCGTGCCAGCTGGGGCTGAAACCATTGAAAATAAGCCTGTTAGATCCAGGGAATATGGAGCCTGCCAACAGGCCGGTACCGATATTCAGGCTGTCATGTTTTTTGGACAGGTGGATACCCAGGTCAACCGGGCCCCAAAAATCGCCTATTTTGTGACGGAGTACTTTGTAAAATCCAGTTCCCGTGTCGATCATCAGGGTTTTCAGGTGCGATTGCATCATGATAAATACGTTTTTAGTTGGTATACTATTTTCATCGTACCGTAAAGGGTACAACCTTTTTTATCTTTCAACAGGCGGGTTGTATCGTGCCCGATTTTGTTTTAGCCAGAAAAGCAAAGGTATAAAAAAACCCATTTCGCAATGAAATGGGTTTTGTATGAGGTAAGATAAAATGCTTTTAATAGAACCTGTGGCGTCTGTCTTCCACCTCTGCACTTTCCTGGATGGCCCGGAATGCATCGTTGGGCACCCTGTTGCGGAAAGCATTTTTAAGCTGCTCTTGCTGGGCTGTAAGGTTTTCAGGGACAACAGTTTCATGCTTGTTGGTGACTTCAATGAGGAATACACCAGCATTGCCTTCTATAGGAGCAGATATATTGTTGGGTTGCAGGGCAAATGCACTGCCAATTACTGCAGGTTCATTGCCCATCCCTTGCAGGGTGTTGGCGCTGAAGGCAATGTTTTCAAACGTTCTTACTTCAAGACCCAGGCTTTCTGCCTTTTGATCCAGGGTTTCACCGCCTGCATTTTCAAATTCTTCTTTGATCATTTGCGCTTTTTTCTCCCTGATGGCAATTTCCATAATCTCATCACGGATTTCATCCAAAGGAGCCACCCCTTCATCCCTGGCTTTGGCCAGACGGGCTACAACAAAACGGCCCTGCAAGTCAAAAATTTGTGAGATGCTACCTTCTTCGGTGCGGTCACCAAAGGCCCACTGAATGATATTTCTGGGTTGGTCTATCCCCGGGATGGTATTATCCATGGGGCGCACATTGTCTGCTACTCGTTTGCTTAGTCCATGATCTTCTACCACAG
>SLQX01000119.1 GCA_007131245.1 Bacteroidales bacterium
TGGAAACAAATCCAGGGTGCAGACTATTGGCTGTTACACCACTGTCTTGTAAAACCTGGGCCAGTTTTCGGGTGAACAAAATATTGGCCAGTTTAGACTGGGCATAAGCCTTTAAGCTTGAAAAATTTTTTTCAAATTCAATGTCTTCAAAATATATTTTGCTCTGGCGGTGTGCATTACTGGAAACATTAATGATACGTGCTGGAGCACTTTTCTTCATGGTACCCAACAATAGATTGGTCAAAAGAAAGGTCGCCAAATGATTCACTGCAAACATCATCTCAACTCCATCATCCGATAGATTTCGGCGTGTTTCCCAAATCCCGGCGTTGTTAATCAGAACATGTAATTGTGAATAATTCTGCTGAAACTCACGGGCAAAATCCCTGACCGATTGAAAGGATGCCAGGTTGCAGTGCATAAATTTGAGGTCAGCTCCAGGGGTTTGTTCAAGAATTTCGTCTTTCAGTATATCCGCTTTCAGTGAATCTCTTACTGGTAGCACCAGTTTAGCTCCCCTGGCAGCAAAGGCTTTGGCCGTTTCCTTCCCTATACCGGAAGTGGCTCCTGTAATAAGACAAACTTTGTTGTTAAGGTCCATAATTGCTGGGTCAAGATTTAATGTTTTCTGTTTTCATCTAGCCAAGGTGTGTTAAAAGGTAGCACCTATCGGACAGAAGTTAACCAATTCCTTGGTAAACTTCTGTTTGTTATGCACTAACCAGCAAGAGATTACTTTGTTCAGGAATTTGAAACCCGCGGGCAGTTTTTACACTTTTTTAATAGCAAAGTGATGGTTCAGAAAAAGCAGCTAAATGTATGGGAGTATTCCCGCTTATTTTACGGTCATTTCCCCTCTCAGTGAGGTCTGCAGGTACTTTTTAACCTGGCTGGATGAGTAATTATTCCCCAGCAAATACATCAGTTTGGTAATGGCTGCTTCCCGTGTAATATCATACCCACTTATTACACCTGCTTTCAGCAGATTAATACTGGTTTCATATTTGCCCATTTTCACGGAACCACCCCTGCATTGAGAAACGTTATATACCACAAGGCCGTTATTAATTGCATTTTGGATTTCTTCAATAAACCATGGATATGTTGGAGCATTTCCTGAGCCAAATGTTTCCAACAAAACGCCTTTGAGCCCATCGATGTTTAATACGGCATGCACCACATCCCGAGAAATGCCGGGGAAAAGGGTAAGCATCGTCACTGCCGGGTCAAAATTGGTGAACACCCGAAGCTCTTGACCACTAGATGGGTATATGGCAGGAGTGTTATACTTTATTTCCACACCTGCCTGGGCCAGGGTCGGGTAGTTTGCTGAGCGAAAAGCCTCGAAGTGTTCAGCATTAAACTTGTGCGTCCGGTTGCCTCGATATAGCTGATATTCAAAATAAACACTCACTTCGGGCACTATGGCCTTACCATCTTTTTTAGCGGCTGCAATTTCCAGGGAAGTAATAAAATTTTCTTTACCATCGGTGCGTATCTTTCCAATGGGAAGCTGAGAGCCCGTAAGAACAATAGGTTT
This sequence comes from Bacteroidales bacterium, assembly GCA_007131245.1. GTDB lineage: Bacteria > Bacteroidota > Bacteroidia > Bacteroidales > UBA7960 > SKVR01. Next base: position 1,541 of record SLQX01000119.1, read on the forward strand.
GGACAAATTTTCCAGCATAAAGCTCAAGGCTGACGCAGTATATGCCATGGTATCAGACCCATGCAAAATGACAAAACCATCATAGCTTTCATATTTATCCTTGATTATATTAGCCAGTTGTACCCAAATTTCAGGCGACATATCTGATGAATCAATGACCGGATCAAACGATATGCTGTCGATTTTAAAATCAAACCTGTTAATTTCAGGTATTTGCTTGCTCAGGTGGTCAAAATCAAAAGGGTTGAGTGCACCGCTTTTACTATCTTCTACCATCCCTATGGTACCTCCGGTGTAAATCACAAGAACCTCGGCCTGTTTGGTCATGTTTTTTTGTTTTTGTAATACCCGATAAAACGGATACAAGTAAATCAAAATATCCTGTTCAGCTGCAAATTATAGTTTATCCCACTATGATTATAATCTGACAGATCATCCATTTATAATCATTCAGAATTTTTAATGAGGTGGTTTTAATACTTACCATTGTCAGGAAAGATTAAAAAGGTTTTTGGCTGCACATGTGGTAACTTGTGCCACTTCTGCCACTTCAACATTTTTCAGATCAGCAATTTTTTGGGCCACATGAGGTATATACGCAGACTGGTTGCGTTTTCCCCTGTATGGAACCGGGGGCAAATAAGGGGCGTCTGTTTCAAGGATGAGATGTTGCAAAGGTATTGCCCGGGCAACCTTCATCATTTCGCTGTTTTTGTAGGTGACAACACCCCCTATTCCAAGCACAAAGCCCATATCCACAAACCATTGCGCCTGTTCCACATTGCCAGGAAAACAATGCATCACACCCCTCAATCCACTTCCCCTGTATTCATCCATCACTGTCATAATTTCCTCAACGGAGTTTCGGCTATGAATAACCAGCGGCAAATCGAAATCAAGCGCCCACTTTATATGCTGCCTGAGAGAATCTATCTGTGGCTGCTTATAGGTTTGGTCCCAGTATAAGTCAATACCAGACTCCCCAACCGCAATAGCAAGGCGCTGCTCAAACCATGGTTCCATTTTTTGCAACAAATGCTCATACCCTGGTTTCACAGAGGTAGGATGCAAGCCCATCATAGGCAGGCAGTGTGCTGGATATCTTTTATGCAAATCCATCATGGGCTGGATGGTTTGCTCATCCACATTGGGCAGCAACATTCTATCCACACCTGCATCAAGCGCCTGTTGAACCACCTGGTCGCGGTCCTTGTCAAACTCTTTGAGGTATAAATGCGTGTGTGTGTCGATATACGATATCATACGACAACTGGGGTTGAGTTTATAAAAACTATACCAGGCAGTTATCCAAGGACTTCTACCAGATACAGTGAAAGGAAAACATTATTTAGCGCTGAATTTTTTACCCACCTCTTCCAGCATTGTTTGTGTTAATCTTTTCAGATCATATGTGTTTTTCAGCCCCCAATCCCTCTGGGCAACACTGTCATCAATGCTTTTGGGCCATGATTCGGCAATGGCTTGTCTGAAATCAGGAGCATAGCTCATTTTAAAATCGGGGATTGACTTTTTAATTTCAGCAGCAATCTCTTTGGGGCTAAAACTTACACCAGCCACGTTATAGCTTGAACGTACCGTAATATCATCGGCAGGTGCTTCCATGACCTCAATGGTTGCTTTTATGGCATCATCCATAAACTGCATGGGAAGATAGGCATGTTCATCTAAATAGCATTCATACATCTTATTCTGAATGGCTTCATAGAAAATATCTACAGCATAATCGGTGGTTCCACCGCCAGCTTCGGTTTTATGACTGATAAGTCCCGGATAACGAAGGCTTCTGCCATCCACCCCATATTTTTGAAAATAATATTCAAGCCAACGCTCACCGGCAAGCTTACTTATGCCATAAACCGTATTGGGCTCCATCACGGTAAACTGTGGAGTATCTACACGCGGTGTGGTGGGCCCAAAGACAGCAATGGAGCTGGGCCAGAAAATCTTTTTCAGATTCAGCTCACGCGATAACTCCAAAACATTCAACAAACTCTCCATGTTGATATGCCAGCTTGCAATGGGTTTCTTTTCGGCATTGCCTGATAAGATAGCAGCAAGATGATAAATCTGTGTGATTTTATTGCGACTTACGGTGCCGAAAAGGCGGTGCGTATCAAGCACGTCAAGAATTTCAAAAGGCCCACTTTCGGTGATTTCTTTTTGTGCTGGTTTGATATCTGTGGCCACCACATTGTTTTCGCCGTACATTTTTCTCAGCTCGAGAGTTAGCTCAGAGCCAATTTGTCCGGCACAGCCTATTACCAATATTTTTTCCATTTTGACAACGATTTAAGGGTAAAATAAATTCAAAGGATCCATTCGTGGTTAATTTTTCAATGAAACTTGTATGAGCTCTGTGCTCTCAAAAGAAGATGAACCGAACGAAGTGAGCTCATGAGCACCATTATAAATGTAATTTGCAAATAAAGCAGGAACATGCAAGTTCTCCCGCATATGGCGGGGCAGGCATCTAGCCAATGAATTAAACAAATTATTTTCTAATGAATATTCTAACCACAATGTAAAAATTTATTCACAAGGTTCATTGTTTCTTCACGACTTGGTGCAATCTTTTCACGGAGGTTTTCATCTTTAAAGTCAAATAGCCTTTGTGCTGTGCCCTGCAACAACCTTTCTGTAAAAACCCCATGCTGCTTAAATATATCTGCCTGCTCCAGAAGATACTCTGCCGCCTTTTTACAAGACTCGGGCAGTTGAGCCAATTCGCTTTGCCGTTTTTTGTGCTTTTCTTCAAAAATGTTTACATCCACATACGTTTTTTGGGCAAACTCGAGTGCCTCATTCATCTGAAAACCATGCCTTGCTCCCACACAAAGGCCAGCGATCAACAGGTATATATCTGCTGAACCATCGGGACAGCGAAACTCAAAGGTTGATTTATCGCTGAAGTCACGATTGAGGGGCTCCTCCATTTTGTTGGCATCTGCTATCATGTCTCCGGCACCAACCCAGCCCAGTGGTACCCGAATCAGGGCAGATCGATTACGTTCACCCCAGCACACATTGGTAGGGGCTTCCTGGTGGGGAACAAGGCGGAAATAGCTTGTGGGTATAGTATTACCAAAAGCAGAAAGTGCCGGGGCAACATCAAGAATTCCAGCAATAACCTTGCGTGAAACCTCGCTTATCTCCCCATTTTCCAGGGTCACATTTTGGCCATCTTTCATCGGACGCATATGTATGTGTAAGCCACTACCTGCTTTACCTGTTGTAATCTTAGGGGCAAAACTGATGGTTACTCCATACTGATAGCCAACCTCTCGTAATATCCATTTGGCCAGTATGAGTTGATCTGCAGCATCCTCCACATTGGTGGGTAAAAACTCAACTTCATTCTGTTCATATTCAAATTCTTCATCAGAAAAATTGCCTACCTCCGAGTGGCTGTATTTAATTTCAGCTCCCGTTTGAGCCATAGCCATCATAGCATCTATTCGCAGCTGCTCCCATTTTACAAATGGAGCAGATTCATGATATCCTTTCTGATCAGTGGCTTTATAGAGTTCATCCTTTTCGCTGATCACATAGTATTCAATTTCACCCATTACCTCCAGCCCGTAGCCGGTTTGTTCAACCATTGCCTGATGGGCCTTGCGCATAATGTTTTCAGGGGCACTTGCCAACGGCGAACCATCCTTGTCATAATATGAACAAAGCATATCCACAGTGGGTATCTCAGCAAAAGGATTCAGGAAAGCGGTTTTAAACCTTGGTACTACATACAGGTCGCTTGAACCAGCTTCCAGGAAATTAAACAAACTGCTGCCATCAACCCGTTCTCCGGTACTTAGGATGGATTCCAGGTGCTCACGGCTCTGGATCACAAAGTTTAATGCTTTCAAACGGCCATCTCCACCCACATACCTGAAATTAATCATCTTTACGCCATTGTTCTCAATGTAGTTGATAATATCAGCCTTGGTAAAGCTTTTAGACGATTTTTGTAAATACTTTACAAGTGGGTTGGGGCTCAAATCATAAGGGCTTACATCCATATAGTGCTTTTTTAGTATTTTATAGATTACATATTAATTGAAGTTGGGGCGAAAATAGCAAAAAAAATCATTCTCAGGAAATCCGGCTCAGGTTTTACCCTGCCCGGAAAAAAGAAAAATTTTTGAAAAATGGTTGGTTGAAAAATGTTATAAAATCCTGAAATAAAAAACAGATACCATGTCCTTGCTTAACAACAATGCTCCGCAGATTGGATTTTAATAGATAATAAGAGCAATACCTAAGTAAAAGGCAACCTCTTTTTTAAAATTGAGCCTTGATAAATATAACAAACTTTGGGTGTGGTGCTGAAAATGATGAACAATGGAATAATATTTTAATTTTGTAGTTGTTTTACAAACATGTCTTTTATGATCCGATTATTGACCATTGTGCTATTCTTAGCTGGAGTGCTCCCGGGGTGTACATATCTGCGCGAAACGCCCTCCTACCGGGAAGAAGGACGCACAAGGTTTGGCCCCTCCCCTGCCCCCACCTCATCAGAGACTCATGAGCCATCTATAGATGCTGACAGTGGTTTTTACCAGCAAAAATCGAAGGTGCTGGGCTACAATCTCAACGGAAATGAGAACCCGGCCCTACTAAAGGAGGTGAAAAAGTGGCTGGGTACACCCTATCTTTATGGGGGTAATACACTTTCAGGGGCAGATTGCTCAGGGTTTGTGGGCATGGTTTATAAACAAGTATATAATATCTCATTGGACCGGATAACCATCAATATGGCTCAAAACACCCGTAGAGTAAACAAGCGTCATTTACAGGAAGGTGATTTGGTGTTTTTCTCCATCAATAGCCGCCGGGTATCACATGTAGGTATTTATCTGAGTAACAACCGCTTTGTTCATGCATCATCATCCCGGGGAGTGGTCGTAGATAGCCTGGATAATGACTATTTTAGCAGGCATTTTGCTTTTGGAGGGAGAATCCGCAAATAATAAAACAGCGCTAAAACAGATGCCGGAAAGGGACTAACACCTTTTCAAAGAAACGCTGCAGATAAGGGCGCTTTTGCCAGCTGTCAAAATCAAATTTTTCTGCATCCTTTCTGCTCTGCCTGAAATGTATCAACAGTTGCCGGCTGAGGCTGGCATGACGTCCGAAGAGACAAATTTCGTGTTGATACCGAAAGCTACGATAATCAAAATTAGCCGATCCCACCATAAAATATTTGCGATCCACCAGGAAAATTTTGGAGTGCAAATTTTGGGGCAAATAGAAAAAGATGTTCACATTTTGCTCCGATAGTTCACCAAAATATTTACCCGCCAGCACATCCAGGATATGAACATCAGACTTTTTAGGAATTATCACATTTACCTTGACCCCTCTCCCGGAGGCATCCATTAGGGCTTTTCGAAGGTTGCTTCCCGGAAGGAAATAAGGCGTTTCCAGGTAGATTTCTTTTTCTGCCATTTTTATGAGTTCCAGGTATTTTCTCTGGATGGGTTGATGTTTTATGCTGGGAACATCCCTTATAATCTGGAATTGCGCGAAATCAAATTTGCGGGTATAAGCAACCTTATCGTAAAAATATTTATTATAAATTTTGATGTTCTCCAAAATAATTTGCCTGAAATATTTGGCAATATCCCCCTGGATTCGAAACATGGATTCACGCCAGTTGAGAGCATATCCACTAATGTTGGCCGATCCAATATACGTTATCATATCATCGATAACCAGGATTTTACGGTGGTCGCGCCGATGGTTACGGGTGAATGCATCCCAGGTTAGCTTTATTTTTTTAAAAAACTTTACCTCTGCCCCCAAATCTTCCAGCTCTTTAAAAAAGGAATAGCCAGAGGAAGCACCCCAGGAATCAATAAGTAGTTTTATTTGCACCCCTTCCCTGCACTTTTTGATAAGATTATCCCTGAAGCGCATACCGATAGGGTCGTTGCGAAAACGGTATATTTCAAGGTAAATATACTTTGTTGCATTTTTAATATCCTTCAATATGGCCGGATAAAACTGAAGAGGGTCGGCATAAAGCTTTATTTTCAATTGTTCGGATTCATCCATGGTATGAATTGTTTACAGCAACACATGCAACAAACCTAATTATTTTTTTTTACTTAACCAACCATTCCCATAAATAAAAGAAGGATTGCTCAAAGGAGCAATAAATCCATCCTCTCCCTAATGCATGACTACTTTGTTGCTGTAAAAAAGAAAAGAATTCATGAAAATTAAAATCGTATTAAGGAAAAACCTTTATTTTTGTCTTCCAAAAACTATCATGCTAATAATAGGAATTGCAGGGGGATCTGGATCGGGAAAATCAACCGTAGTCAAAAAAATTGTTGACAGACTTCCCAGGAAGAGCGTTTCGGTGATTTACCAGGATGCCTACTACAAAGACAATGGCCATTTATCACCAGAAGAGCGAGCCAAAATCAATTTTGACCACCCCAGTGCCATTGAGTTTAACCTGCTGATTAAACATCTTGATATGCTGAGAGAGGGCAAAACCATCCCCATGCCTATCTATTCTTACCTTACCTGTGCACGTGCTGAAGACTCCATCCCCATCGAACCCAAAGAAGTAGTGATTGTAGAAGGAATCCTTATTATGTCTAATCCAAGAATGCGAGAAAGGATGGATATAAAAATATTTGTTGATGCCGATTCCGACGACAGGCTCATGCGCGTTATCAAACGCGATATTGAAGAAAGAGGACGTTCTTTTATCGAGGTGCTTGATCACTACGAAAAGTATGTAAAACCCATGCACCTCCAGTTTATTGAACCCAGTAAACGCTATGCCGAAATTATTGTACCCCAGGGTGGTGAAAATCATGTGGCCATTGATATGATTACCTCACGCATTAAAATTGCCCAACAGGCCAAACAATCTGTTAAATAGGATGTTTTAATTTAAAACATTGGAAACCAAGTATGATAGCACTTTATAATTTTCATTCGCACTCCCACCACTGTGATGGCAAGCAGCCCATGGAAGAATATGTACAGGCTGCCATCGACAAAAAATTCATAGCTTTGGGCTTTTCAGCTCACTCTCCTCTGCCTTTTCCCAATGAGTGGAGCCTGACCCCTGAAAGTTTTAAACAGTATGTACAAGACGCCCGGTACCTGATCGAAAAATACAAAAACAATATTGACCTTTACCTGGGTCTTGAAATTGATTACATACCCGGCCACTCCGAAGATTTTGAATCATTTATCACAAACACCCCTCTTGATTATCACATTGGCTCGGTACACCTTGTGCGTCATAGTGAAAGTGGTAAAATATGGTTCATCGATGGTCCTGTTGAAGGATACATTAAGGGAGTGGATGAAATATTCAATGGGGATTACCGCGCAGCAGTAACAGCTTTTTACAGGCAAACAATTGAGATGATCAATACCCAGAAACCCCAGATTATTGGGCACCTTGACAAAGTAAAGATGCATAACAAGCAACGTTGGTTTTCAACCAGTGAAAGCTGGTACCAAAAACTCGTGGATGAAACCCTGGAAGCAACAGCAAAGAGCAAATCCATCATTGAGCTCAATACCCGGGGATTTTACACCGGGAAGATTGATCAGTACTTCCCTTCAACCAAAATATTGGAGCAATGCCTGGAAATGGGGATTCCTGTTATGGTGAATACCGATGCCCACCATCCATCTCAATTGGATAAGCATTTTAATGAAGCACACCAGTTGTTGAAAAAAATAGGGTTTAAAAATGTTAAAACCCCGTTTTTTGAACTGGAATTATAAAGCCTTTTTGCTCTTTTCGCTACCCGCTAAATCATTGATAGTAATACGCTAACGTACTTTTTGCATGGATCTTTCTGCCATCGCCATGGCAGGCCCTGCTCAAGCAATTTTACTACCTTTGTTCTTTTACAAAGATAACAATGAGCGACTCCATCAAACACGAATGCGGAATAGTACTGCTGAGGTTATTAAAACCCCTTGAATACTACCTTGCAAAATATGGTACTGCCTTTTATGGGCCCGACAAAATGTACCTTCTCATGGAAAAACAGCACAACCGAGGACAAGATGGCGCCGGCCTGGGCTGTATAAAATTTGACATGGAACCGGGCAATCTCTATATGAACCGGTTGAGAAGTCATCAAGCCAACCCTCTGAAAGATATCTTTACCCGTTTGCATGGCAAAATACAGGATATCCATGAAAAAAATCCTGACAGGCTACGCGATGTGCAGTGGCTAAAAAATAACATGGAACTAACAGGAGAGCTTTTTATCGGCCATTTGCGTTACGGCACTTTCGGTAACAACGGAATTGAATACACCCATCCATTTCTCAGGGAAAATAACTGGATGTCGAAAAACCTGATGATTGCCGGCAATTTTAACCTCACCAATGTGGATGAACTGTTTGAAAGCTTGCTCAACATTGGGCAACACCCCAACAAAACATCCGACACCATTACCATCCTTGAAAAGCTGGGGCACTTCCTGGACGATGAAAACGAAGACCTTTACAAAAAATACAAAGCCCAGGGTTTTAGTAAAAAAGAAATATCCCCACTAATTGCTCAAAACCTGAATATCGAAAGTATATTGGCCAATGCCAGCAAATACTGGGATGGTGGTTATGTATTAGGGGGACTGTTGGGGCATGGTGATGCCTTTTTAATGCGCGACCCGGCTGGAATAAGACCAGCATGGTACTACCGGGATGACGAAATTGTTGTGGCTGCCTCAGAACGACCCACCATACAAACAGCTTTCAGAGTGCCCATTGAAAGTATTGAGGAAGTCAAGCCGGGGCATGCACTGATCATCAAAAAGGATGGACAATTTAGTGAAGTAGAATGTAAGAAACCCCAACCCAAAAGGGCTTGCAGTTTTGAAAGAATTTATTTTTCAAGAGGTACGGATGCTGAAATATACAAAGAAAGGAAAATGCTGGGAAAACTCCTGGTACCAACTATCCTTGCAAATATCAATTACGATCTTGAAAACACTATTTTTTCTTATATTCCCAACACAGCCATAGCCTCTTACAAAGGAATGGTAGAAGGTTTGCATGAGTTTTGTGATCAAATTAAAAAGGATCGTCTTATGCAACTACAGGGAAATTACGATCCGGAAAAAATAGATGCCATTCTTAAACTGCGCCCACGTATGGACCAGGTTGCTGTGAAAGATGCCAAGCTTCGCACATTCATTACCCAGGATAATCAGCGGGATGATCTGGTGGCCCACGTTTATGATGTCACCTACGGCGTTGTCAAAGAATACCAGGACAGCCTTGTGGTGATTGATGACTCCATTGTAAGAGGCACAACCCTCAAAAAAAGTATTATTAAAATTCTGGACCGCCTTGGCCCAAAAAGGATTATCATCGTAAGTTCAGCACCCCAAATCCGTTACCCTGACTGCTATGGCATTGATATGGTTAAACTTTCAGATTTTATTGCTTTCAAAGCTACCATAAATTTGCTGAAAGAAACCAAAAAGGAATTCATTATCAATGATGTGTACAAAAAGTGTAAAGAATCGGAAAGCTTGCCCAAAGAGGAAATAACCAATTATGTAAAGGAAATATATAAGCCCTTTAAACCCGAAGAGATTTCAGCAAAAATTGCCCAGATGCTTCATCCATCAGAGGTAAATGCAGAAGTGGATATCGTATTTCAATCCATCGAAAATCTCCACAAGTCATGTCCGGCAGATAAAGGGGACTGGTATTTTACGGGAGATTATCCCACACCCGGCGGTAACAGGGTTGTCAACCGCTCGTTTATCAACTATATTGAAGGGCGTAATCAAAGAGCCTATTAGTTGTTAGCAGGATTGAAAACCTGTTGATAAATGGTAAAAAAAGAATTGGATCATGAGTGCATACATCCAAAAACTTATTTTGCAGGGAGAACATCAAAAACAAGATTTCAAGTTCCAGGTGAATGATTCACGCAAAATTGCCAAATCCATCTCCGCCTTTGCCAATACCGATGGAGGAAAATTGTTGATTGGTGTTAAAGATAACGGTGTGATTGCAGGTGTAAGAAGTGATGAAGAGTTTTACATGATTGAGGCTGCAGCCCAGATGTATTGCAAGCCAAACATTGATTTTGCTTATCGCACATGGCAAATTGAAGGGAAAACGGTACTGGAAATTGATATACCTTCTCTCAGCCAAAAACCCTGCTTCGCTGAAAATGAACAGGGCAAGTGGCTTGCTTATATACGCATGGATGATCAAAACATTCTTGCCAATACCGTCAGACTTAAATACTGGAAAAGGATGCAAAGCCAGGCTGGTACTTTTATCAGGTATTCAGATAAGGAAAAATTATTGTTGGAGTTTCTTAATGATCATCCATTTATAACACTCAAAAGGTTTTGCAAGCTGGCATCTATACCCAGGTATCTTGCTGAAAATTTGATCGTAAATCTTATGATTACAGGAATTATCGAAATGGGACAAAGTGAAAAACACACCTGGTTCCGGTTAAAGGATCCGGGTGATATCAATAATTTAGAGGATTTTGAAAACACGAATGGATGGGAATAAAAAAACCGAACAGCAAATCTGTTCGGTTTTGGTGGAGAATATCGGGCTCGAACCGATGACCTCTTGGCTGCCAGCCAAACGCTCTAGCCAACTGAGCTAATTCCCCGTTTTATGATTTGCAAAATTAGCAGGTTTTATTAATTTGGCAAAATATTTTAAAGGCTTTTTTCGCACAAGCAAAATTAGTCTTGGCCATTGTAAATTTCAACAAATAAGAATGTAAAACATAAATAACCAATTCTACCATTATGAAAAGACTATTTGTAGCCATTAAAGTGCACCCATCTGAGGAGTTGTTAAATGCTTATGATACCATAAAAACAAGACTTTCTGGTGGGAAAATTAACTGGGTGCATAAAAATAATTTTCACATTACCCTGAAATTCCTGGGTGATACCCCCGATAAACAAATTCCGGGAATTATCGATAGTCTCAATCAGGCTGCAACTCAAACACAAATTATCCACTTTACGGTAGAAAACTTCGGCTTTTTCGGAAGCGTCAGCTTTCCCAGGGTTCTCTGGATGGGAATCAACCAACAAAACCAAGGAATTGAAAAGGCTTTTGTACAAACCCAAAAAGCCCTGGAAAAAACCGGTAAGATTAAAGAAGAGTTGATTTTCAAACCTCATCTTACCCTGGGTAGAATTAAACATATAGATAACATTACCCCGCTGCACGAACTGGAGGCCGAGTTCAAAGGTAAACTTTTCCAGGAAGTGACTGTAGACAGCATTGAACTTTACCAAAGCAACCTTAAACCCAAAGGACCCGTCTACAAGGTTATTGAAAAGTTTAATCTGCAATAATTTTTAAATGTTTCCCTAACAGCAAAAATTTAAGCAGCCAACAGCGTCAGTTTATACCTGATTGTTTTATCAAAGCTCCATTTTTATGCTACCTGATGTACTTAAAGAAAGTTTCAAAACATTCCTTGAAAATCAAACGGGTAATCCTGTTATCATAAAAGCTTTAGACAGCCTGCCCGGTGGATCCATCAACAATGCCCTCAGAGTGGATACCGAAAATGGTAAATGGTTTGTAAAATGGAATTATACCCGCGCATATCCAGGAATGTTTGAAGCTGAACAAAAGGGAATGGAAATACTGAAAAGGGCAGGGGAGGTTTTTGTACCGGAAGTTACAGGTACCTTTAGCACCGACAAATATAGTATGCTGATACTTGAATATGTTGAACCCGGCCTGAAAAAAAGCAGTTTCTGGGATGATTTTGGAACCAACCTGGCCAAATTACACAACCATTCCGGGGATCATTTTGGTTTGGATCATAACAATTACATAGGAAGCCTTCCCCAATACAATGATTTTTCCAATAACTGGATCAACTTTTTTATTAACCAACGCCTTGAAATACAAATAAAAACAGCCCGGGACAAAGGTCTGATTGAAAAGGCGATGATGAAAAAATTTGAAAAAATGTATCCTTTTCTTCCCGATTTCTTTCCGGAAGAAAAACCATCACTGCTCCATGGCGATTTATGGAGTGGAAACTACATGACCAATCACGAAGGTGATGCCTGTATCATTGATCCTGCGGTGTATTATGGTCATCGTTTAATGGACCTTGGAATGTCGAGGCTGTTTGGGGGCTTTGATGAAGCTTTTTATCAATCCTATCAGCACATATATCCACTGGAAAGTAACTGGATAAAAGCAACAGATATTGCAAACCTCTACCCACTAATGGTTCATGTCAATCTTTTTGGGGGAGGATATTCAAGTGCTGTAAATCGTATTTTGTCAGATTTTTTTTAA
>SLQX01000145.1 GCA_007131245.1 Bacteroidales bacterium
ATTTCTGCTAGGGTAGAATTTTATAAACAGCAAAAATAGAGTTTGAAAATTTAAATTTTTCAGATTCATCCTGAACCGTTTATGCAGGCTAAAATAAAATGAACAATAACTCCAGCTACTTAGAAGACAAAGACTCCCAACTCCCGGCACTCCGGCTTGTGCAACAGATGGGCTATACCTATATCTCACCTGAGAAAGCTTTGGAGATGCGGGATGGACTGCTCACTCGGTTCGTGCTTACGGATATCTTGGAAGATCAGCTATCCAAAATCAACAGAATCGAATACAAAGGGGAAACTCTGCCTTTCCCTCAACCGGCTATCAGCAGGGCCGCTTATGATCTTCAGCAACAGCCGGATGAGGGGCTGGTGAAGACCAATGAAAAGATTTATGACTTGCTTACGCTGGGCAAAAGCTATGAGCAGGTCGTTAAGGGAGATAAAAAAAGCTTTCCGTTTAACTATGTGGACTGGGAGCATCCTGAGAACAATGTTTTTCACGTAACGGATGAGTTTGAGATCAAGGGAAAACATAAGGTTCGCCGGGTTGATATCGTGTTGTTTGTAAACGGGATTCCCTTTGTGGCTATCGAGAATAAGCGAAGAGATAAAAAGAATGCTCTCGATGAGGCCATCTCCCAGCATCTGCGCAATCAAAATAAAGAAGAAGTCCCCGGTTTTTTTCACTTTACCCAAATGCTGATCGCGTCCAGCGTGAATGAGCTTTCGTATGCGGCTACAGACACCAGTAAGAAGTTTTGGTCGGTTTGGCGAGAGGAAGAGAATATTGAAGAAATGGTAGCCGAATTGGCAGCCAGGCCCGATACAGGCATAGAGTGGATTAAACGACTCAGAGAGCACTACTATGAAGCTCCGATACTAAATGAGAAAAAGCGGGCACCTACCAGGCAAGATCTAAATTTGCATAGCCTTTGTCGCCCAGAGCGATTGCTTGAGCTCACTCGAAACTTCACCGTTTTTGACAATAACACCCGTAAAATTGCCCGATACCAGCAATATTTCGGGGTAAATCGGATGATGAGGCGGATACGCCAAACAGATGCCGACGGTAATCGGAAAGGGGGAGTAATTTGGCATACGCAGGGAAGTGGAAAGTCCATTACTATGGTGTTTATGTCAAAAAATCTGGTCGTGGCTGATGATATTCCCTCCCAACGGATTATCCTGGTAACGGACCGGACCGACCTGGACGATCAGCTCTCCAAAACCTTTCGGCAGTGTGGTAAAGAGATACAGCAGGCAAAAACCGGCAAGCATCTTGCACAGTTGATCCAGGATCCAGGTGCTGAAAATATCTCCACGATCATCAATAAATTTAATGCTGCTATTCGGTATAAAAATCTGATCAATGACTCTCGAAATATCTTCGTATTGATTGATGAATCACATCGCACCCAATACGGAATGATGCATGCCGAGATGAGAAAGATCTTACCCAATGCCTGTTATATCGGTTTTACGGGAACCCCTCTCATGAAAAATGAGAAGAATACGGCGGCCAAATTTGGTGGAATTATTGATACCTACTCCATGGATCAGGCAGTAAAAGACAGGGCGGTGGTTCCAATCATTTATGAAGGTCGTGCTGCCAAACTGGATACATGGCGTGAGAAGCTCGACCGGGAATTCGAACGAGACATGGAAGATATGTCGGAAAATCAGGTTTCCGACTACAAACGTCGCTACTCATCGTTGAACAAATTGCTCACGGCACAACTGGTAATTGAAGAGATCGGCCGGGATGTTACCGACCATTTCCTGAAAAACCTAAAAAATACCAAATATAAGGCTCAGCTTGCCGTACCCGACCGGCGAACAGCGGTTCGGTACTATCGATATTTTAAGGAACGAGGGCAAATTAATGCAGAGTTGGTGATCTCTCCACCGGATACAAGGGAAGGGCACGATGACACCTATGATGACCCCAACGATGAGGTGCAGGTTTATTGGCGGCAGATGATGGATCGATTTGGAAACAAAGAAACGTATGAATCCAATATTGTCAACCTTTTTAAGTCAGACAGCCGCGAAGTTGAGCTCATCATCGTGGTATATAAACTGCTTACCGGTTTTGATGCCCCAAATAATACATACCTTTATATGGCTCGCTATCTGGACGAACATAACCTGTTACAGGCCATTGCCCGTGTAAACCGGCTTTTTGAGGGAAAGGATTACGGGTATGTGATCGATTATGTTGGAATTCTGGGCACTCTCACGGATGCCATTAATACCTATTCTGCATTAAGTGGTTTTGATCAGAATGATCTGGAAGGTACGATTACACCTATAAAGGAAGTGGTGGAAACATTACCCAAATTACATAAACAGATATGGGATCTTTTTAAGGAATGTGAAGATACCTCAGACAATGAAACCATGGAGCGTTTTTTGCGCCATGATGATATCCGGGATGAGTTTTATGAGAAGCTTTCAAACTTTGCACGAACACTACAGGCCGCTTTTACTGCTGATAAACTGTTCGAATATATCGACGAAGCCGAGGTTAAGAAATATAAGCGTGACCTGAAATTTTTTGAAAATCTCAGGCGCTCTATACGGATACGATATGGAGAAGCTATTGATCACCGGGAGTATGAAGATCGGGTTCAAAAACTGATCGATTCCTATGTTGGCACGGAGGGCATGGAACAAATTATTGATCCGGTTGATATTTTCAGCGATCAGTTTTTCGAGATGCAGGACAAGCAGAAAGAACGTTCAGAAGCCTCCAAAGCCGACGAGATTGCCAGCAAAACCAAGAAGGTCATACAAGAGCGAATGGATGAAGATCCGGCCTTATACCGGAAATTTTCAGATATGATAGAAGAAACCATTCAAAAATTCCTGAGTGACCGAATTTCTGAGAAAGAGTATCTCGAAAAGGTTAAACAAATTAAAGAAGGGGTTGAAAGTGGTATTTGGGATGGTACTCCTAACGAATTAAAAGAACGGCCTGTCGCCCGATCGTTTTACAATACCATTCAAGGCGAGTTAGAAGAATATTTTGAAACGGCATACATGCCGATTGAGAAGGAAAAGCGGGATGAATTATACACGAATGCCGGAATTGAATTAGATGAAATTATTGATGGTTTAACCATTGTAGATTGGGAAACCAATCCGGACGTTAAAAACGAGATGTTTATCGCCATTGAAGATTATATGATTGAATTATTCAGAAATTTAGACCTAAAACGAGATTTTGATGTCATCGAACGCATTGCAGAAACCATCATCAAATCAAAGCAGTCCTATAGCTCTCGATAATTTACAGAAAATTGAATATGGCAAAACCACTATTCAGTTTAACCTGAGCTACTCCAGCCGCAAAACGCTTGAAATAGCTGTATATCCGGATCAAACAGTTTGGGTTACTGCCCCACAAAAAGCAGAAATTCAACATATTTATGAAAAAGTACGCAAGCGTGGCCGATGGATTGTCAAACAGATTAAACATTTTAGCCGCTTTGATGCGGAAAAACAAGATTTTGAATATGTGAGTGGAGAAACCCACCGATATTTAGGAAAACAATACCGGCTGAAGGTAAAGCAGGTTAGAAACGGTGAGCATGAATCCGTGAAGTTAAAAAACGGATACTTTCAGATTTTCACCAATAATACCGGCGATAATGGCCAAATAAAAAAGCTACTGGATGCATGGTATCGGAAAAAAGCAGAAA
>SLQX01000146.1 GCA_007131245.1 Bacteroidales bacterium
AACTATGCAAATATACATTTTATTCCTTTCACTCCCATACCTGCGAACCCTATAAAACAAAAGGATTGAAACATTTTGTTCCAATCCTTTTTTCATTGCTGAGGTTTCGAGCGGATTCGAACCGCTGTAGGAGGTTTTGCAGACCTCTGCCTAGCCACTCGGCCACGAAACCCTGTTTTGTGCTACAAAAGTAATATTTTTATTAGAATTGTCCAAACAGGTTTGGGTGTCCTCGTTGTTTTTTTAGCGAACCGGGGGTGTGGGAAATGCTTAACGAGCACTGATTCAGTGGGATGCGCTTTTCTGCTTTTCCATTTGCAGTACCATCTCTTCCACCGTTTGTTCAAGATTGCGGTATTGCAACCCCAATACTTCCCTGCTTTTGCTGGTATCGAAACGGATGGGGTAGCCCACATTTCTTTTTACAAATTTGGGCGTCACACCAAAAAGGCCTCCCACCAGCATCATAATGGGTTTGGGTGCTTTCATAAGGGGAAGCTTATATTTGCGTCCAAAAAGCTTTTTTAGCATCCGGGTGAGATCAAGCAGGCTCATGGTCCTTTCGGCCAGGATGTGCCGGCCTGATGCATCCTCTTTTTCCAGGGCCAGGATATGGGCATGGGCCACATCCCTCACATCGGTAAAGCCAAAGAACAGTTCAGGGGCTCCCATGAGAAACTTACCCCTGAGAATATCTTTCATCAGGTTGAGGCTTTCAGAGTCTGAGCTCCCGGTTAGCGATGGGCCCAGTACAAAAGAGGGATTGATAACCACCAACTTCCATTGATTTTGCTGTCCGGTCAGTTTCCAGGCTTCTTTTTCGGCAATGACCTTGGAGTAGGAGTAGGGTTGGTGGCTTGCTGAACTGGTGGTATTGAAATGCTCTTCTGTGAACTCGCTCAGGCCCTGGTCCTGCATGTCTTTGTTATCTCCATGCACTGCTGCTACACTGGAGGTGAGTACAACCTTTTTTACAGTGCCGGAGCGGGTTGCTGCACCAAGCACGTTGCGTGTACCCAGCAAGGCAGGATCGAGCAAATCCTTTTGGGCATTTTTGAACCTTAGGGTGAAAGGTGAGGCTACATGGATAACCGCCTTGCTCCCCTGGGCGGCCTGGTCGAAACTGCCTTCGGACAAAAGGTTGGCCTCCCATATTTCCAACTTCCCGGGTGTGTTTTCGTCAATGTAGGTCAGATGCTGGTGCTTGTGGGTTTGAGATTTATCACGCACACACATCCGCACGGTGTACCCTTTTTCCAAAAGCTCTTTTACTACCCACGAGCCGATATATCCTGTTCCCCCGGTAACCATTATTGCTGCTGCCATTGTATTGCTTGTTTAGGTTGTAATTATATGAGTTAAATCATTCACAACAAAAACAACCCATGTACCAATAAGTTTAGTGGTCCTGGCAATCCTTTCAGTAAGAGGTGATAAATTCATTAAATCTTCGGGTTGAAAGTTCTTTAAATCGCTGATATTTACTATATTTATGCTATTTAAAACCAGGATTTATGCACAAAGCATCCTTTTTTCAAAAAGCGGCCCACCAGGCGGTTATATGTAGTTTATGTCCGCACCATTGCCGGATACAGCCCAACGAATATGGTATCTGTGGTACCCGTCAAAATGTTGATGGCGAGCTGGTTGCTAAAAGTTTTGGAAAACTTACCGCATTGTATCCTGATCCTATTGAGAAGAAACCTCTTTATCACTTTTATCCCGGCAGCCATATTCTTTCATTGGGGTCTTTTGGTTGTAACCTCAGATGTCTTTTTTGTCAGAACCACCAGATTTCGCAAGCCCAAAACACGGATGTCTTTTCATACAGCTGCTATGAACCCGGGGATGTGGTGCAACGGGCCGGGGGCCTGAAAGACAATACCGGTATTGCTTACACTTACAACGAACCCGTTGTCAACTATGAGTTTGTGACCGAAACCGCTAACCTTGCCCGGGAGCAGGGTTTGAAAAATGTGGTGGTATCCAATGGGGTGATCAATTCGGCACCCATGGAGCGGTGGCTTGAATTGATAGATGCTTTCAACATAGACCTGAAAGCCTTTGACGACGATTTTTACCCCCAAATTGCCCGTGGTTCGCTCGACCCGGTACTCAGGAGTCTGAAAGCCATTGCGTCACACCATATCCATCTTGAGATTACCCATCTTGTTGTACCGGGTCTGAACGATAGCATCAAACCCTTCCGGGAGATGGTGAAATGGATTGCCGGCGAATTGGGCCAGGCAACTCCCCTGCATATAAGCCGTTACTTTCCGGCTTATCACTTCATGCAAGAGGATCCAACCTCTCTGGATATCTTGATGAAATTTTATGAAGAGGCTAGGTTGCATCTTTCTTATGTTTTCCCCGGAAATATTGGTATCTCGCAGGGGTGGGCTGACACCCGCTGTCCTATCTGCAACAGCTTGGTTATTGAAAGGGCAGGTTTTCAGGCTAAAATCCGGGATGCTACCCCAGACGGTAAATGTGCCGGGTGCCAGACTGAAATATTTACAAACAGTTAAAAGGATAAATTTATGCAGGCAGAACTCAGAAAACCCGCAGTGAGTGGTATGTTTTACCCTTCCGATCCGGCGGAGCTCAAGCAGTTATTGCAAAACCTGGAGAGCAGGGCATTGCTGAGCCCCGGCGCTTTTGATGAAAAAATCCTGGTGGGAGGTATTGTGCCTCATGCCGGGTATATGTATTCGGGGGTTCATGCCATCCCTTTTTTCCATACGGTGGCAGCCAATCCTTCTGACTTTGACACCATCGTTATCCTCAATCCCGATCACCATGGCCAGGGAGAGGATGTGTCGCTTGATCCTCACAGTTACTGGGAAACACCCCTTGGAGTCGCAGAGATTGACAAAGCATTTTTCCCCCTGCTGGAGCTGGAAACATCCCTGCTGGCACAGCAGAATGAGCATTCGGCAGAAGTGATGGTTCCTTTGCTGCAGTATTACATGCCCGGTTCCTTTAAGATTCTCCCGGTTAGCATTCGCAACCAAACGCCTGACATCGCCGTGCAGTTGGCCGGTAAACTTGCCCAGGCAGCTGATAAACTGGGAAAACGTATATTGGTGATTGCTTCCTCTGACTTCTCCCATTTTGTTCCGGCAAAGGAGGGTGCTGCAAATGATAATAAGGTTATAGAGAAGATTCAGGCGCTGGATACCAAGGAGGTGTATTCGGTTATCATGGAGCATGGGAATTCGGTTTGTGGCGTTGGTCCCATAATGACCCTGCTGGCCTATGCGCAACTGAAAGCCTCCAAGCCCCGGGTAGACATTCTCAGTAGGGGTCATTCGGGGGAGCGTTCTTCATCACCCAGCGTGGTGCACTATCTCACTGCTGTGGTTAGCTATAATCGCACCTGAAAAATTTGTAAGTTTGTGTAAGCTACAACCTATTCAATCAAATTGTATCATTATGTCAAAAATATTGTTAGAAAACATGGAGTTTTTTGCTTACCATGGTTGCTTCAAAGAGGAGCAACTGATTGGTAATCAGTTTTTGGTAAACCTTGAGTTGGAGACAGAGACCGGTGATGCGGAAGTTTCTGATAAGCTGGTTGATACCATCAACTACCAGGAGGTGTATAATACCATAGGTGAGCAGATGGCGGTGAAAAGTCATTTGCTGGAACATGTGGGGCGCCGTATCCTGGATTCATTGAAGAGCCGGTTTGAGGG
>SLQX01000234.1 GCA_007131245.1 Bacteroidales bacterium
ACCTTAGATTAAAAGCTTAGAAAACGAATACATAATCTTAATTTGTACTATAATGAAAACCGAAGAACCTGATTTCACTGACCCACGGGAGCTGCGCAAGCAAGCCGAAAAAATACTTCAGCAAAAAAAGGAGAAAGCCCTACAGGATGAAAAGAATGAAGCTGATGCCAGAAAGCTGTTGCATGAATTACAAGTGCACCAGGTAGAACTGGAAATGCAGAATGAAGAGCTTCTTAATGCTTATGAAGCGGCTGAAGCAGCACTAAAAAAGTATACCCTTGTATTTGACCAGGCACCCATGGGTTTTGTTACCCTGGAAAGCGATGGTACGATTGCTGAGTTGAACTTTGCCGCTGCCGAAATGCTTGGTGACCGGCGCTTTAGCCTTATGGGCAGCAATTTTAAGCTGTATATTTCAGATGAATCCAAAACCGTTTTTTCCGATTTTTTCAAAAAAGCATATGCTACCCAACAGAAAGAGGCATGCGAAATATTGCTTGGAGACGGCAAAAGGTCAGCGCACCAGATTTATTTAGAAGGAATTGTAATAGAAAATGACAACAAATGCATGTTGTCATTAGTGGATTTGACAAATTTTCAAAATAAAGGGATATAAAAAGTGCTGCCTGATAAGTGTAAAAACACCAGGAAGGCAGCACTCTTAATTATTTAAAGCCCGCTAAGAACATCCGGGACACAATCTAAAACCGGTATCCCAGTGAAAGGCCGAAACCGGTATTCATAATGGACGATTCATCATCCGAAATCCTGTTGTCCTCAGGATTTATTTTAAGCATCCCCAGCTGTGCGTTGAGCTGAAAGAATAATCCGCCTGCCATTTCATAGCCCGAAAAAATATTTCCCCCAACATCGAGTGGTTTGAAATACGTTTTTGTTAAAGGGTCGCTTGCATCAACCGTATTGGTGAATTCAATATCATCCTCATAGGAAATGGAACCCCCTTCATGTTTTGCCTTGCCCATAACCCCATAACCCACATAGGGACCGAAGCCAATCATTACATATCCGGTGCCAAGCAAACCTTTATAAACAAAGTTCAGTGGCAATTCAAGATAAGAAAGGTTGTATGTGCTTGTAACGGGGCCGGTAGTATTTTCTGCTCCTTTGGTGGAGAAAAGCAAACCGGGCTGAAAATAGAATTCGGGTGCAATGGGTATCTGAATGTTGGCTCCGACATGATAACCGATGATCATATCATTGTCCAGTTGGTCACCACTCATATCCTTTCCATTCAGATTTTGAAAATTAATGCCCCCCAAAAGACCAAAGGCAGGTCCAGGGCTTTGCGTGCTTTGAGCATATGTAAATATTGCTGAAAACAAGAGCATTATAGCAACTGATGTTATTTTGGTTTTCATATATGGTTTTTTTGAGGTTAAAAATTATGAATTTACTTGGCAGCTTCCTCAGCCTCAGCCCTCATTTTTTCGTTGGCAGTGATCAGAAATTCGACCCTGCGGTTCAATGTGCGTCCTTCGGCTGTATTGTTGTTGTACCTGGGCGTGTTCTCGCCAAACCCTTTAACTGTCAGCCGTTTGCCCGAAATACCTTTTTCTGAAAGGTAATTGGATACAGTACCGGCACGTTGAATTGAAAGATTTTGGTTGTAAGCCTCAGCTCCCCTACTGTCGGTGTGTCCCTGTATTTCAATATCTGTTTCATCATAACTGTTCAAAACCCGAACCAGTTTGTCAAGGTTTTCTTGAGCCTCATAAGACAGGTTTGACTGATCAAAACCAAACAGAATGTTGCTGTTAAATTCCACAACAATACCTTCGCCAACCCGCTCTACCGTTGCACCGGGCACAGTTTCCTGGATTTCTTCAGCCTGTTTATCCATTTCATTACCTATAATAGCGCCTGTGGCACCTCCAACGGTTGCACCTATAATTGCACCCATGGCAGTATTGCCAGATGTTCTGCCTATTACCGCACCTGCAGCTCCACCTGCGGCGGTTCCAGCAGCAGCACCTTTCTGGGATTTGCTCCAGGAGGCACAGCCCACAAAAATGATTGCTGCAGCGAATGCCATTATTAAACTTAATCTGATTTTTTTCATCTGTTTAAATTTTTAATGTTAGACCGGATGCAACCCGCAAGATGAATATGCATTCGTATTTGGTTAACGAATCATGCTCGTTTTATATTAACTCGTAGTTCTACATGTGATTGGTTATAACTATCAGTCCTGGCAGTACATGCTTTGTATTGTTTGCATGATATGAATTTTATATCCTTATCAATCATGAATTCAATTCACAAAACTACTCCTCTTTTACACAGAAAGTGTTACATATATTACTAAATAAGTTGCATGATTCACACATAGTCGTTGCATGAAAACTTGGTGAAGTGGGTGAAAATAATGGGGCTGAAGCCTCTTTTTTTGTGTGGACCTCTTATTCCGTTGGCTAAAGCCAACGGCAATGGATAGGTGCTGTTATCCGCTGCCAGCATCCCTTCAAAGCTAATTTCTTAGCCCAGAAGTTTAAACTTAAAGCTCGACATCTAAGCAATTTCTGGTTATTCCCCTGCAAAACTAATATCAGCAATTAAATTTATTTATTGGCTAGTCATTTATTTGTCTTTCTTCTCCTCATGCTCCGGGCAATCTATCCTTAGATCAGATGTTTCTAATTTAATATTCAGCAGATTACAATAATGCTCACCCTGATTGTGATTGGGACTGTAATGCACACAAGTGAAACACATTCTTTGCAGGTTAATAATCCCGGTTTTCTGCAGATGGCGAATAATACCCATCAGGTTTAAAAGAAAACGCTCTTTCTCGGATGGGCTAAGCTTTGCAAGGGGTACAAAAAGCTCATTTGTAAACAGGGAGGTTTGCACGGCAATTTCACGCCCTTTTGGGGTAAGGTGGATGGTGTAACTCCGCGAGTCTTGCTGCTGGTACTCCCTGGTGATAAGTTCTTTCTGGCTGAGTATTTTGATGGTATCACTCATGGTTGCCTTGGTAATGTTGAATTCGAGAGCAAGGTAGGTTACTGTACGCTTATCAGCACTATGGTTTTGCAAAAAAATCAAGGTCTGGATTTGGATGGGTGTTAATGAATGTACCTTACTTTCATTCCAGAGCATAATCCTGAAAGACTGAGAAATTCTTTCCAAAGCCGCTATGATCCTGTTATCCGGATTGCTATTCTGAAAGTCGAGGTCAAAAGGTGAGTTTTCCATGATTGAAAAGATTTTACTTATCCACAAGGGGCCTGTTATGTTATGATTCTGATGAAGGTACAAAAATGCCTCACAAAGATAGGGTTCCTAACAATGTGAGGCGAATTTTTTTTATCCGGTAATCATTTTGACAAAAGGGCGGAAACCTTCCCCACCCCTATCTTTGTGCCATATGGGGCAAAAGAATGCTTGTTTGCCTTTTTACATGCAAATACCTTGTAATAAACATGTTTGATTCAGACTTTCACATCAGCCATGGAAGCACCAAAGTTAAGGTGCAGGACGTTACCCTGAGGGGTCAGGAGTGCCGGAACGGATTTCACACCCAACGATTCTGCCTCAGGAATTCTTGATTTGTTCTCACCCAAATGTACTATCTCTACATTGGAGCTACCAATAAGCTGTATAATATCCTGCTCAGCACTTACACAAACAGGACAACCGGCATGATAAAAAACGGATTTACTCATAGCTGTTTGTTTTATAGTTAGTAATTAATAAACTCACAGCAAATTTAGTTAGGCTACCTAACTTTTACAAAAAAAAAGTGTTTTATTTTGTTAATAATCCATTGTAACATGTCGTTCCAATATGATTTTATGATTTGGTAAAAGCCCAATGTTTGGTGATGAGAAGGTCTGTGTTATTCCGAAAAGAACCCCCTATCCTTTACTCCTTAAAGTATCTGTGGGGTTATGAGTTGCTGCCCTGTAAGAGATCAGACCGACTGTGGACCAGGCTAACAAGAAAACAAACAGGGCAGGCAGTACAAAGATTAACCAACTGGTATCTGCACGGTAGGCAAAATTCTCCAACCATCGGTTGATGAAATACCATGCCAGGGGCAGCGCAATCAGGTTGGCGGCAATGGCGATGGAACCGAACTCATGGGAAATCAACCGGACTATTTCACGCACACTGGCTCCCAACACCTTGCGAATTCCAATTTCACGGATGCGGGTATTGGCGGCAAAGAAAGCCAGCCCTATCATTCCCATCGTAGACAAAAGAATGGCCAGTCCGGCAAATGATCCAACAATATGCAGCACCCGCTCTTCATCCTGGTAAAGCGACCGGGTTCGCTGATCCATAAAGAAATACTCCATGGGCCAGTGGGGTGCTTCTTCAGACCAAAGCTTGTTCAGATGGTTATATACCGTTGAGGAAGCGCCGGGGTTATAGCGTACCATGATGTTAAACCAGTTTTGGGGATATGTTTGGTGATTGATAAAAAAAGCCATGGGTACAACGGTTTCATGCATTGAGCTGAAATGAATATCCTCGACTACCCCGATAACCTGGCGGGGATTATCATCATAAAAGCCTCCAAGGGTCATACCTGTAGGATCTTCCACTGTTAGTCTGTTGGCGGCAGTTTTATTGATTATGGTGGCATTTTGAACGTCTGTCGGCATATCCGGAAGGAAGTCTCTTCCAATTATCAGGCGGGTTCCAAGGGTTTTAAAAAACTCAGTATCACAGGAAATAACGGCCCCATGGAAATTTTCCCTGCCATCCCCGGTTTCAAAGCTAAAGTTTGTATAATTGTTGGGAGTTGCCGTAGGAACGTTGTGTGTGAGGCTTACTTTTTGTACTTCAGGATGCTGTAAAAGCTGTTCGCGAAACCAAACTGCACGTCCTGCGGCATGGTCATCCCAGGGGTTTTTGATAACCATCAGGTTTTCTCTTTCATAACCCGGGTTTCTATCTGACAGGAACCGCATCTGCTGAAAGATCATCAGGCTGCCAACAATCAGTGCAATGGAAACGACAAATTGTAAAAGCAGCAGCAACTGACGCATGCGCAATTGATAACGTTTATTGCGAATGCCTTTAATGCTGGATAATGGGTTCCCCCCTTTGATGGCCGTTATGGCCTGGAAACGAGACATAATAAGGGAGGGGTACATCCCGGCCAATAAAGGGATAATGACCAGCAGTCCGACAACGGCAAGGGAAAAGTGAATAGAAGAGAAAAGGTTTTGCGACAATTGCTTTCCGCTGAGATCATTTAAAAAGGGAAGAAAGATCTCCACCAGCAAAAGGGCCATTAGCATGGCAAAAACCGTAAACAAAAAGGTTTCAAACAGGAATTGCCTGATAAGTTGCCCCCGATTGGCTCCCAAAACTTTGCGCACACCTACCTCCATATTTCTTTTAACGGCAGCAGCCGTGCTAAGGTTGACAAAATTAAAGCAGGCCAGGAAAAGGATAAGCAAAGCCGTAGCCGAAAAAATCAGCACAATGTAAATCTCGCTTTTGAGGGCATTGTCCCAGTTAACATTTCCGGAAAAAAGCCGGATGCTTAACAAAGGTTGCAAACGTAAACCAACTCTGTCCTTCCAATGCTCATTGGCGCTCCATACAAGGTTTTCAATCCGTTCGGATACCTGATCCGGGTCTGCATCCTGGTTTAGTTTCATGTAGTAATAGGTTCCGGCGTTATTCCAGTTAGTCAGGGCTGAAGGATTAATTTCTGCCAGGCCCTCAATATTAACAAGCATCGAAAAGTACAGGTGAGACTGTGGAGGCGGGTCTGCAACGACCCCGCTCACTATAAGGGGCAGGGCGTTATAGAGAACTACCCTTTGCCCCATGGGGTTTCCCAGCCCAAAGTATTTTTCAGCTGCAGAAGCTGTTAAAACAACGGAATAGGGTTCCGACAATGCCGTTGCAGGATCTCCTGAAAGGAATTCAAAAGACAGGATGTCAAAGATTTCCGGGTCGAATCCGGCAATCCCCTCCTCAGTAAAGGGTTCATCATTTACATTGATGGGAGTTTCTTTAAGAGGCCATAACCTTGCCATGGCTTGAACCCCTGCTGTCTGTTCATGGATAAAATCATACATGACCCCTGGTTGCACTGCAGCCCGATCTCCCGCTGAAGGGCTATGCTGCAGCAACCGGTAAACCCGGGGAGCATGCTCATGATGGCGGTCGTAACTCAACTCATCGGCTATATACAAAAAAATAAGCAGACAGGTGGCAATGCCAACACTTAACCCCGCTAAATTGATCAGGGAATGGATATCTCCATTCCTGATTTTTCGAAAAAAACTTAAAAGTGAGCTTTTGAACATCTGAATGGACTTTTTAATGACAGCAATACATAAGCAAAGGTATTATAACAAACTTTACTCCATAATCGTCAAAATATTATTTTTCAGTCTTTTACAAAGTTCTACAAAAACTTATATGTCCATAAACGTACTATCAAAGTCCAATTTCGAACACATTTTTTTAATCCTCATTTTCAATAACAAGGGCTTTTGCAATGCAAAAACAGAATAGCAGAAAAAATCAAAAAATGTGACGTGATATTACGTCATTTAAAAATTATGACGTAAATTTGCGTCATAATTGAAAAAACAGTAAAATGGAACTCGAAATATTTGAACCTACGCTTTGTTGCCCCTCTGGTGTTTGCGGCCCGGAGCCGGAAAAAGAGTTGATTGATCTCCGGAATCTAATTCAATTGCTGGCAAAAGCCGGAATACAGGGTGAACGCTATGCCATTAACCAGCCCCCAATGGAATTTGCCAAAAACCCGGTGGTAATAGATATTATGCGTACCATAGAGCCCTCTAAGCTTCCGCTTACCTTGCTGGAAGACAAAATCATGAAAAAAGAAGACTACCCTATGTTGAAAGCACAGGCAGAAACCATGCTCGAAGGAATTACCCCCGAATATGGTCCGCAAGGCTTTTGCCATCAAAGCATCAAACGCATTGTCGGATGCTGTTAAATTTTGTCACCGATTACCCATTACTTGTCAACCATTACAAAAAAAACCCATGACCAGTCCCAGAGAAACCACATTTGATGCCAAATTGATCCAACGCGCCAGGCTTTTCAAAGCCCTGGCCCACCCGGCACGCCTGGCCATATTGCAATACCTGGCCGAGATACAAACCTGTATCACCGGCGATATTGCAGAAGAGCTACCCTTAAGTCGCACCACGGTCAACCAGCACCTGAAAGAACTCAGAGATGCCGGGCTGATAAAAGGAACCGTAGCAGGTGTAAAAACCAACTACTGCCTCAATGCCAAAGCCATCGAAGCCTTGCGTAAGGAGTGCAACTGCCTGCTGGAGATTATTGATGTGAAGAAGAATTTTTGTTAAGCTAAAAACTAAAAGTGAAAAGTGTCAAATATGTCATGCTATATAATAACTAATAATTAACAACTAAATATGAAAATCCTCATCCTATGTACCGGAAATTCCTGCCGCAGCCAGATGGCCCATAGCTTTATGGAATCCTTTGACAAAAGAATGACCATTCGTTCTGCCGGAACTGAAGCTTCCGGGAAGCTCAATGGAAAGGCCGTTGCCGCCATGAAAGAGATCGGCATCGACATCAGCCATCATAGCTCCGACCCGGTGGAAAAATACCTGGACGAAGAGTGGGACTATGTAATCACCGTTTGCAGTGGCGCCAATGAAAACTGCCCGGTTTTCCCCGGCAAAGTGAAGCACCGCCTGCATATCGGTTTTGACGACCCCTCCCATGTCCTGGGTACCGAGGAGTTTATCTGGAGCGAATTTATCCGCGTAAGAGAAGAAATCAAAGAAGATTTTTACAAGTTTTACCAGGAAGAAATTTTGCCGCAACTATAGTGGACAATAAACCCTGGAGGTTTAGAAAACCTCCAGGGTTTCAATAAAGAAGGTTTCCAAAACTTCGCGCAATTTACGATTAAACAAACTCATAATATCATGAAAGAAAAAGACATCAAAACCATCGTTAAAGAAAAATACGGACAGATCGCACTGCAGTCTGAGCCCGCTAAGGGTAGTTGTTGCGGTCCGGTTTCAGATTGCTGCGGGGTGGATTATACCACCTTCAGCGAAAATTACGAAAATCAGCAAGGCTACAACAAAGACGCCGACCTGGGCCTGGGTTGCGGTATCCCCACCGATTTTGCGGGCTTGCAAACCGGGCAGCATGTGCTCGACCTGGGCAGCGGTGCCGGCAACGACTGCTTTGTGGCCCGTGCCATGGTGGGCGAATCCGGCCAGGTTACCGGGCTGGACTTCTCCGAAGAAATGCTCACCAAAGCCCGCAGCAATGCCCAAAAACTGGGCTTTACCAATGTTGAATTTGTTGCAGGTGATATCGAAGAAATGCCTTTAGAAAACAATCAGTTTGATGTGGTGATTTCCAATTGCGTGCTCAACCTGGTGCCCAACAAGGATAAAGCTTTTGCTGAAATCATTCGCGTGTTGAAGCCCGGAGGGCACTTCTGTGTTTCGGATGTGGTGCTCAAAGGAGAACTACCGGATAAACTGAAGAAGGATGCCGAGATGTATGCCGGCTGTGTATCAGGAGCCATGCAAATGGAAGATTACCTGGAAACCATCCCAAAAGCCGGTTTTAAGAATGTGCAGGTGCACAAGCAGCGTAGCATTGAAGTTCCAGCGGATATTTTGAAGATGTACCTGAATGAGGAGGAGATGCAGGATTTCCAAAACAAAAAAACAGGACTGTTCTCCATCACCGTTAGCGGTGAGAAATGATAGACAATGCTTAACCGCAAAGGTCGCAACCAAAGCTCCTGCGACCCATGCACTAGGCCCTCGCGAACTTTACGTTTTAAAAATAAAATACTTCACTAATTAAAACAGCTAAAACATTCAACTATGTCAGATCCAATCAAAAAGACCACCATTCCCAACAAGCCCCAAAAAACCATTGGGTTGTTTGAAAAGTACCTCACCGTATGGGTAGCATTGGGTATTCTTGCAGGGATAGGCATCGGCCATTTCATGGGCGATAGCATTGAGGTAATCAGCAGCATGGAGATTGCCAGGGTGAACATTCCCGTGGCCATCCTTATCTGGCTGATGATTTACCCCATGATGCTCCAGGTAGATTTTGGCAGCATCAAGAAAATCGGCAAGAAGCCCAAGGGTATAATATGGACCCTGATTATCAACTGGGCCATTAAGCCCTTTACCATGGCTTTCTTTGCATGGATATTTTTTTACTATTTATATCAGGCCTGGTTAAGCCCTGAAGAAGCCTACCATGCAATTGCCGGTGCCATTATTCTGGGAGCTGCACCCTGTACAGCCATGGTATTTGTATGGTCATACCTTACGGATGGTGACCCCAACTATACCCTGGTGCAGGTTTCGGTTAATGATTTGATTATCCTTGTTTTATTTATTCCCATTGTTGGTTTTCTTCTGGAATTGACCGGGGTGATGCTACCCGAAATTGATAAGCTCGAAGTACGTTATGATACCCTGGCCGCCAGTGTGGGTATTTTTGTAGTAATACCGCTGGTTGCCGGAGTGATAACCCAAAAGATTTTGCTTCGCAGCCATGGCATCAAATGGTTTAAAGAAGTGTTTTTGCCCAAACTGAAGCCTGTCAGCATTGTTGCCCTACTCGTAACGTTGGTGTTTCTTTTTGCTTTCCAGGGTCAAAACATTATCCAGAGACCATTTATTATTCTGCTGCTGGCAGTACCGCTCATTATACAGACCTATTTCATATTTTTCCTGGCCTGGTATGGCGGAAGGAAATTAAAACTTAGCCATGCTGTTTGTTCTCCGGCAGCTATGATTGGAGCCAGTAATTTCTTTGAACTGGCCGTAGCGGTGGCTATTGCAATGTTTGGGCTTGACTCGTTTGCAGCCCTGGTAACCGTGGTAGGAGTGCTGGTGGAAGTACCGGTAATGCTTTCGCTGGTGGCCTTTGCCAACCGGAATAGGTACTGATAAGATGAGACCAACATCTCAACCAACTTTTTTCGAATTATGGTGAAAGGAAAATGATTCTAAAAGTGAGTTTTTGGGACCCAATTAATCAAATTATAAACGCATAAAACCGGTATTCATGCTTTTCCTTCTTTTTTTAAGCACTTAATAAAGAATAGCTTTGAATACCATCCATTGCAAAGGGTTGAATCGTGCGGATTCAACCCTTTGTATTTATACCCGTTCATAACTTTAAATGGGTACGAAAAACCAGTAAGCCAGACAGGTGTATACCTCATGGATTTTACTATTGGATAATCCTCCCTTTTGGTCAATCCTGTCTGAGCAAACCCTTAAACAACATTTACGTTCTAGTTTTACATCATTATTGATTTTTTTTAATGATTTCCATAATAATGAAAAATTTAGCTTCTAGCCGAATGAGAATATCGGTGTAACTTGGGGACTGGGTGAACTGTCATGGGTGATTAATTTTTGTATCTCGGCTTGTAAAAAACCACATACTCCATGAGAGAACAATTCGATTACATTATGGCAGGTTCATTATTTTACTTGTAACCAGGTACTCCCAAACAGAAAAATGATGAACTCCGCCCAAACCAATGCCAGTGATCAGTTTGCTTCAATGAAAACAGGGAGAAATTATTGCCAATACTGGGGTAAAATTCCTACGGGCAGGTATTGCCACATCAGGGCAACTAAACCAAGACAGTAAAGCTTTTGAACATCCTTTAGTTGAGCTTTGACCCAAAAGCAGAAAGATACAAGTTGGTTTGTTAGATTTGAATTTGGATGTCACACCCCAAACGGACGAGGGTCGCAAGCAAAGCCTGCGACCCTCGTCCTTTATTTTCTTACAATTATTAAAGTGAAAACGAAGCTTCAAAAATGATTCCGCTGAATTTGGGATCCCGGCCCACATCAACGAAGTTAGCCACACCCACTGTTCCTTCGTCCCAGCCTGATGCAGCCTGGCTCACGTATTCCAGTTTTAGGAGCATCCCATCGGTAATCCAAGCTCCTGCACCTATCTGCAATCTATTTACAGATCCTGCCGCTACATCACCAAAGCTGGAAGCATCGGCTTCTGAATATCTTGCCGCAAGGTAAACGCTAGGGTGAACATATTGGGTAATGTCTGCACCATAATAAGACCACTCTTCAGTTCCCACATCGGTATTAAACACGGGATTGGGTCCGGATGCATTAGCCAGCCCGTAATGCGCCTTAAAATGAGTCGTAGGGATAGGTCTCCATGTAAGGTCGAATTGAAAAGCATCCAACTCTTTTCCATCTCCAATACGAACCTGACCAGGGCCTTCACCACCTCCGGAACCATCATTGTGAAAGTTCCACACACTTGCATATGAGCCCCCTAATCTTTCTCTGCGGAAAAGATTGGTACCACGTGCAACTCCTGCGCCATGATCTGTAGTATAGAAAGAACCTGAAACATACATATTTTGAAAAGGAGATACCCAAGCCTTGGAACGGAAAGAATAGTTCCTGTCATCGGCCATGTCTTGTTCGGGGGCTCCGGTACCCGCTCCAACCATTAATCCATAGCGTGGGCGCTTGTGAATAATTTCAAACCCGGGTTCGGTGCCCATGGTTGAAACTACGGGGGTTCCCACAAGAGGATTGCGCTGGACATCGCCATTCATTGAGCGACGGTACCACTCATCACCAAAGTCTGCATTGAAATTACCTACTTTTAAGTCAATGTAATTGAAAATGCCATTAAAGGTAGAAAGGAATGAATTTTCAGGCATTCTGCGGAAATAAATGTAGCCATTACCACCCCACCATCTGGTTGGATGCCTTTGGGTTGCCAGTAATCCGTCAAAGAAAACCACAATGTCATCACTCAGGTTTATGCGGAACTCAAGGTTAGCAAAGGAAGTTTGTGCTCCTGCACCCAATTTAACAGGTTCAACAAACTCTCCATCTGAGAGCACAAAAACGTTCTCCTGCGTAATTGCCTGGAATCGTGCTACAGTATGAAGACCCAAGAAAAATTTAATATCATTTACATTCGCAATCTCTATCCCGTTGTAATTAAGGTTTTCTGTATAGTCACTCACAAAAGTTGATTCCTCATTTATCAACTCTGGCTGTTCACCATACATCTTGAAAACTACAAAAAATAAAAATGCTAGAACGGCAATTTTGTTTCGTTTCATGTCTTAGAAAATTTTTTATACATCTATTATGTTTAATTGTTTAACACAGTTACTAACTTCCATTGAAAGCTTAACTGGCAAAAAGCCTTTACAAAACATATGCCAGTTCCCGCCCACTCATCAAAAGGCGTTCATAATCAGCCGCATAAGTATTTGCAGTTTAATAGATTTTAATTTTCTGAGGTGGTTTTATTGCGGTTTTTCGCTGTTATACACGGTTTTCCGTTATTTAACAAACATCCATTAAAGATTGTTTATTCCTTTGCTTTGCAAGTTGCTTATACACCATCAAATATGGCAAGGGCGCCAAAAGCTATGGAAATCGGATACTTGATATTCAACATTTTTTCTCAGGTCCGGTTGTTTTTATTTTATAGGGCAATCGTTTGAAAATGATTATTGAACCACCTTTTAAATTAATGGGAATGCCCAAACAATTTCTGGTGGGACCAAACGCTTTTTTCACTACTGCCGGGTAAAAGAAATAAACGGACAGCACCCAGAAGAATGCCACTATTTTACAAGCACCTGGCGCCCTTGCCGGCTGGGTATGTTTATCCTTGTTACAGCCGGATAATGTGGGTTTGAAGGCTATCGGAGGCTGGAAATTTTCATAATTCAGCCTCCTATTATCCTTATCCAACCACTTGTAAAATTATGCCGGATATCCATCCATACCCTTGAAGGATAGCATGATCCCTGCTTCATTGGCATGTATTAAAGAAATAAGAAATACAGCCGCGTATGTTGTTTAAGTATCTTGCGAAATAAAAATTTTAGCCTGATGAGCATATCGGCTAAATTCAAATATTGCATGAATTGCTTTGAGGTGATTAATTTTTGTATCTTGGCTTGTGAAAATCCACATACTCCATGAGAGAACAATTCGATTACATTATTGCAGGTTCAGGGCTGGCAGGATTGAGCTTGCTGTATCATTTGCTTCAGGATGAGACGTTAAGCAAGAAGAAAATCGTTATAATTGATCCTGTAAATAAAAATACCAATGACCGCACCTGGTGCTTCTGGGAGAAAGCGCCCGGACCTTTTGATGCGATTGTATCCCATCACTGGCAAACCCTTCAGTTTTTCTCCCATGAAGTCTCCCGGGAGTTTACCATGAAAGATTACAAGTATAAAATGATTCAGTCAGGTGATTTTTACGGACTTGTGCTGGAGGAAACCCAAAAATACAGTAATGTGAGTTTCAGAAACGAGAAAATTGCCGGGATGGAAGTGAGAGGAAAAGAAGCCATTGTAACTACAGATGCCGGTGAGTACGCGGGAGAGTATGTGTTTAATTCAACGGGATTGTTTCATCCTGAAATGAATAAAAAAAATACGCTTCTGCAACATTTTATGGGCTGGTTTATAAAAACTTCAACCCCGGTTTTTGACAGCAATGTGGGTACTTTAATGGATTTCAGGCTGAACCAGCAACATGGCACCACCTTTATGTATGTACTGCCTACCAGCTCAACGGAAGCTTTGGTGGAATACACCTTGTTCAGCCCCGAAACACTCAAAGAGGAAGCATACATTAGCGAACTGGAAAAATACATTGCTGAAAGATTACAAATCAGTGACTATGAAATCACCCACAATGAATTTGGTGTGATACCCATGTCGAAGGCCCGGTTTAAAAGATACCTGGGAGCAGAGAACCGGATCATCAACCTGGGTACCGCC
>SLQX01000222.1 GCA_007131245.1 Bacteroidales bacterium
CCTGCAGAATTCTGCAAGCCTTTCCAATAGAGATCTACTATGATCATTCGGGCCTCAGGTTTTTCTGCACAGTTTTATCACCTCAGCATGATGATGCAGATGATGATGGATGGCAGAAAAAGTTGTGGCCTGTTGTGTTCTCATTTTTTTCTTTAATAAGTGATAACGATCATTAAAACTCTGTAACCGGTCTTTTGTTTAGTAATGGTTTACATTTTAATCCAAAAAAAACCGCGGGAGATTTCCCACGGTTTTGTATTATGCTTTGAACAACACACTATCAGCACAACCCTATTCCGTGGGAATGAGTAACTTGTGATGATGATGGTTGCGAAATAGGTTCATTATTTTCTGTTTTTGATGGAGCAAATGTAGAGATTATTTTGGGGAAATCAAATTTTTTCAAAATATTTTGCCTCGTACCAGGCATCTTCCAATGAGGCCGCGCAGGGCTGGGCCGGTTTTATCCATCCTTTTTTCTCTGCGCCAGGTCAACGCAACATATCTACCTTTTTTATAAATTATGTGGAAGCTTATCAGTTTAGAAATGAACCATATAAGGCATATAAGAGATTATAAGAAAAATATTTTGTGTACTTTTAATTCTCCATTCTTATATGTTTCATAAACTCATATGCCCTTATAATCCTTAGTTGGTTCAAAAAAAATAACCCTTATTTAAACGCCATAAACCTTAGTAGTAAAAGGGTTAGCCAAAATAAATCCGAACCTTAATCCCTTATTTTCCTGAGTGCTGTTTCCTCCAGGGGTTCATCATGACCCCCCAGGCCCCTCTCGCCTTCGTCGAGACACGGTGGAAGGGGGAGCCGGGCAGTGCTGGTTTAAAGATTTGAGCAATGAAAATACATGACAAATATCAGCACAAATGCCTGGAGCGGCCGAAAGTTCCCCCTTCGAGGGGGCGGAGGGGGTTTGTCATTCAATGAAGTAAATTGGTAATTCAGAGCAATGGAGTTATGGAGAAAACCTACCCTCCAATGCGACCGCGCAAGGCAGGCCTGAGAAAACGGCGGGCCGGCGCCAGCTGTGAATGGCAGATGAGCTGGTATTGCGCCAAAGGGGTTTATCCATCTTTGGCAGCAAGACCGTCCATCTGACAGAGCGGGGGAAGCGTTCGTTTTCTCTTGATTTTTTTCTTTTTTTTATCAGGAAAAAACACCCCTCCTTTAACATAATTTCTACTTTGTAGTTATTCCATTTTAGTATTTATTCTTATCTTTGTATAAATACAAAACACCATGGAAGACATAAGAGAAATCAGCAAAAAAATCAGCGAAAGTGGACTGAAAGTCACACCACAGCGTGTGGCCGTAATGCAGGCACTGGAAAAACTCAACCACCCCAGGGCCGATGAAATATACAGGGAAGTGGCTCAAACCATCCCTAACCTGTCGCCCACCACTGTATACAATGTGCTGGACGTATTGGTGAGCAAAAATATCATCCGCAAGGTAAAAACCGAAGCCGATGTGATGCGCTACGACGCTGTACCCGACCATCACCATCACATGTATTGCCTGGAGAGCGATCGCGTGGAGGACTATTTCGACCCGGAGCTGGATGCGTTGTTAAGCGACTATTTCAAAAAGAAAAATCTGGAGGGGTTCAGGCTCAGAGAGATCAAGCTGCAGATTATGGGCGAATTTGAATCCTCCTCCTCCAAAAAGTAAATCAATTATTAACCTTTAAAATGTTTTAAATATGTCAAACACGAATCAAATTGGACTGGAGAACACGCAAGTGAAAGAACTTATCGAAAAGCTCAACGACCTGCTGGCTAACTACCAAGTTTTTTACCAGAACACCCGTGGTTTCCACTGGAACATCCGCGGACAGAAGTTCTTTGAGTTGCATGCAAAGTTTGAAGAGCTGTATGATGATCTACACGCCAAAATAGACGAAATCGCCGAGCGGATCCTAACCCTGGGAGGTACACCCTTGCACACTTTCGACGATTATTCCAAAATATCACAGGTGAAAGCGGTGAAAGATGCATCGGAGGATGTGGTGTGTGTGCAGAGCTTGCTGGATGCTTTTAAGATCTTGTTGGAGAAACAGCGTGTTATCCTGGAGCTGTCGGACAAGATGGACGACGAAGGGACCAATGCCATGGCCAGCGACTATATCCGCGAACAAGAAAAGCTTGTTTGGATGTATGACTCCTGGTTGAACAGCTAAACATACTGAATCTTTGAATAACAAACCCGGGTTCCTTTTTGGAATACCGGGTTTTTTTGAACCCGATAAGGCATCTATGGGATGATAAGAAAAACCGTATCTCTCCTTACAATTCTTATGTGGTTGAAAACCACAAACCCCAAGACACATTAAGCAGATTTATTATCTTTGAATATGGAAAACCCGGGAATAACCCTGCACCGCCAAAAACTTTCAACAAACAAGACACACAACACAACATCAAACCCACATCATAACAAACAAACCCATTAAAAAATGAAAAAAATTGCACTCATCACACCCGTCATGATTTCTCTCTTCGCCCTTGCATTCAGTTGCCAGCCCGGCGACCCTGAATACCAGGAGCAGTTGCAGGAACGTATTGATCAATATGTTGAAGTGGAACTAACGGCCGATTTATCGGACCTCTCAGAAGGCGAAAAGGAAATGGTTCCTCTGCTGATGGAAGCAGCCGACATCATAGATGAAATCTTCTGGTTGCAATCCTATGGTCCCAAAAACCACCTCAAAGAGCATATGCATGAACCCCTGGCCTGGGAGTATGCGCTTATCAATTACGGGCCGTGGGGAAGGCTGGAAGGGCACACCGCTTTTTATCACGGCTTTGAGGACAAACCCCTGGGAGCCCGTTTTTATCCCGGGGATATGACCAGAGAAGAGTTTGACCAGTGGGATCACCCCGGCAAAAGCAGTGCTTTTACCCTGGTCCGCAGAGACAGTGAAGGGGAGTTGAATTCCATCCCCTACAAAGATGCTTACAGAGAACAAAACCAGCAAATATCTGAGTTGCTCAAAGAAGCAGCAGCCCTGGCAGACTACCCTGCTTTTGCCAATTATCTCAGCCACCTGTCGGAAGCAATCCTTAGCGACGATTACCAGGAGAGTGACAAGGCATGGATGCAGCTAAAAGAGAACAACCTCGACCTGGTGCTCCGGCCCCTGGATACGGGTGAAGACCGCAAGCTGGGATACAAGGCAGCCCATAGTAGCTATATCGTAGTCAAAGACCAGGAGTGGAGCACCCGCCTTGAGCGGTTTGCCGGCATGGCACCTGATTTTCAGCAGCGCCTCCCCGTCCCCGATGCATACAAACAAGAAGTGCCAGCCGATGATTCAGAAATTTTTGTTTATGATGCATTGTATTATGCAGGACATTGCAATGCAGGCCCCAAGATTATTGCACTTTACCTGCCCCGCGACCCCCAGGTGATTTCCCAAACCGGTACCCGCAGCATGCAGCTAAAAAATGTTATGGAAGCAAAATTTGAACATATCCTCTTGCCCATCTCCCAACTGATGATCCACCAGGATCAGCAGCAGTATATCAGCTCCGATGCGTTCTTCCTGCTAACGGCATTTCATGAAATTGCAGCAGCACTGGGTGTTTCCAACACCCTCAATGGCCAGGGTACGGTAAGAGAAGCTTTGCGGGAATACCACGGTATTTTGGATGCTACCGTTACCGACCTGATGGC
>SLQX01000154.1 GCA_007131245.1 Bacteroidales bacterium
TGACAGGTCTCAGGATAAATGGATAAGGGAATGGTTTCTTTCCAATCAAAAATAAGTAATACAATCAAATGATTGCGCTCTCTCATCCACATAATAAAAAGCTGATAATTTTAGTTGGGCGGGGATTTGTTGGTTCTGCCATTTTGAAAGAATTGAAAAGTTTAAAATATGTTAGGCTATTTGAATTTGATCCTGATTGGTTTAATAAAGAGGTACTCATTTTTCAGACAGAAAATTTACTATTGCGTTGCAATTTAGCATCAGTAGAAAATGTTGCGATTATTTGGTCCGCTGGTAAAGCCGGTTTTAATGCAAGTAATGATGAGGTAATCAATGAATTCGATAACTTTAGAGTAATTGTAGATTTATTTACTCAACAGTTTGCGGACACTCGAAATTATTCATTAGAATATCATTTAATAAGTTCAGGTGGCGGCCTTTTTGAAGGAATAAGAAATATCACATCAAAAACAATTCCCAGGCCATTACGGCCTTACGGGCATATGAAATACAAACAGGAACAATATCTTACATCAAAAGATGACATCACTTTCATTTACATTTACAGGACTTCTACCTTATATGGCTTTATAGAAAAAGGACAAAGATATGGCTTAATTTCCGTATTAATATCAAACCTTATTAATCATAATACAACACCGATATTTGGTAGTTATTCAACGATGAGAGATTACCTATGGGTAAATGATGCCGCAAGGTTTATTGCCAATAAAGTGGCATCAAATTCTATATACAGAGAAAGGGTAGAAACATTTTTCTTAGCTGCTGGCCAGCCAATAACAATTTTTGAGATTCAGAAACTGATTGAAAAAATATCCAATAAGCGTTGTTTTATCAGCTTTACCGAAAAGGTGAATGAGCAACACATAACGTTTTCCAGTAAATGTTTACCCAACGATTTTAAAGTACACTCTCTTAGATTTATGATTAAGCGAATTTACAAAGCGGCTTTAAACAGCGGTACTTTTTAGAGTTACATTTAATAACAACTCAATGTTTAAAAATAACATAAAAGCTGAAGCTCTAAATACGATTTGGATCAGCGGTTCGGGACTTTCACTTTTTATCTCCTACGTATTCCGATTGGGCTCTGAACAGTACGTTCTTTGGCATGATTATTTTGGTGCCTTTTTTTTAGTAGCCGTACTGATGTTATTACCAGCTTTTGCTAAGCAACATTTTTTTAAAGAGGAAAGCTGGTTCACCTCGGTTTATTTTATACTTGGAATACTGATATTACTATTCACTTTAACGGGATTATTGGCAGGCTACCTTAATCTCACATTTATCAGCAAAACTTTAATCTGGTTATTAGGTATATTGCTACTTGTATGGCACATTTTCAGGAGTAAAGAGAAACCAAGTGTCATATTATTCTTTTCAGGACTGGCACTTTTCGGATTCCTTACTTTAATGATCTACTCAACGAGAGAATTTACTCCCCTTTTTCTTGAAAGTATTATTAGCGGTTTAGCCCATCGGGACTTTTTATACCATTCGAGTTTAAGTGAAATTTTTGCACAAACCGGAGTTTTATCCACAGGCCTTCACGGAACGCCTTTTATAAATTATCACTGGGGTTCTCATGTAATGATTTCCGGGCTTAAGGGATTAATAGGCACAAAAGCAATTACATTCTATGGAGTATTTTATTCCGCTGTAATGATTCCTCTTTTTATGAAAACACTATTTGGTGTAATTGATAAAGCATTGAAAGCAAGAAATCTGGAATCACACTTTAATCCCCTTGTCATTTTTACCATACTATTTATATTCTTTTCTGTAAATTTGCTAAGCATTACAATCATCAGTAGTGTAAGTAGCGTTGTTTCATTTATTTTTCTTTTTATACTGATTATCTGCATATCAGATTACAGTATTTCATCCAATGCACGTGAGATTCCGTTCTATTTGATGTGTTTACTTCTAATCCTGATTATTTCGGTATCTAAAATATCTACCGGTTTTCTCACAACTATTGGTGTAGCTTATCTGCTTTTTCGTTACAGCAATAAACTGAATAAATATTTGTGGATTTTTGGTGGTGGTGTATTTTTAGCAGCTATTATGTACTTATTTGTAGCACCTCTCGAACGTTTGCCGGTTGAAGAAGAAGTTCAAAAATCATTCTTGCAGTATTTAGATGCGTTTTACAGTAGCCTTTTGATTGTGTGGTCGGGGAGGTATGGTTTTATTTCAAATCTTTTTGTTCTGATACTTGTTTTGGCATTTATATTAAGAACTGAATCCATTAAAAGGTTTCGCGATTTCGTAAACCTATATAAATTAAAAAAATATGTCGATTTTGAAATTATAGTTATTATAACATTCTTCGGGATATTGGCTTCATTTTTTGTGCAATACACATCAGATGTAAGGTATATTATGATGGCTCAGATGTGTTTGGCACTTATCTATTTAATAATCTTTTTCAGTCTGAGTATTGAAAATTTCAAATCTTCAAACAGGGTATTAACAGTTTTCTTGTTATTCCTGATACTTGTAAGTATGGTTTCGAGGCCAGAAATTCTGGGAAACAGCTACCATTATAACCAAGCTATAAGAGCTCAAATGAGTGATTTAGAAGGCGACCAGATGATAGTTAAAGAGATGATTGATGATTTGTGGCAAAAGGGTACTTTAGATTCCGGGGATAGAGTGGCAATATATATACCTAAAACGGAAGATTGGTATTATCAAAGTCAAACACTTAGGGCAATGAGTTCGACATTTATAGTTCCAGCAGTTTCAGGCATACCGATGATTTCAGGTATACCAGATTTTATTATCGAATCAGAAAGACAGACCTATGGATTTGCTTATTATAATAAATTTGACAATTTGCCTCTCCACTCAGTAGAACAGGCAATTTTCTATGCATCAAGTAAAGGATTTAGCAAGCTTGTAAAGTACAAAAAAAACAATGAGGGAGACTTACTAAAAAATGTTATCGACTTATAAATTTTAAGGAATGAACTACCTCATGAGCTCTGCCCACGAGGTAGTTCATTCCTGTTGTGGTATTAAAAGAAAAATTTAAAAAAATAGCTGAAATCAAATGATGTCGGAGTTTGCTACATTTGTGATCTGTATTATTAAGGAAATATTTGTATGTTAAATTCGTTGAGAGTTTCAGCAAATTGCTTCATTTCTGTTTCTCTAATTAGTGTTTTAATTCTGATTCATTCTGAAGTTAAAGCCGATCCAATAATATACCTTGAATGGGTTGAAGATCCCACCACTACTATGACAATCAATTGGATTGGTAGTGCCGGATCCGGCGCCACTCTTGAATATAGAGAGCGGGATTCCAGCCAGTCGTGGAGTTCGGTCAACGCAATCGTACTACAACTGCCGAATACTTCTATGCGAAGATTTCAGGGTAAAATCAATGGCCTGGCACCGGGAACCTCCTATGAATTCAGGATTAATAGCATCTCAGGAACCAGGTACTTCAGAACTGCACCGGCCACCAACGAAGAGCCGGTGCGATTTCTCGTAGGCGGAGACCTGTTTGAAACCAGGGTAACCGGTGCCCGATTCGAGGAACTCAAACAGGTATTTGAAGAAGTAACTGATTTGGCGGCAACCTACAATCCACTTTTCTTGGTGGTCGGGGGTGATTATGTACATACTCCGGACGATTACCCCGATGTTGAA
>SLQX01000166.1 GCA_007131245.1 Bacteroidales bacterium
ATATCATGATTGCCCAAAACAGAAAATTTTCCCAAAGGAGATTCGATTCTCCGGAAAGGCTCCACAAACCTTTCTGCCTCAACAGCCTCATTGTTAACCATATCGCCTGTAAAAACCAATACATCGTGGGGTATGGACGCAATGATTTTGGCTCCCCTTTCAACCGGTCGCTTGCGGGCAAAGCTACCCAAATGGGTATCCGATATATGAATCAGGCGAAAGCCGTCGAAAGTAGCAGGGAGACCGGTCAACTCAACCTCTACCTCTTTCACCTGGAAGTGAAAGCGTCCGTAAACTACCCCATAAAAAACCCAAACAAAAACCAATAGGGATAATACAAAACCAACCACCAGCAAGGGGGGTGCAATTGCAGGACTGACGGTTTTTACACGAATAATGGCCAGTTTACGCAGACCTGCAGTTACCAACAGGTATAAATCATTGAAAAGTGTAAAAATTAAAAAGGTAATCTTGGGTAGAAAAATGAGAACAAATGCCCCCGTAATGTAAAAGTAATTGCGGTATTGCACATAATCGGGCCAGGAACTGTTGCGTATAATCAGGGCCCAGGCCACAGAAAAAACAATAAATGCCACATCCATAAACCAGTATATCCGCAAAATCCTCTTGCGATATGTCAAAAATGGCTTTCGGGAGAGGAGTTTTTTCAATCCGTAAAAACCATAAAAATCAAGTGCAAGGATGATGGCAATAAGAATAAGCAGGCTAAGGATCATAATCTAAGAACAAAATTGAGCGCCAAAGGTTTTTGGCAAAGGGGTGTTTAATACACCTGGCAGTCGGGGATGGCTTATGGCTTAGCCCCCAAAAAAACCAAAAAACCTTCCAACGGCACCGCTGAAGAAATGCAATAGCTTCATTTCTATCAGCATTCCTAAGACAGTTCCAATATAAAGCCCTTATTTCCCAATCTTCTATCATCAACTTACTCTCAACACCGGCATCATCAGTAAAACGCTAGAAGAAATTATAAGGCAATTTTGGAATCAATTTTTCAATTGGTTTTACTGTATCAAATAAACTTCCTTGTTTACGTAGTTCCTTCCATTCATCTTTCCATTCACGTTCATCTTCTTCAATTTCCAGCCTTAATAATACTGGGATAGTTTGTACAAGCAAATGCCGGATACGCAGTGGATTATTTACGCCAAACCTCCCTTTGGTTCACCGGCACAGGTGGTTGAATACCTGGGTCGTTACACCCACAAATCCGGCAGCAGCATCGGTAGGGGGCATTGGAACCATCATCGGCATTACACCCAACGCCATCGCTGTGGGGGCTTTGCAGGAACAGGGAATCAACAACACATTCATCGACTGGATGCTGGTGGGTACACCTCTTGGTTTGTTGCTGGTTTTTTTGTTTTACAAGTTCCTTTCAAGCAGACTCAAGGTAAAAGAGTCCCAGCTGGATTTATCTCAGCTGCCCCAAAGCGATGCAGAGGTTGACCCATTCAAGTGCAAAGCGGTTATTGTCACCTTGTGTATTGCTGTTAGATTGTGGATTACAGAGCCTCTCCATGGCATACCGTTAGCGGCCACTTCAGCCGTTTCCATATTGTTACTTACCCTGACGCAGGTAATTAATTCTGAGCAGGTTATATCCTTACCCTGGGACACGCTTATGCTTGTTGCCGGTGGGCTTGCTCCTGGCATTGCCATGCCTGTGATTGCAGCCATCAGTTGCTCCTGCTCACTGCTATTGCCGGTAAGCACTCCGCCCAATGCCAATGCCTATGCTACCTGAATAATAGACCAGCGTGAGTTCAGGCGGGGAGGCATCTTCTACATTTTCGCCGGCCCTATATCTGCATTTGCAGCTGTAATGGCATGGGTGTGGTTGTATGTTTAAGCACGCAATTGGGTCTCTGCCCAATTGGTTTCCTGCTTAAATTCTCGCGAAGGGTACATTTCTTAACCTCCCAAGGTTGAGCAATACAAAACCATCAATGCGCCCCTTCTCGTCCCTTGTCAATTCAATGACCCCAAGCCACTGCAGATAAAAACTATCACCATTAATATGGCTCATCTCTGACTTTCCAAAACCCAGGTATTTTGAGAATGTTTCGGGCAGATACAAGGTCAGAATATCATTGTCATAAACAATCCGGTATTGAGCATCCAACCCCTCAGGCTTGTAGGTTCCGGTGAGAAAGACCTTTTCTTCTTCCATGAAAGGAACTGCCTCGGTGACTCTCCGGGCTTCATGGTCACTTCCTCCCTGGTGCCAAATCATATTATCTGCAACGCCATCTTTCGTTATAATAAAAGTACATTGCGCATCAAAGGCTTTCAGAAAAAAATGATTCTCCCTTTCTGCAAACAGCTGAAATCTTTCACCCCCGGGTACAACAACCCAGAAGGTATCTTTATCAAGCTGGAAACCAAGCTCCATTCCATCGGGCAGGCGGTAATTTCCTTCCAATCTTTTTACTTCTTCCACATCATATTCAACGGCAACACGCTGAGCAACCGGTTTCTCAACAAACTTTTCTCCAAACATCATTTCTGCTATGGCATTGCACAAGCTGCGAAAAGTATTGTTTTCCACATTCCCCAGATAAACGATAATTGTTTGCTCTGAAGGAAAATACATCAACAAACTTCTGAATCCGGGCACACCACCACTGTGGTCGGTCATGAGCAACCCTTTATATGTGCGGGCATAAAAACCATTGGTATAGATAATGGTATCGCCGTTCTCCAGAATATGTTGCGGTTCCTGAATCCTGTCAAAAAAAGCGGGGTTTTGGAGGGTGGGATTAAGAATATTGCCCGACCATTGAATCATATCATCTATACTGGCATAAATATTCCCACCACCATAGCTGAAAT
The DNA here is from genome assembly GCA_007131245.1 of Bacteroidales bacterium. Lineage (GTDB taxonomy): Bacteria > Bacteroidota > Bacteroidia > Bacteroidales > UBA7960 > SKVR01. Next base: position 2,857 of record SLQX01000166.1, read on the forward strand.
CATTCATACTGCTAAAGGGTAAATACCCGTTTTCCTCCTTTTTGTAGCCCACTGCAAACAAAGTACTATCGGCAGGAAGCTCTGTCAAGACCAATGATGAATTCATATTCATTGGAGCAAAAATCTGCTGTTGCATAAAATCATCAAACCTCTGGCCCGTAACCCTTTCGATGATGGTTGCCAGCAAAGAGTATCCTCCGTTGGAATACAGATACTCGCTGTTGGGTGGAAAGTTCAGATGCGGGTAGGACCTCAGGATTTCAATTTCCTGTTGCTGGGTCCAGGTTTCATCCAGGCTCAGGCCTGCAATAAGTCGAAGTACATCGGTAGAAGGCACACCGCTTGTATGGTGCATCAAATGCCTGACGGTCACTTCATGGTCATAAGGGGACAATTCAGGAATGTACCTGCGGATGTCGACATCCAGGTCGAGCTGTCCCTTTTGCTCCAGCATTAATATGGCAAAGGAAGTAAACTGTTTGGCAACAGAGGCAATATCAAACAGGGTGTGCTCATTCACTTTGAGGTTCTTTTCCAGGTTCATCATGCCAAAACTTTTTTTCAGCACAACACCTTCGCTTGAAATCACAGCAATGGCACCTCCGGGACCTTCTGCCCCATAGTGTGCCCGCAGCAATGAGTCAACTTTGGCATCCAACCCTTTATGGGGTGAAGACATGGCAGCAAAAAGGGTTAAAAAAAAGCAGGTAAAAATCGTAAGGTGAATCTTTAATGTTTTCATCTGTCTATAATTTTATTAATTTGGTTAGATGGAGCTCGCCAACAATACTCTGACTGCATGTTTTA
>SLQX01000044.1 GCA_007131245.1 Bacteroidales bacterium
TTCCGCCTGTTCCCGAAAAACCCATTAAGCCCGCATAGACAGGACCTTAGTCTTGTTAAGTGGTTTTAAACCTGGCTTTTTAAAAGCCTACGTTTTTTGTCACCAGCGACCTCTGCTCCCGCGAGCAGAGGCCGCTTTTTTTAATTCACCACACAACATTTTGTTAAAACCTGAAAATTATACTAAATTTGGACAAAATGATTGTTGCCTTGTCGTGTTGGTTGTTGACAAAAAAAGGTGAAGAGGTAAAGCCAAGGGAGTGATCAGCACTTTATTTCATATATGTGATAAAGTGGTTAAACTATCCATGGATACTTCTTTTGGCAGCAAATGTCAGGTGTTTTATCGAACTACATAATTTTAAACAAACAATAAGATGAACATGAAATTACTAGAAGGAAAAGTAGCCCTGGTAACGGGCGGATCGAGAGGTATTGGAAAAGCCCTTGCGTTGGCTTTTGCTCAGCAGGGTGCTGATGTAGCGTTTTCTGATCTGAAGTACGACGAACAGGCCCAGGAGTTGGAAAAAGAAATTCAGAATCTCGGTGTGAAAGGCAAAGGGTATGCTTCTGATGCCAGTAGTTTTGAAGATAGCGAAAAACTGGTTGCCAGTGTAACAAAGGACTTTGGGAAACTGGATGTTTTGGTCAACAATGCCGGTATCACCCGTGATACCCTTCTTATGCGCATGACTGAAGATAACTGGGATGATGTAATACGTATCAACCTGAAGTCTGTATTTAATCTTACCAAGGCTGCCCAGCGTTATATGCTTAAGCAACGCAGTGGCTCTATTATTAATATGAGTTCGGTTGTAGGCCTCGGCGGTAATGCCGGACAAGCAAATTATGCGGCATCCAAGGCAGGTATGATCGGGTTTACAAAATCGGTGGCCCAGGAAATAGGAGCACGCAATGTTCGATGCAATGCCATAGCGCCTGGTTTTATTGAAACCGATATGACCGCCAAGCTGCCTGAGGATGTGAAAAAAGAGTGGGCTGAGAAAATTCCGCTCAAAAGAGCCGGTAAACCTGAAGATGTTGCTAACACTGCCATCTATCTGGCTTCCGACCTTTCTTCCTATGTCACCGGCCAGGTAATTCCTGTTTGTGGTGGTATGACCAAATAAGCGTTAACGACTACCCATGTAATATATAAAAAGAGGCACCGCTATGAGTGCCTCTTTTTTTATATATATGACGAATAAAAGATGCATGAAACCCAAAGGCGGCCCTATGGTGTATAACTTTGCGAATCCTTTCTTTATCAGGACGGGGAGCTTTTTGAGCAGGGTGTTGATCCTTTTTGTTTTCTTATCCGTTTTACACCATCCTAATTGATTCGGGAAAAAACTATCTTTGCGTTTTGTTTATGAAACTTCCTGTTTAAATAATGTTTGGTTTCCTGGCGTACAAAATACACATCCCCCTTATTTTTCTTGTCCTGGGTTTGACATTTCAGACCTCCTCCCAGGTGTGGATTGGTGATACTACTGTGGTGGAGCATGAGCATGAATATTCCTTTAGCCCCACGGCACGAAAAGGTAGCGGGAAGGTTGTAAATGAAATTTTACAGCTGCTGGCTGAGGGGAATCAGCAACTTAGGGTGTTTACCAAATATCAGTGGAACGCACAAATGGCTTTTACTTTAAAGCAAGGTGATGAATATGTTAATATTTCCATGGAGATGCTGCAAACTCACCTTTCGGGTGATTTTTATTACCGGGATTTCCTGGTGCATGATATGTTAATTCCCGGGTTGCTCGACCTCCAGATCCTATTGAAAAATGAACACCAGGAGCCATTGGATGAGTTTGTTATCAAAGATATTCACTGGCAAAACTACTGGAAGGGGGATAGTATATTTGCATTTCCGATTCCGCAAGAGGAAAACCACAGGCTGGAGATAAAGAAAGTTTCTTTCCATTATGATGAAAACAGACTGAAAAAAGTAACTGGCTGGCGCAAAGCTTACGCTTCCTACTATGCTGCAAGCGAAGAGGCACAACAGGCTTTTTCTCTCATCCAGGATTTGGATTCCGCAGATGATGAAAATGCGATTCTCGATGAGTTCCGTTTATGTGAAGCGGAGGTTCTTGCAGCCAAACTGCAATCAGCCCCTTTTCATGAACAACTCAACCTGCAACAAAATGACCCCGGGGCTGTGCTTTCCCTTTTAGACAGCCTGCAGAATGCCCTGACAGATTTAAGGAGTCATTACAACTACCTTGTTTCGCATATCGACCGGGTTTTGTATGCTAATGGCAGGCAACACCTCATGCAAGGAGATACCGCCCAAGCCAGGAGAAACTTTGAAAGAGCACTGGTTTATAATTCACTGTATATACCTGCTCACGTTGAGATGGGTTATTTGGAGCTTCAGGCTGGTGAAGTAAGCAGTGCTTCTTCCCGTTTTGAAAACCTTTTGGGTCCAGCTCCTCTGCCCGGTAAGTGGGAAGATATTGCTGTTGAATTCAGCTCCTATTTGTTCCGTCACCAAATGGACCTGGCCGCCGAAACCATGCAGGACGGAAGGTTTTTGGATGCCCTGGAAACCCTAACCCGGCTGGAGGAGTTTTGCCATTCTGCGGTGCAGTGGGATTGCCCTGAATCGCTGGGGGATAGTATTGCTGAAGTTCATTATGGTATGTATCGCTCTTTCCTTACGGTGGCACGTAGGGCCTACATATCTGAAAGTTACTCCTTTGCCGAAACATATGTTGAAAGTGCGCGTGAATATCAGGCAGATCAACAACAATATATTCCCGATGATGCCGAGGCCATGTTACTGCTTAATAATGTTGCAGATGGTTATTTGCGCCTGGCAGAAGAGGCGCAGCAACGAAATGATTTTGTGGCCATGGAGAAAAATATGAACCATGCCCTGGAGCTGTGCCGGAAAAATCCTGGGTTGGACTGCAGGGAGGATTTGGCAGACTTGGCCCGCCAGGCCAGGAAGAAAAGAGAACAAGCCGAAAGGTTAACCCTTGAATACGTGGTAAGAGAGCCTGAAGCAGATCCACAGGAAATGACCCTTGAACAGGTAAAGGAATTTGTCCTTAAACGGCTTTCGGAAGCAAACCTGAAAGCATGGGCCAGTGAGACTACCGAAGCAAGGGAGTATCTTAACGAAATTTTGGAATATGCCCTTCGTTTCGACCTGAGAACTGATCCTAACATCAATGACCGGATCGTGAACTTAACCGAAAAAATTACCAGGAAGGAATGTGAGCTCAGAGAGCGTGATATTATCAGCCATATAGCCACTGTACACGACTATATGCAGCGGGGGCTTTACATCGAAGCCAACGAAAGTTACCAGATGGCGCATGAACTGAACAACTTATCCCGTGAGTGTGATTATGCTTTTGACGATACCTTGCAAATGCTGTCGTATGCCGGGCATGCTGCCCAATACCAGATTTTAATAAACCAGGCGCAAAGGGCCTACTTCCAGGGGGCCCGGGAGGGATTTGACCGGTTTATTACAGATTACCTGGAGACAGAGAGTTTTTATAACCGTTATCATTTGCAGCAGTACAGTATCAATCACCAAAGCCTGTACGACTTTGTGGCTGAATCGTCCAATATAGATCTGATGAAAGAAGTGGTTGAACATTATACCGCTAATGACCTGCATACGGAAGCATTGGGTATACTCCGGGTATTACAATCTAAAAGACTGGATGCCCGAGAGCTACAATCGCTACAGGAGTATGCCGGCAGAAAGGCGGCTTTGTTTATAGCAGAAAAGCACCCTGATATAAAGCACAGAGCCTATGTCAGAAACAAAACAGAAAATGACAACTGGTTTCGTTTCTATGTGCGTAGCTTTATCCGCAACTGGCCATAGGCTCTATGGAATTGATTATGTCCTTTATCCAATCGACTTATCTTTACATTTTTACTCTTTCTGCAACCCTTTTATACCTATTTTTCTACCCTGGTCCTGGGCCAGAATTACCATGGCTGCTGTTATAATAATAACGTTTTTAATAATATACTGCCCCTGGATGCTAGGTCCAAAGGGAACGCTGTGAAAGGTTTCCTCAGGAAAAACAAACAACGGAAAAATGGTGCCCACCATTTGCAGATATAACAAAATAACGGTTAAACGCATGTATTTCCCAAAAATAAAACCCAGTCCAATGGCTGTTTCCCAGACAGCCAAAATGGGCATGGAGTAGGGGGCTTTAACGATGCCCAATGACATTACATCAATGGTTTGGATGGCCAGGTCTTCTGCCGTGCTAAACCCCGGGAAAAACTTCTGAAATCCAAACCAGAAGAATATGATTCCAATGCTTACCCTTAGCATGTAAATACCGTTGAGGCCCATCCAGTTGATAACCTGTTCTTCTTTTTTCTCAATTTTTTTCAGTATACTCATCTTTTTTTTGTTTATAGACATTTTAGGTTTAAATAATTTGATAACTAGGAATCTATATAGATAACATGTTTCATAGAGCCTAAATTCGCGGTTTTGTTCCAAACCAATGACTCTATCTTCCAGGATGTGATTTTTTTTGAGCAGGGCTTATGTCTTTAGCTTTCCCAAAGTACAAATCTGGTCTTGGAGCCAGTGAATCCCTGGCTCATAACCACATAAACGATAGTAATAATACTTGCATCGGCAAAAACTTTTCCCTTTTGTTATGTTTGCGTTGTTTCTTTGATAAAACCGGGATTTTCAAAGCTTTGCAAAAACAAACTACCTTCACCTAAGCATAACAAGCTTTTTTTCGTATTGCGATGATTTATAGAAAAGCATGTGTGGCGATAAGGTGTGTTTGCCTTCTCGCAGAATCAGCCTGATGGCCTAGTAAGGATCCTGGGGTTCATGTCTTTCCAGGTCATGATCAAGTGCCTGAACCCGATAAATATCTGTGCGCCGGTCATTCCAGTTGGTTACAGTCCCCCTGTTGCGGTGGCGTTTGAGCAGCTCAAGGTCGATATCATTGATGATTACGGTTTCTACATTGGGAGTACATTCGGCTGCGATGGCGTCACGCGCAAAAGAGAAGTCGGAGGGCGTAAATATACCCGACTGGGCGTACTGGATGTCCATGTTATCCACCTGTGGCAGGTTACCAACGGTTCCGGCCACAGCCACAAAAATCTGGTTTTCTACACACCGCGCCTGTGCACAATACCGAACCCTGAGATACCCCTGGCGATCATCGGTGCAAAAGGGGACAAAAATCAGTCTGGCACCTCTTTCCACTGCTATTCTCGAAACCTCAGGAAATTCAATGTCGTAGCATATCTGGATGGCAATTTTACCCTTGTCGGTATCAAACACTTCAATATTGCGTCCGGGTTCCACGCCCCACCATTTTTTTTCGTTGGGTGTAATATGCAGTTTATACTGTTTACCTATTTCGCCGTTGCGTTTGAAAAGGTAGGCTATGTTGTATAGCTTTTCATTTTCGGGTGTAAAATGGGAACCAGCAACGATGTTGATATTGTATTTGATGGCCAGATCGCTGAAGAGTTCAAGGTATTGCTCAGTAAACTCACCAATCTTACGAGCGGCTGTTCCCGGGTTTTCTTTGGGGAAAAGCGAGAGCAGCTGAAGGGTAAAGATTTCGGGAAACACCACAAAATCACTTTTGTAGCCCGATGCCACATCCACAAAGTATTCGCACTGTACCGCAAAATCATCGAAGCTGCGTATGGGACGCATTTGGTATTGTACCACGCAAATTCTTACGGGTAGCGATGCCAGGAACTTCCTGTCTTTCTCCTGGCGATAGTCAAAATTGCTCCATTCAAGATAGGTGGCAAACCCACCCGATTCCTTGTCGTCGTCAATATACTCTTTAATGACTTTCTTCAGGGAGAAGCCATTGGACAGTTGCGGGGTAAGCACCGGGTCGAAAATCGCTTTGCTGGTAACACGGTCAACGTATTGGTTGATGTTTAACTCATCGCGGTAATTTTTATAACCCGGTAGTCGGCCCCCGATAACAATTCGCATGAGGTTTCGCTGTCGGGCCAGCTCTTTGCGTGCCTCATAGAGGCGGGTGGCCAGTTTCATTCCCCGATAATCGGGGTGTACCATGATTTCCATCCCGTAAAGGGTGTCACCATCGGGGTCGTGGGTCCCTATGTTTCCGTAATCGCAAATCTCATCCCAGTTTTTGTCCAGGTCCAGCTCTTCCGAATCAATGATGAGGCTGGAGGAGGATGCCACCAGCATCCCGTCGATTTCGATAATAATTTGCCCGTCGGGAAAAATGCGGAGCTGGTTTTCAATGTTTTCTCGTGTCCATGGTTCCATGGATGGAAAACAGATTTTCTGCATTCTAACCAATGTATCAAAATCCTCGATCTGAAGATTTCTTACTTTTACCTTACTCTCAAATTCCTGAAGGTTAATCTTTTCCATTTTTTCCTGTTTGGTGTTCCGGGCAAAGTGGTTTGTCACTGGGGGTTGGTAGCTGATAAATAGGGCTGATTGCAAAAACAGGTGCAAAAACCAACAGTTTCGTTACGCTTTGCACCTGTCTTTATTCTTAATTATATTGATCCCTGATGTCGGTAATTGCACCATTGGTAAAATCATTGGATAGCAACAACTCCTGGATTTTTTTACCTGCCAGGTTGGGTGCAATGAGCTGCCCCGACTCTTTAAGGTCGACAAACTTTTGTCTGTGGATGAATTGTTCTTCGGTGGTGCCACGGATGGTGGTCTGCATCCCGGTATCAATAATTCCCGGGGCTACAGCCATTAACTCCACAGGGTATTGTTTTTTCTCCTGTTCGGTTGCACAGCTTCGTGTGAACATATCCAGGCCGGCCTTGCCGGTACAATAGTTGCTCCAGCCGTAATAGGGGTTGGTGGCTGCACCCGATGATATGTTCAGCACCCGCTTCTGGATTTGCCATCCGGTGGTAGCTTTTATAAACTCACGAATGATAAGCATGGGTGCAAGAAGGTTAACACGCATGTGCAGGTCCATCTCGGCAGGGTCAAGGGTTTCTATTGGTCCGATGGGTTTTATGAGTCCAGCATTGTTGATCAAATAAACACCTTCGGTCTCTTCGGGCTTGATTTTGGCAAATATCTGCTGCATAACGGGCTCTATCTCATCGGTATGCCCCAAATCACATGAGTAAAAATCGATGGTGCAACCTTTGGCTTTTGCCAGTTTTTGAAGGTCGATATTATCGGTTCTTGATATTCCGTGGATATGATAGTTTTCATCCATTAACTGGGTAACGATTCCGGCACCCAGTCCTTTGCTGTGTCCGGTTATAATAAAGTGTTTCATAATCATGTTTTTTTTGAATTGCTGTTTTTTTTATTTTGCTAACACGTTTTCTCCTGCCCTGTTGCTGTTCAACCGGTGGTTACTCTGCCTCAATTATTCTGGTGACAGATTTGATGGAGCCGGTGTTGGGGTAAAACTTAATCTCAAAATCTTCAGGCGGCAGGCTGGTAATGGTTCCAAACTGATTGATGAGCATCCTGGCATCGGCCAGGGGGCTATTCTCTTTTTCAATGGTTATGTGGCCATGTTCCGGAATTCTGTAAAAGATTCCCCGCTGAACTTCTTTCCTGCTTCCTGTAGGGTTCATGGTAAAAACGCTCATTTGGCGGGTGATGTCACTTCGTTCGATGGTCATGGTTATCCTCTCGGCATCCGGTGCGGAGTGTTCCTGTACACCCCTGTTTTCTGAAAAGTAGAAAAGGGTTTGGGGAGTGCCGGTGGCGTTTTTGTCCGGGGTGTAGGTATAGCGATATCTAATGATGCTTTGGGGTTTAATCCCTGTGAAAAGTTCCAGGTAGTCTTTTTCCTGTTTTTCCAACTTCTCCACCATATACTTTATGGATTCCATCTCGTAAGGGATTTCTGCAAACCCACTCATCAGATCAAACTTTTTATCCCTGATATTGAGAATGTATTCGGCCACTTCTCTTGCGCGTATTTCCGAGGTTTTTTCTACCCATGTCCGGCGAAGTGTTTGCCTTTCCATCGTTATGGTGTCTTTTTTCACCCTTTCCACAATGGTGTCGATTTGTTCGCGCAGGCCTTTTTCCACAAAATGGTTGAAGGTGCTTTCCGAACCAAAGTATCCGTATTCATTTTCCCGGGGCATAGACTGGTAAAATTCCTGGCTGTCAAAAGGAGTATTTATACTGGTAATCAGCCCGGATTCACTCAGGGAGATGGAGAACGGGATTTCCCCGGCTTCCTCCACATCATATTCCACAAAATAGAATTCACCGGGGTCAGGTTCTGCAAAGCTGTTAATGTTTACTTCTGCTATGCTGTAATGGGTTGCCGGCTCTTTGATAACATCCTCAATGCTAAGATATTTGTCGGCCCAGGGGGCAAAGGGGCCGGGGATACTTTCTGTTTTGAGTATTGTAATGTCTACAGTGACTACGTTGCGGGGCAAAGCGTAGTAAAAACCCTGAAGGCTGTGACCGGCATTTAAGCTTCTCACATGCCTTACACTTACAGGGTGTTTGGACGAGCTGCATGCTGTGGCAAACATTATAAGGGTTACAAAAAGTATGGTGATACGGTTGCGGTTCATGCTTGATCTATTTTTGGGGTAAAACAATTTTTGGATATCCCGGGGTATTGCCCGGTAAATACTACGTTGTATTTGTCGCAAAATTATACAATTAGATTCAATTGCAGATTGTTTTATCTGATGTTTGAACGTTATTCAATGCAAAAAGTTGATGCACCGATGGATTATTTGCTGGTTATTAAAATAATCAGGGGTTTTCGTAAGGCTTAAAGGCTTTTAGCAGGTGACCTATTCTGTCTGTTGTAAAATCAAAGGATGCCATTGCCAATGTGGCGGCCATAATGGCCTGTAGCATGATTTTATTTTTCTTTTCCTCCCACAGGGGAATGGTATCAAGTGGGGCAACAGCTGTTTTGCCACTGGTGTTCCATAGATATAGGGTGTTATTTTCTGTTATGGCCCCCCAACCTCCTTTGAGTATATGTTTTTTAAACGCTGAATTTTCTGACCGGGTGGTGAACAGGGCAACTTGTCCGCCCGCTTTTTCAGCCATTTGGAGCACCTGTTGGTCATCTGCATTGAGAATGCTCATCCCTTCCCTGTAGACTTTCCTGCTTACAACAGATTTGATCCGGGCAGTGTTAAATGTATCTTCGTGGTCCTTCAGTTCCAGTTGTTTCTTATCTATATTGAGAACAATGCCAAAGTCGGCAAAGTCATATCCCAAACCATGTTGCAAAATGCTAATGGCAGAAGTTTCCAGTACGGCACTGTCAATGCCGGGGTCTTTCAACAACTGACGGGCAGCTTGCTTGTGAGCCATGTTTCCGTCCAAAATTTTCCGGTTGCCGATATACAGGCCTGTTGAGACAGCCATCCCCGTTTTGTAACCCTCTTTTTGCAACATAAATTGAATGAGAGCCGCACAGGCTGTTTTACCCTTTGACCCCGTAACAGAAAACAGGGGTACACGGGACAAGCTTTTTTCAGGGAAAAGCATACTTGTAAAAGCTGATGCAACATCCCTGGGCTTTCCTTTCCAGGGGTTCACATGCATTCGCAAGTCAGGCCCTGCCAAAACATTGATTACTGCACCCAGTTCGCTGGTAATGGGTTTGCTGATGTCGGGGCAAATGATGGTTACTCCTGCCACGTCCAGTCCGGCTATTTCGGTCGCCCTTTCGGCCAAAAAAGCATTCAGAGGGTGTACCTCATCGGTGACATCAGTCGTAAAGGCACCCTGCCTGGGGCTTGAGTGATGGCTGAAAACAACTTTCACCCCTTTATCTGGGATGCTTTCCAGGGTATAGCCATAAAAAGAGAGGGTTTCGAGCATCACATCGCTGGCCTCCAACACACTCAAACAACCTTTATTGTCCGATACACGGTTTTGGTCCTGGTTGAGTTTTTCCAGCAGCATGGCTATGGTATCTTTACCGTTGGCTGTCACTTCTGGCTTTTCAAGGAGTGTGGCAGCCTCAAATCTGTTGTTAATGACAAGCAGCCGGTAGGTGAAACCGGGTATATGTTCCTGAACAAATACTTTCTCAGCCTGGGTTTGGCAAAGCAGGAAAGCCCTTTCGATGTCGTTCTTGCGGGTGAGCACCGGGAATACATTTCTTTTCCTTTCATTGCAGGGGGATTTTATTACTATGGGTTTGTTTACCTTTTTTTTAAACTTAAGGGCTTCTTCTTTGCTTTGGGTAAGAATGCTTTTGGCCACAGGTATACCAGCGTTTCCCATCATCTGGGTGCTCAACCAAGAGTCTTTTACATTTCCTACAGCCAGAAACCCTGCATAAGGGCTGAGGGTGTTGCGAAGCCTCTTCTGAAACATGCCTGTACCCAGCTGCGTAAGCTTGTAGTTGGGCAGATGCATAACAGGGATGCCTCTCTGTTGGGCTTCGTCAATGATGGCTTGTTTGCCCGGGCCCGGCATATGTTTCTGTCTCAGATAAGTAAGGTGCCCGGTACATATGTCCGCATCGGTGTCAACGCCATTTAGCAGGGTGTTCAGGATGCTCACAGCTGCTTCACCGGCATACAGCCCCGTTTGTTCTTCCAGGAAGGGGTATACCGCCAGTCTTTTATTGTTTTCAAAATGTTTGCAAAAAGATTTTGCATCCACTTGCAATCCTGCCAGCACCTGGAGCTCGGTAGCAATGTGCCCGGCCAGGTGTTCGGCATAAACCACAGACTTGCCTTCAAGCAAAAACGTCGCCTCTTCATCTTGTTTGCAGGGGTGTTGTTCCAGGGAAGGGATGATCTTCAACAGTTTTTCACGGAACTCATCACCGGCCAGTGCGGCCATTTGCACGGTGTCTGACCCCTGTAACTTCATAACAATCGCCGGGTTTGCGCTATAATAATTGGCTCCATCCAACACTTGTGTTTTTACGATCTTCAGGGGACCTTTATCTTCGGTGGGGCGGGTTAAATCCAGATGGTGGGTTTTCATTTTGGCGGTTTGGTTGAAACTGGGTTTGCTTTACACAAATATAGGGAATAAGGCGTTTAAAGTTTTTTACTTTATGTTAAATACATTTAAGTATATCCCCTGAAAAAAAATCCCGGAAAACAATGCAAAGGCAGTGTCATCCGGGATATCATCACAAGGAAAGATAGGGTTTTCTTACTTCAGAATAAAATCCAGCGATGTACTGGGGTCATACTCCAGTGTGGGCTGATCTTTCCGAAAAATCTTCATGGTTTTGTTGCCCAGTAAGTTAACTTTTTCTCCCTCCACTTTTATCATCGTCCCTTCTTTCAGGCCCACTACTGTAAAATCGGGGTTGATTTCCAGGTACTCCCTGATGCGCTCTTCCCTGGATTCTCCATTATGGTTGGGGATTTGCCCGTCGGTATAGTGTGGGTTGATTTGAAACGGAATCAGGGAGAGTCCTTCAAAGCTTGTGGGTTGAATGACCGGCATATCGTTGGTCGTCTGGATGGTGGGGCAGGCCACATTGCTTCCGGCACTCCAGCCTAAGTAAGGGATGCCTTCCTCCACCTTTTTCTGTATTACGTCCATCAAACCTTTTTCATGCATATGGTGTATCAGGTGAAATGTATTGCCTCCTCCCACAACAATGGCATCCGCTTCTTCTATAACCTTTGCGGCGCCAAGGGGATCTTCGGTGGATTTTACCGTATAGCCAAGGCCCGAAAAAACATCATAGACCTTGTTGGTATATTCAACAAAAGAGAGGTCTACAGCTGCATAGGGTATAAAAGCAACATTCCGGACTTCTTTCCCCAAAAAGTCGGTGATATATTGCCGCGTGTATGCAAGGTATTCTTCGCCATAGTTTGTTGAATTACTGATGAGCAAAAGTCTTTTTTTCATATTTCTACTATTTAAGGTTCACGATATGGGTTTTTGAAAATGTGTTTTTGTTGAGAATCAACATGCGTTGTTGCACGTAGTTTTCTGTCTTCCTGATGCATGGAATTCTTTGATTGCGTTGATTTACAACGTCAATACCCTGGGCTTTGTTTTCTCATTTGAGGGTTAAGCCAAAAGCGCATACCATGCTTTGATTACTTAACGTCCGGTGGTATGTATTGTTTGGTTTTTAATTGTTAAAATGAACATGATACAAGACGTTTAATTTTGTTGATTACAGGATTACAGGTCGGGAATTGCCTGACGTTTTCGACACAAATCCTGTTTTGAACAATCAATGCATTCAAAAGCCAAATGTCTTATTTGCAAAGTGTAGATTGAAAAACAGGGTTGTGAATACGGTTAATTGCCTAAATTGTGTATCTTATGAGCGTTGTTTTTGTTTGTAAGACAATCAAAAGTAGTAAACCTTGAATAATAAGCTGCTACATAAGATAGAGGTACTGGCCGATGCCGCCCGCTACGATGTGTCTTGCTCATCCAGTGGCAGTAGCCGGGGCTCTCAGAAAGGGGAGCTTGGTAATGCCCAGCGTTCGGGAGTATGCCACTCTTTTACCCCCGATGGGCGTTGCATATCGTTGTTGAAAATTCTTTTTTCCAATGTGTGCATCTATGATTGCGCCTATTGCGTTAACCGTGCCTCCAATGACATTCCCCGTGCCGGGTTTACCGTGGAGGAGATGGTGGATTTGACCATCCGTTTTTACCAGCGCAATTATATCGAAGGATTGTTTCTTAGCTCGGGGGTTATGGTCAGCCCTGACTATACCATGGAGCGGCTGGCAGCTGTGGCACGCAGGCTGCGCAAAGAACACGGGTTTAACGGGTACATACATTTGAAAGCCATACCCGGGGCATCCCCTGAGGTTATAGAAGAAGCGGGCCGGCATGCCGACCGGTTGAGTGTGAACATTGAAATCCCATCGGAAAATAGTTTGCGCCTGCTGGCCCCTGAAAAGAACTATACCAGTGTTTATACTCCCATGAACCAGATTTCAGGGCAGATTATCAGCAACCGGGAGGAGCGTAAAAAGTACCGTAAAGCTCCCGCTTTTGTGCCAGCCGGCCAAAGTACACAGCTTATCGTGGGTGCCAGTCCTGAACGCGATTTGGATATCCTTCGTTTGGCTTCCGGGTTGTATAATGAGCAAAAGCTCAAGCGGGTTTACTTTTCAGGTTACATCCCGGTCAACAATGCTGATAAACGCCTGCCCGCCATGATTCAACCCCCGTTGCTGAGGGAAAACCGGCTTTACCAGGCCGACTGGCTGATGCGGTTTTATAAGTTTCGTTACGACGAAATCCTGGATGATCAGCATCCATCCCTGGATACCCAGATAGATCCCAAGCTGGCATGGGCCTTGCGCAATCCCCTGTTTTTTCCCGTTGACCTGGACAGGGCGCCCTATGAAATGATACTCCGGGTGCCGGGTATTGGTGTGCGTTCGGCCAAGCTGATAGCGGCCAACCGGAAGTTTGGCAGGATATCCTTTTTGCATCTCAAACGCATGGGGGTGGCCCTCAACCGGGCCCGCTATTTTATCGTTTGCCGGGAGCTCCCTGCAAGGACCCAAAACTTTGACCCTTCCCGCATAAGGCAAAAACTGGTCAAACCCACCACACAGTATGGTACACAATTAAGCTTGTTCTGATGGAAAACCCAACAACTTTTCAATACGATGGTACTTTTGATGGGTTGCTTTCGCTGGTTTTTTATGCTTTTGCACATAAAATCGAGCCCATGGCCATTGAAACAAAAGGAGCTGCCCGCCCCGATCTGTTTGCCACCCCTGTGGATGTAGTCACAA
>SLQX01000188.1 GCA_007131245.1 Bacteroidales bacterium
CATTTTGCGGACCAAGTCTGCGATGAAAATCATAACTGGCAGCCCCCAGGGCTCCCACATACAAAAATCCCGATATGCCTTCTGCTGTTTTACCAGCATACATTTTACCCAAACCGGGTATCGCTGTTGACAGCAGGCCGGCTACAAAAGCAGACCTTCCCCTTCTCTCTTTAATCTGCTGATAATACTCTGCCATTTTTTGCTCTTCCTCTTCCAAGAAACTATATTCGGCGGCAAAACCTTGTGCAAGGTATTCAAAATCATGCAATCTCCTATCCAGAAGAGCAATGCCCGACTTCTGAAAGTTTTTCATGTATAAAACCTGATTGGAAGAGGAGTTGTCAAATTTTTCAAGTAACTGTAACGATAGGGTGGTTTGATCAAGGTATGCGTAGTTATAGGCTGCAAAAAAGTTGGCTTTGTTCCAGTACCTGCTATCCCGGCTCACCTGCTCCAGGTACCAGGCCGATGCTTCAAGTTCTTTTTGTCCATAAAGCGTCCATCCGGTAAGGTAATTGAGTGTATCTTCCTGAGCTTTGTCATGTGGTTGAACCCTCTCAAGTAGCAGCAGTGCTTCCTTTTGGTTACCCCGCGAAAGCATATGCTGAATAAATCTAACTTCACTCTGAAAGGATGCCCCCGGCTGTGCATCAAGGGTTTTGATGCACAAAAGAATGGGACTGAAAATGGCGATAACTAAAAAGTACCGTAGCATTAGGGGGTAGTTTTATAAACATCAACAGATTCGATAACCCTGCCAGATTCTTCATTGACCCAAAGGGGATGGACATCCAGGGCAGAAAGCCGGTTGCAGCGCATCAAACGATCCGATGTGGTGAACACACCTTTTAGCAAACCATACTCGATGATGAGTTTTTGACTAAAATGGGAGCAGGACTCGTCGTATAAGCACTCTGATGGCAGTTGGGGAGAAATAAAAGCCTGGTAAGCATACATCAATCCACCAAACAATAAGGATGCAGGATTGTTCCGGACAAAAAAGTTGCCCGATTCACTACGCATAAACCGGATATCGTGCTCATGTATCTCTTCAGTGCCTGTTACGGGTTTTTGCGAAAGCAGCTGCCGGTCAGTTTTGGGTGAACTTCCCCATGCAGAATAAGTCATTAGGGCACCCCAAAGGCACATAACAATTTTAACGGTCAAGTTTGGCATCTTCGGGGATTTCAAAGTCAAACCATGGGCTTTGGGCCTGGTGATTGGTTTTTATTTCGGAAAACCGGATACGATTGATAATGGAATCGTTTTCTATATAATTAAACTCGGTAATGAGTGTGGGGATGGATACATCTCCCAAATGCTCATATTCTGCATAAAAAACTTTTTTGGCAAGGTTACGCTGCGCATCATAGTAGGCAGCATAGATGGGCAGAAAATTTTCATGCACCAACTCAATCCTGTTGTAAAGGTGATAGAGCGAAGCTGGTGGAAACCATTCTGTAATGGTCAAACCATTTTCAAACTCGGTACTCATCTGCTGAAAGCCAAAATCAGACAAACCCATATCCTGGGTTTTGCCCTGCAAAAAGAAATGAACCATACTTGATTCGGTACTATATTCTGCCCCCTGCTCATAACTTACCGTATTTTCATCCTGGTCGTAAACACTCACCTCTCCCTTGTCATTGGAAACCATAATATTACCTGCAGGATTTTCATAGCGGGTTACCATACGACCGGTAAGAGATTCAAAATACAGCCATGCATCCACATTAACGACTTTGCCTCTATGAAGGCTCTGGCTTTCCATCTTCATCATAATCTTGTCTACCGATGAGGAGCGAAAGGACAGGAGCACAAGGATAAGTAAAATCAGTGGGAAAAGCCTTAGGTTGGCGGGTTTAAAAAACAGGGTCATAAGCGGGTGATCTTTATTTGTTTGTGAATAAAACAATAACGATGAACTCCATCAAAAACAGGAAACAACCAAAACGAACCATGGTTTTACCTTCCGTTTGCTAACAAAATTAAACAATAAAAATAAAACCTTAAAAAAGTTTTGCAGCAATGTCTTACCCCGTTTTCTCTTTTTTCAGTACAATCCTGAAAGTTGTACCTTCAGGCGAGGAATTTTTGACAAATATTTTCCCGTTGTGATAATTCTCGATAATCCTTTTGGTAAGAGACAGACCCAATCCCCACCCCCTTTTTTTGCTGGTAAACCCAGGGTTAAAAATGGCTTTGAACTGGGATTTGGGGATACCTTTTCCTGTATCAGAAATATCAACATACACTTTTGATGTATTATCATAAATGTCAACGGTAATAGAACCATTTCCAGCCATGGCATCCACCGCATTTTTACAAAGGTTTTCCAACACCCAGCCAAACAAGTTGTTGTTGAGGGGGACTACGGGGTTGTTGCTGCTGTGATTATGGATGGCAAAATGCACTTTTTTGGAAGTACGGGTTTTCATATAATCCACAGCTTCCTCCACGGCTTCTGCTATGGGCTTGAGAGACAAATTGGGCTCAGAACCAATTTTGGAAAACCGTTCGGTAATATTTTCCAGTCGACCCACATCCTTTTTTATTTCTGCAATGGTATTGTCGCCCACGCCTTCCATTTTAAGCAACTCAATCCAGGCGATGAGTGACGAAATCGGGGTACCCAGTTGATGGGCAGTCTCTTTGGACATGCCCACCCATACCTGGTTTTGTTCGGCATTGCGTGCGGTACTAAAAAGCAGATAGGCTACCAGCAAAAAGATACCGATGGCAGTAAACTGGAAATAAGGATAGTACCGTAATTGTGTAAGTAAAAAAGAGTGGGTGTAAAACACATGGCAGGTTCCGTGTGATGGGAGCTCAATGACCAGTGGCTGGTTTTTATCGGCCATTTTATCAATGGTTTGCTGCACAAACTGGCTATCATCAAGCTCTCCGTTGCCGATGTTGCCGGCAGCAATAATACTTGTTTTTGCGCTATCTGTTATTATCACGGGAACGTTGGCCGAATTGATCACCACCTCACTGAGAAATGAATCAATTAAGTCATCCATCACCTCTCGCATTTGGGTAAAAAGCCAGGAATCCTGGTAATATAAATAATCTTCCTGCCCGGCATAGGCAATAGGGATGGGATCATAGCGGGAGAATCTTTCTTTGATTTCCCCTTCAAAAGGTTTTCCCTCGTACCTGATGACTTCACCATCTTCTCTAAGGTTGCGGTAGCTGATAATGGTGTCATTGGCACCCACAATCATAACGGGGATGGTGGTATTCTCTTCAATAACCCGTGCATAAAAGGAAATATCACCTGTCCCGTCATCCTCAATAAACTTACGTGTAGCCATAGCCCATAGTTCAACCCTTTTACGCTCCTCGTTCCTCATTTCCTCAAAAAACTCATCGGTAACCCGAACAAGGCTGGATCGATTCTGCACTGCATCAGCCCAGATGCGCACTTTCTGACGTTCATCTTCGGCGATTTTTTTTACCAATGTATTGGTATAATATAGCGAAAGTCCTACAATTATTGCTGCAAACCCCAGCAAGTAAATTTTCCAGTGTTGTTTTTTAGAATAAATATTCAATGGTTCAATTTTTTAAATCAGAAAAAACATCCGGTTGTATAGTCCTGATGAAGGCAATTAGTGTGAAAACGGTAAGCACCCCCAATTATTTTGTATCCCCCAAGATAACAGTAATCTGGCTGGGTGCTACTATGTAAATTACTCCCTTTCCAACATGATCTTTGCTTTTTGAATATCTTCCCGGTGTCTTTTACCCACCCTGGGATATGCCAAACCCAGCTCTTCAAGCTTTTCAACAACTATTTTACTTATCACCAGGCGCATATACCACTTTTTATCGGCAGGGATGATATACCAGGGAGCACTTTGATGGGAGGTATTATCTAACATTTGCTGGTAAGCATGCTGATACTCATCCCATTTCTGCCGTTCAAACACATCGCTCATGTCGAATTTCCAGTTTTTGGCTTCATTTTCTATGCGCGACAAAAATCGTTTTTTCTGTTCTGCCTTGGATACGTTGAGAAAAAACTTCAGTATGGTATACCCATTATTGGCATAATACTTCTCAATATTTACAATATCGTTGTAGCGGTTTTGCCAAAACAGCGGGTCGAGATGGAGCTTTTTGTGGTAAAAAGGCAGGTTCTGCCGGGCCAGCAAGGCAGGATGGATTTTGGCTATAAGTACTTCTTCATAATAAGAGCGGTTAAAAATTCCAATTTGCCCCCGGGAAGGCATGGCTTTGATGCATCGCCACATGAAATCATGGGTAAGCTCATCATGAGAGGGTGCCATGAAAGAATTCACCTTACATCCCTGGGGGTTCACCCCCGACATCACATGCTTAATCACTCCGTCTTTCCCGGCTGCATCCATGGCCTGCAAAATGATCAGAAAGCCATGTTTACCCTGGGCATACATTTTACTTTGCAGCTGTCTGAGCTGGTCAATTTGTTCCTGAAACTCTTCCTGGGTGTCTTTTTTGGATGTGTAGTGCTCTGAAAAAGACGGATCATAAGATTGTACTTTTTCGTTTTCCCGGAAAAGAAAAAAATCTGTATCTATCATAAAGTGGATTTTGATGCTCTGCTAACCGTAAAAAAGACCTTTTGCATGAACTATTGATAATACTACATGTTCTATTCATCGTTAAGATGGAAAGCTCCAAACCTGGCAGTGAGCATCAAAAGCTGGGCATCCGAGCTACAATCCGTGGCGCCACCCGCCTGGCTGCAAGCTTTTATCGGTTATCACAGCAAATTTTGCTGTAAAAATACCAAAAAAACAAATAGCTGTATATCTTGTTTGCCGCAGGCGATTATATTTCCGTGGATTTTGTGGTTTTTAATCCCACTCAATGATAAACCGTCCTTTCTCACCCTCTTCAATTTCCTCTTGTTGCTTCTGCCGTTCGGTAGGATCAGCCAGCGATCCATCGGGCAGGGTATCATTGGATGGCAACCCAAATTCGGTTCTGAAGACTTGCCTGAGGTTTTCCCTTTCCTGCCTGAGGTCCTCGCGCAGCTTTTCCCTTACCCCATGGGTGTCGTATCTGAAAACAGGATCATCGATATTACCCGTAACCCGCAAAAACAGGGTAGTTCGTCCCAGTCCATCATCAATAATATCCCCATACTGTTCCTGGGGGTTCCGGCTTTCGCGATTTCTCCTTGCCAGCAAATCAGACAAAAGAACCTGCAAGCGGTAATCAATCTCATTTTCAAAGGTGTGTTCACCCGATAGCTGAATATTGATGGCATTGGAATTTATCTCCATATCAGGAATGATAATATTTTGATCCTTTATACGGATCTGGTTCTCCAGGGTTGAAAATTTCACCTGGTTCAAATCCCCGACCCGGATAAACCTTGATAAGGCGAGCATGGGTTTGTAGTTAATAAGCTCACCATCTTCCACTTTGATATCTGCAGTGGTCTCCAGGGTTTGCCAATCGACTTCCAGCTGGGGGGTCCAGTGCGACACAAAGCTGGCATCGGCCGTTATGCGGCCCCTGATATTTTCATAACTGATGCTTTGCTGACCAAAATTGCCCGTTTGATAAAACAGGTCATATACATCCACATTGTCAAAGCGTGCATCCGAACCCATAATAAGATAATCATCGTTTTGCCCATTGATATAACCGTTGGCGTAAATATGACCCTTCATGGTAGACAAGGAAATATCACTGGCATAAAAAAGTTGATCTTTCATATTCAGTGTGCCCTTTACATTTTGGGCCTCAAATCTTCTAAAAGCTAAACTGCCGACATCAGCCCTGAAGTGGAAATCAATTTTGTCGGAGAGTCTCAGTTGGTAAGTGGTGTCACTTTCGCTCACACTGTGTTGGAGCAATTCATTAAAATTCAACCGATCAGAAACCAGGCTTGCGTTGATTTGTAACCGTTCATCTTCCAAAAACAACCACGGAAGGACATTTCTGAAATAGCCTTTCATTTCAAAATCACTTCCGGAAGCTTTGCCCGAAAAATGCTCTACCACAATATCATTGTTGTTGAATACAAAATCAGCCGTAATGCTGTTGTAATCAAGGTTGTCGTTTTTCATGGCAAAAGAAAAGTCTTCTGCCTTTACTTCACCTTTGATTTTGCTGGCCATAAATTGGTGAGATTTAAACGTTCTACTCTCATCCAGCTTTCCTTTAAACGCTAAATCCACCAGCAGTCGACCATCCGCCCTTGAGATGGTGTCGATTTGCAGAAACCGGAGCCATTCATCTGCATTGATATCCGAGAATAGAGTAAAGTCAAGCTCCGGAGCATCGAAATTAAAAACACTACCTTTTCCGGAGAGCTCACTTTGATTGAGCCGGGCATAGAAGTCGCTCACAACCAGGCGCGAACTTTGGGTGCTCCTACTGGTGCCGTTTTCAAAAGCGGCATCAAAGGAAACATCTTCGAACTTCAGGTTGGCCCTGCGATGGATCATCTGACCTGATTGTATGCCAAAGTTGGCTGAAACATAGGGATTAACAACAGAGCTGAAAGTACCGCTGATGGCAGCATCAAAATAAAACGATCCCCGGCTGGTGTAACCCTCAAAATACCTGACATACCTGGGAGGTAGGTCTTTGATAAAGTTTTCAAGCTGAAGGTCATCACCGGAAAACTTCAGGTCCAGATAGGTAAGCTCATCTGAAAAATCCAAACTGCCCTGTGCTAAGAACGCATGACTGCCAAATTGAAAACTTCCGTCGCGAAAAGTAAAAACATCATTATTCTCAACCAAAAACCCAAAATTGAATTGCAACCTATTATTCCCGGCCATAAAAGCATTATCAATTCTCAGCTCTTCCAGGAACAAGTCTCCCCTGGTTTCCAGCAGGTAGTTGTTTTGGGTAAAATTACCTGATACCCTTGCGTTGCCCAGCGAGGCAACAACCAAATGGTTATTGGCTTTATCGGTGAACCGGAAATCTAAATCATTGAGTATAACGCTCTGTAACTGTAGCTCCAGGTCATGCTCATCCTTTGGTTCATCCCTGTCCTGCACCCAAAAAGTGTAGTTGTTTTGCTCATTTTCAAAAATTTTCATATTTACCGATGCCCGGGCAACTTCCATTTGTCTGATGGTATAGTTGCGTTTGAGCAGGTCTGCCACACTAAATTGAAAATAGACTCTTTGGGCAGCTATCAGGGTATCCCTGTCCTGGCCGTTGGGGGTCTCTAAAACCACAACATCTTTTAGAGATATGGAGGCAAGGGGAAAGCTGCGCAATACATTAACGGAAATATCCCGGATAAAAATTTGCGTTTGCAGCCCTTTGTTTAGCTGATTGATAAACCGCTCTTTGATTTGATCACGGTAAAGATACCCAAGCAAAGAGAAGGTAACAATTGCAACCAATAAAAATACAATCCCCGAAATCAGGGCCAGGCGAATAAATTGCCAAATAATATGCGGAGTGAACTTTTGGGCTTTCAATTTATCAACGATAAGGATTTAACTGTTTTGATAACGAAAAACTCTCAAATTTCGTACCCTTTATTGTTTACCCATCATCAAATATCCCACTTCTTTTTCGGTGAGAAAACGCCACTTACCCCTTGGCAAATCTTTTTTGGTAAGACCGGCAAAAACAGATCTGTCGAGTTTAACCACCTTGTAGCCAAAGTGCTCAAAAATTCTTTTCACCACACGGTTTTGGCCTGAATGCAGTTCCACACCGACCTTTTCCTTTTTCTCTCCTGTTCCGGCATAGGCAATGGCATCAGGAATCACCTTCTCACCATCCAATACCACACCCTCCGAAATAGCCACCATATCAGCCTTTGTCAGGGGCTTATCCAAATGAGCTTCATAAAGCTTTTTCACGCCATGACTGGGGTGTGTAAGTTTTTTGGCTAATTCCCCGTCGTTGGTCAGCAAGAGCAACCCGGTGGTATTGCGATCAAGCCGTCCCACAGGAAAAATGCGCTCTCTACCCGCTTTGCGCACCAGGTCAAGAACTGTTTTTCTTTTTTGTGGATCGTCGGTGGTGGTTATAAAATCCTTGGGTTTGTTCAACAGCACATATACCTTTTTCTCGGCTCTGAGCTTCTGCCCGTTATAAAACACCGTATCGCTTGGCTTAACTTTGGTTCCCAGCCTGGTTACAATCTCTCCGTTTACACTTACCGCACCCGATTCGATGAGCACATCTGCCTCACGCCGTGAGCAAACACCGGAGTTTGCCAGGAATTTGTTGAGCCTGATAAGCCCATCGCTTTTTGCGGGAGCCGTTTCATCGGTCTTCTTTTTATGGGGTCGAAAACCGGTTTTCGACTTTGGGCGGCTTTTAGAAAGGCCTGCGTCGGTTTTCTTTTTTTTGTTAACTCTGATTTGGTTTTTCTTACTCATAAGGTTGGGTTGTTTGGCCATTTCTGAAATTTCTCTGTAGCCATAAGAGACTCAAAAACTATCCGAATGGACTTTCAAAATTTCATTAACTGGGCTGGCAAAATGATAGGTTCGTGGTTTTTTAAACAACAAAAAGTACTCACAAAAAAAGGGACATCCCAATGCAGTGTCCCTTTTTTTCTTACTCTTCAAGGATTCAGGCATCCATTTTATCCAAACGTTCAAAAGTGTCATCCACTTTATCTATCATTTGTTGAAAAATGCCCTTGTAATAAGCCTTGGCTGATTTTTTCAATGCATCCTCGTCCGGCTTATTAATTTTCTCCATCAAATCATTGCGTAAGTCCACAACTTCATGGACCATTGCATCTATCTCTTTCACCTTTTCCTCTTTATCCTGGTTCAGGTGCAGATGCAAAAAACATGTTTCTGCTACTTCCTGTGTGAGATAGTTGATATCCTTTTTCAGATTTTTTTTACTTGCCATTATAATAATTTTTGTTTTCTCTGCAAAGATACAATTTTGCTGCAACCCGGGGATGAAAAATCACAAGGCCACAATATTTTTGATGCTTTCTGCCTTTTGGTATACATTAATAATTTGTTGGACATTGCCCATTTTTTGTTTGGCTGTGATACTCACAAATTTACCCGTTTTGGATTCTTTCCGGTAAACGATGGCATTCTCATCAAACAAAGCTTCAACCTGTGCAATACTGTCCAATTGAGCAGGAACAATAAATTTAAACATATACACGGTGGGCCATTCACTGTTTTGAGAAAGCCTTTTTTTAAGTGCAGCATACTTATCCATAACAAGGATTAACTTTAAGATTATACGGTATGCTTCCCGGTTAAACAGGAAGAAAAAATTCTTTTTTCCCTGGCTGAGCAGGGTTTCAGTTTTATTCCCTCAATGAGTGTTACGTATTTACGCTGTGGTAACTGTTTTTACAATGACAGCTACAAAACCTGATTGCAACACCTTTTATAGCCTTAAGGAGTGGCATGCAAGTTAAAAAATACCGAACAGCAGCAGGGAAAAATCAGGAACCAATATCTATAATGTTGAAATGGAAAACCAGGCATGCATTTCGTGGGATACCAGAATGATAGGGAGGATACGCACCATAGCCCAGGGCACTGGGAAATATAAGAATCCCTTCACCTCCATTTTTAAAGAGTGGCAAGCCCTCACGCCAGCCACGCATCATATTTTGTAACTGAATCAAATCACCCTCCCTGTATTCAAATACCTCGTCATCCAGAAACTTACCTGTATAGCTAATGCGAATCCAGGAATCCAGCTTGGGATGGTTGCCTGTCCCGGGGTCGTCCATAACATAGAAAAGGCCCGATTCGTGTTCGATGGCCTCATCCTCCAAACCTTTATCTCTGATATATTCAAGAATCTTTTTGCGGTCATCGGCCGCTACCTTATCAGGCTCCTCGCTTGTGCAGCTGGCAAAAACCATAACAAAAGCGGCAAAAAACAAACCGTACAACATTGATTGCTTCATCATTTATCAAAAATATTATACCCGTAAAATTATTAAACACCAAGCTATTCAGCAAAAAAGTCAACTCCACTTTTCTTCTTCACACTTTTGTCACCTAAATAACACTTGCAAAATTACGAAAATTCATTGAGAATCAGAGAACACCCCTAACCCGGTATCGTCCAAACACTTAAAAGCCCAATCGCACATTCCCCTATGTCCCGGGGACCTTCAATAGTACTGTATATCAAAATGTTATAAAATCACAAAAGCTTTTCGAGCTCTTACCATCACACCTTTATCTATTTAATAATCACTATAAAGGATTTATTTTTGTTTTTTGTCGATGATAATTGCGTTTTTTATCTAAAAACGACAGAGATGAGAAAAATCTTAAAATCTTAATTTTTTTATGATTTTTACATATACTGTTGTTTTTCAGTTTTTTACACAAATTAACTCTTCGAATCATAGGGGTTTACCCTAATAAAAAATTACGGCAATTCCACAGTTGAACCCATGGGTAAACAAAAATACTTTTATACCAAATAAATTATTTGTCCAACGAATACTTATTTTTTGATGCTTAAAAATATTTGCCAAAACTCAAAAAAACCTGATGCCTATGAAACAAAACCTCTTCTGAATGAATACCCTGCAACTTGTAATACCCATTATTATTTACCCCGCAGGGTAACCTAATTATTTGCGTATCAATCAACAAATCAAATGCTAATCAAATTTTTAATTAAAATTAAAAGCTATGAAAAAAACTAACCTATTTACAATGGTCCTAACACTGTTTGTGATTGGGTTGTGTTGTAGTTACAGCGCAACTGCACAGCAATATGTGTACGGACCCAACCTGGTTGTCAACGGAGATTTTTCCGATAACAGCGAGGGAGCACCTGCAAATCAGGCAGGAACTTTCAGAACAGATTATATCTATGTGGATCCCGGAAATCCGGTTGAAGGTAGTTTGACGCAGGAAGGTAGATATACCATTGCTTCAGACCCCAGCGATTTCAAACATGACTGGGTAGGCCAGCCGGCTGTTGGGGAAAATTTTATGATAGTGAATGGGGCAACAGATAACGAAATCTGCCCTGAAGACCCAAACAATTGCAATGAATACTGGACAGTTTGGGAGCAGGACGTTCCTGTTGAACAAGGTAAAGATTATGAACTTTCGTTCATGCTTTCTGGTCTTTCTACCCAAAATTCAGAGGTTACGGCTAATTTGGAAATTACCATAATGATTGATGATTTGGAATTTGGCCAGGTAGTGATTGACCCCACTGAGGATGACCCGGGTACATGGTTTCAACGGACGTGGACTTCACTCGACAAATCAGAAACTGCTACCATAACTATTATTGAGACTTCCAAAATTAAAAACGGAAATGACTTTGGCCTGGATGACATTGTTTTTCGCTCAGTTGCCGAATGTGATTCCTTTGATGAAGTGGTAACCATCACCGTTGAAGATGCAAGCTGCCCCGGAGAATATGACGGAAGCATTTTTGTTGAAATGGACGGTGCAAAACCTTTCGATATTTGTCTTTCTCAAGGTTGTGACCCTGAAGAATACGAAAATGTTGTTTCCAACAAATCACAGACTGCCAACTATGGTGGACTGGGTGCCGGATGGTATACCATCACCATTTGGGATGCCAACGGCTGCGAATATGAAGTATGTGTAGAAGTACAGGAGCCCGCCCCTGTTGAACTCATGGTAGAAGCCAAACAAGATGTTGGATGCTATGGCGAGTCGACAGGTGCAGCCATGGTTATTCTTGACGGAGGTAAAGCACCATTTACAGCTACCCTTTCACCCGAAGAAGGTGATGTGAGCTGGAATGAAGATATGTCACAATATGACATCACATCTTTGCCAGCAGGCGAATATACTTTTTCCGTTACCGACGATTGCGGTCAGTCTGACGAAGTAAACTTTGTAATTGGCCAGCCTGAGGCTGCACTTGAAGCCTCCGTGGAAGTACTGCAAAATGTAAGTTGCTTTGGTGGTAACGATGGAAAAGCTGAGCTAACCATTACCGGTGGCACTGAAGATTACATTATTGACTTCGGTTATGACTGGGATGCCCTGGAAGCTGGTGAATACACAGTAACTGTTGACGATGCCAATGAGTGTGGACCTGTTGTTGTTGATTTCACCATCACCCAGCCTGAACAATTGGAAGCCTCCGTGGAAGTACTGCAAAATGTAAGCTGCCATGGTGGTAACGATGGAAAAGCTGAGCTAACCATTACCGGTGGCACTGAAGATTACATTATTGACTTCGGTTATGACTGGGATGCCCTGGAAGCTGGTGAATACACAGTAACTGTTGACGACGCCAATGAGTGTGGGCCTGTTGTTGTTGAGTTCACCATCACCCAGCCCAATCCCCTGGCTGCAACAACCAATGTTAGTTGCTTGCACCCCAGTGCTGTTGAAGGTTCTGCACCAACCCCCGAAGACCAGGTTCGTATCACTTTTATGCACAAAGTATATGATGGTGATGACTTCCTGGGATATCGTTTCAGAGCCAGAAACGGAACCCCCGATGCAATAACCGGTGTTGAGGTAAGCAAGCCCGGACAGGTTATTTTTACAGCAAACGAAATACCTGCACTGACAGACGTATTTTTCCTTACACCCGATCCTATTGCCGGAGTGAGCATCCACCATGATGGTGGTAGTGCCGGAACTGCTTCTACCAACGAAAACCAAATAGCTGACCTGTGTGGTGAAGGCGATTTTATTGCCTGCCATGGAGATGCTATTGATGTATTCGTTTTTGCAACAGGTGGCACAGCTCCTTACACGCTTATGGATGGCGATCAGATAGTTGAAGAAGGAAATGAATCAGGCGAGTTTGTTGTTCATGAAGTATTTGCAGGCACTTACTCCTGGACCGTGGTTGATAACAACGGCTGTGAGGTTCCTGTTAACATTACACTCACTGAACCTGAAATGCTTCAAGCCTCTTATGAAAAGGATGAAATCCTTTGCTATGGAGAAACAGCAGACGTTACTGTTGACGCCTGGGGCGGAACACCTCCCTTTGCTTTGTATGATGGAGAAGAAAACAAAGGAGACCTGACAGATGGTTCCATCACACTTGCAGTGGGTGAAGGATCTTATGAATGGACCGTCGTAGACGCCAATGGATGTGAAGCAGAGGTTAGCTTTACAATGATAGCGCCTGATGCCATTGACCTGGACATTGAAGTAACCAACGTAACCTGCAACGGAGCTGCCAATGGCATCATTGATGTTGAAGCAAGTGGAGGTACCGGAAATCTTGACATTTGCCTGATGGCAGGTTGTGAAGAAGATAACGGAGAAGTAGCACCTGAAGATTGCATGGATAAGGCACAAAGTTCTTTCACCGGACTTGCTCCCGGCAACTACACCGTTGTTGTTGTTGATGAAAATGGCTGTGTAGAGAGCATCTGTGTTGAAATTACAGAACCTGATGCCCTTGAAGCAGTAGTTGATGCTACTGATATAGAATGCTATGGTGACTATTCAGATGTAACCATTACAGTAGAGGGAGGTACGCCTCCATACACACTGGAAGGTGAAGAAGAAGCGTTTGATAACGGAACCATCACATTAGTAAAACCAGCTGGTGTTTACAACTGGACCGTGATTGATGACAACGACTGTGTACTTGAACTCCCGGAACTTGAAATCACACAACC
>SLQX01000238.1 GCA_007131245.1 Bacteroidales bacterium
AAACAGCATGAAAAAAAGAATGGTAACCTTTATCCCACCCATGGGTTAGGCCCACTGTGTCATGCCATGAACATTCACCGGGGCGACCGGATGCACTACCTTGTTTCCATGTCCTCAGCCCCCATAAATACCCGTCAGTATGCGAGAGAAACTTTTGGTGAAGACTCTTCATTTGCTCAAAAAGACTACCGCAACGGGGATATGAATACCAGTATGATTCGCACCCTGCACGGCAAAACCATTGTGCTGCAGCACGATATAACCAGCCCGCGACCCTATAGCCGCAACTACCTGCTCAGCGGTACCCAAGGGTTTGCACGCAAATGGCCCCAGCTGCAAATAAGCCTGGCACCCGATGGAATGACCCCCCTGGATGAAGCAGCCATGAATACACTCATCCGGGAGTACCGGCATCCGGTGCGCAAATCCCTTCAACCCCTTATCGATAAGCTGGGTAACGATGTTTGTGCCATTGCTAAAAACGATGGAATGGACTTTATCATGGATTACCGCCTGATATATTGCCTGAGGAATGGATTACCGCTAGACCAGGATGTTTATGACGCAGCCGAGTGGTCTTCAATCATTGAACTTTCTGAAAAGTCGGCCAACAGTCACAGCATGCCTGTGATGATCCCCGATTTTACAAGGGGTGATTACTCCAGGCTGCAAAAGGTGCATTATCATGAGCCTGAGCTAAGGAGCGTGGTATCTTAGTGGGTTGATAACAGGTAACCATCGTCTCTTCTGTTAAAGGTCAGGTTTGTTCACTGGTTCCTGCAGGGTACATTGGGTATACGGGTAAGTAGTTTCCAGCATGAGGGGTGTCTGTAAAATAAAAAATATTAAAAACTATGGGCAGGAAATTAAAAAAATAGTAGCTTTGTGAAAGATACAGGGTTGGTGCTATTTTCAAACAGCTGGTTTTACGTTTAAAAACGGATGCAGGTACCTGACCCATTCAAAAGAAAACAGCCTGCAGTGCATAGAGCCTGCCCTGGTTACTGGTTGATTCAAATAATTTATTCATCATATAAAACGCTTGATTTATTCATGGAACGGAACAATTCAAAAAATAAAAACTTGTTTTCATTGACTTCCGGGGTTGAAAAACATTTTCAGCAGATTTCCGGAATTACCAGTACTACCACTCGCATACCCTATGTGTGTGTGGATAATTTTCCCAAATTGGGCTTGATAACTGCGTTGCGATTCCTGGAATGGGTTTCGGAAAATCCAAACGGGGTCATCAGTTTGCCCACCGGAAAAACTCCCGAGTATTTTATCAAATGGACCAAATATTTGCTGAATAACTGGTCTAACGCCAAAGGACGCGAGATACGCGAAAAGCATGGCTTGAAAATCACGGAGAAACCCAACCTGAAAGATTTGCATTTTGTACAGATTGATGAGTTTTTCCCCATCAGCTCCCAGCAAACCAATAGTTTCTACCATTACGTGAAGGAATTTTATATCAAAGACTTCGGCATGAATCCCGACAATGCCCTTTTGATCAATTGTGATGAGATTCCTCTGGCAGGCGGGAGGCATTTCCGTGAAGTTTTTCCCGACTATAAAGTAGATCTGTCTCTTCGCACCCGCGAGAGCCGTTCAAAATTTGAAGATATTCAGCAGCAATCCATCTTTATGATCGACAACTGGTGCTGTGAATATGAAGCCAAAATCCGTGAAAAGGGCGGTATCGGATTCTTCCTGGGAGGTCTGGGGCCCGACGGCCACATTGCCTTTAATACCCGCGGAAGTGATTTGTATAGCACCACTCGTCTGACTGAAACAAACTTTGAAACACAGGCTGTTGCAGCAGGTGATTTGGGCGGTATTGAAATATCCAAAAACAGGCTGGTTATTACCATTGGCCTGGAAACCATCACCCGGAATCCCGATGCCACTGCCATCATTATCGCTGCCGGAGAAGCCAAAGCCAAAATGGTAAAAGATGCCCTGGAACAACCCATGAGCAATTTTTACCCGGCCAGTGTGTTGGCCAAACTCAAAAATGGCCGCTTTTATCTCACCTCGGGTGCTGCTTCCCAGCTGAAAGACAGTGTGGATCGGTTTTTTGAAGAAAAGCCCTGGACACAGGAGAAAACCGAGCTTTCTGTTCTCAAATTGTGCCAGAAGCTTGATAAATACGGGCACAGGCTTGTACCTGGAGATCTTAAACAAGACCCCTACACGAGCCTTATCCCCAAGCTGGATGAAAATACCGTGCAGCAGGTTTGCGACAGTATAGAAAAGAAGATTTATAAGGGAATGCAACCCGAAGAGAACCAGGTATTTTTACATACCGGTCCTCATCACGATGATATTATGCTGGGTATACTGCCTTACATCACCAACCATATCCATGAACCCAGCAACGAGTTTCACTTTACAGTGTTTACATCCGGTTTTACTGCCGTAACCAACAAGTTTGTTATCGGTCTGCTGGAGGAGACCAAGGTGCTGTTGGAAAGTGGACGGATCCAGATGACTGACTACCCCGACTTTTTCAGCCAGGGTTACAAGTACAAAAATGACAAGGATGTGTATCACTACCTGACACATGTTGCTGCCAAGGATTATCCCGAACAAAGAAGGGGTGTTTGCCACAGGCTGGTAAGAGCTTTGGTGGGGGTTTATGATATAAGTTCGAAGGATAAACTAAGAGATGTGATCAACGAAGTACTCACAGTGTTGCGCAACAGTTATGATGGTGAAAAGAACCCACCCAAAATTCAAAAGCTCAAAGGGATGATACGTGAGTTTGAGGAAGAGCTGGTTTGGGCTCACTACGGCACCCAGGTGAAAAATGTACATCATGCACGCCTTGGGTTTTACAAAGGAGATGTGTTTACTGAGCAGCCCGAGAAAGAGCGTGATGTGGAACCGGTATTGGAGATGTTGCGCAAAATCGACCCCACAGTGCTGAGCCTGACCTTTGACCCCGAAGGAAGCGGACCGGATACCCACTACAAGGTGTTACAGGCCCTGGCGGAAGCCATCCGACTGTGGAGTAAGGAAAAAGACCTCTCCAACTTGCGCATATGGGGATACCGCAACGTGTGGTACCGTTTCAACCCGGCTGAAGCCAATGTTATTTTCCCCGTTTCGCTGGAAGGTATGGCCGCCATGAACGAATCCTTTAGTTCATGTTATGTGAGCCAGGTGGATGCATCTTTCCCCAGTTATGAGCACAATGGCAAATTCAGCGAACTTGCCCAGAAAATATGGGTGAACCAATTGCAGGAGCTGCAACTGCTCATGGGTAAAAACTACTTTTACCAAAACCAGCATCCCCGTATCCGGGCAAGTCACGGCCTTGTGTTTCTCAAGGAGATGACCGTGGATGAGTTCCTCTCTTCAGCAAGACAACTGAAGAAGTCCATGGAAGGGATGATTGAATAAATTTGAGTTACCAACCTGATAAAGTTAATACAATGCCTGGTAAAATACTGGTAACCGGAGGAACCGGTTATATCGGATCGCATACCTGTGTGGTATTGCTTCAAAGTGGATATGATGTGCATATTGTGGATAATTTGTCCAACTCCCACCAGGATGTTGTGGATAAAATCGCCCGAATTACCGGAAAAACACCCGGGTTTACCCGGCTTGATTTATGCGATAAGGAGGTTATTTATGGTTTTATGAAAGAACACCAGGATATAACCGGTGTCATTCACTTTGCAGCTCTCAAGGCGGTGGGTGAATCATGGGAGTACCCGGTCAGGTATTATCACAATAACATCCTGGGATTGCTCAATCTTTTGAATGCCATGCACGAGAGCGGATGCAAAAACCTGGTTTTTTCATCTTCCTGCACCGTGTACGGGCAACCTGATGAATTGCCGGTTTCGGAAAGCGCTCCCCTGAAAAAAGCGCTTTCCCCGTATGGCAACACCAAGAAGATGTGTGAGGAGATTATTGAAGATCATGTAACGGCTACTTCTCTCAATGCTATTTCCCTGCGTTATTTCAATCCCATTGGGGCCCATCCTTCGGCATTGATAGGTGAGCTGCCGCTGGGTGTGCCCAATAACCTTGTGCCGTTTCTTACCCAAACGGCCATGGGCAAGCGCGAATGCCTGAAAGTTTTTGGAGACGACTATAGCACCCCGGATGGAACCGGTATCCGGGATTACATTCATGTGACTGATTTGTCGCAGGCTCACCTGGCAGCCATTGAACGCCTTGAAAAGGAGAAAAATACGCAGCCCTGTGAAGTTTTTAACCTGGGGACAGGGAGTGGATACAGTGTATTGGACATCATAAGGACTTTTGAGCGGGTAAATGAGGTAAAAGTGAACCACCAAATTGAGGATCGCCGCCCGGGAGATATCGAAAAAGTGTGGGCCAATCCTGAAAAAGCCAATCGCGAGCTGGGCTGGAAAGCCCGTTTGGGGTTGGAAGAGATGTTGGAATCGGCATGGAAGTGGGAAGAGGCATTAGCCCAAAAGCATTGATGTTTCTCTGTTTGCAGAAATGTCATGGCGGAGGCAGGGGTGCGATAGCAACATCCCTGCTTTTTTATCCTCTGATAACCAGGAAGGTAATGTAGGCCGCATACAAGATAAAAAATACTACCCCTTGCCATCTTTCCAGAACCTTGGTGCGGGGGAAGAACAAAAATGCAAACAGCAGCAGGCAGGCTGCTATACCTATGGCTACGTCAAAATTGAGCCCGGGGTTGAAGGGCAGGGGCTTGATGGCAGCACTGGTGCCCAGCACAAAGAAAATATTAAAAATATTGGAACCGATAACGTTGCCTATCACAATATCTGGGTTTTTTTTCATGGCAGCCACAACGCATGTGGCCAGCTCAGGCAGTGAGGTTCCTATGGCGATGATGGTTAGGCTTATTACCGCTTCGCTCATCCCCATGGCGGCTGCAATGATTACGGCTCCATCCACAATCCATTTACCACCCAGTATCAGTCCGGCAATGCCTGTCAGCACCATCAGCCATGCTTTCCACCTACTGAAAACTTTTATGGGGTATTCCTTTTCCCCGGTAAAGCGGGCAATACTGAAAGCATAATGCATAAACAGCAAGAAAAAGGCGATGAGGACAAGTCCATCACTGCGGGTAATCAGTGAAACTCCATGGCCGTCGATGAGTGCGTCATTGGCTACCACAGCTACTACAATGGCAGCAAGAAGACTAAGGGGTACTTCTTTCCATTTGGTATTGTTGTTTACCGAGAGGGGATAAATCATGGCAGATACTCCGAGTATGAGAAAAATGTTGGAGATATTGCTGCCCAGGATGTTACCCAGAGCCACATCTTCACTTTCCTGGAAACTGGCAATCAGGTTCACCACCAACTCAGGGCTGGATGTGCCAAGGGCTACAATGGTAAGGCCAATGACTACATTGGAAATGTTGAACTTTTTGGCCAGAGAGGAAGCTCCGTCCACCAGAAAGTTGGCGCCGTAAATTAAAAAGACAAAACCAATGATAAACAATATATACACCATATTAATTAGCTATAAACAATTATTTCATGGTTTGCAATTGCTAAAGGTATGTCTTTTTTTCAGGATGAAAAAGGGAACCAGATTTTATGATGCTTTTTGCCATAAGTGTTCAGCATTTTTATGGCAGGGGGGCGGACAACGAATCAAACAATCTGGATTGATGCCGGGTCACCATTCAACTAAAAAAAAGCACATGCCCACGTGGACAGGCATGTGCTTTTTTATGATATGTTTGTATCAGGCACTGGTAGCTTCTATTTTTCTGTCCACTTTTTTCACCAGCCCCTGCAGAACATTGCCGGGTCCCACTTCAATGAATTTTTCAGCGCCATCGGCAATCATGTTTTTCATGATTTGGGTCCATCTAACGGGAGAGGTAAGTTGTGCCACAAGGTTGGCTTTGATAAGGGCCGGGTCGGTTACGGGTTGTGCATTTACATTTTGATAAATCGGGCACAGGGGCGCGTTAAAGGCTGTTTCGTTAATGGCCTGTGCCAGTTCAATACGTGCAGGCTCCATCAGGGGCGAATGAAATGCACCCCCCACTTTCAGGGGCAGGGCACGTTTGGCTCCCGCATCCTTGAGTTTTTCGCAAGCGGTATCAATTCCCTGCTGGCTACCCGAAATAACTACCTGTCCCGGGCTGTTGTAATTGGCAGGCACAACCACGTCGTCCACTTGTTGGCAAATTTCTTCCACTACTTTATCGTCCAGGCCAATGATGGCTGCCATGGTGGAGGGTTCGGCTTCACATGCCTTTTGCATGGCCATGGCGCGTTTGCTCACAAGTACCAGTCCGTCTTCGAAGTTTAAAGCACCGGCAGCTACCAGCGCCGAAAACTCTCCCAGGGAATGTCCGGCAACCATATCAGGCCGAAACTCTTCGCCCAGGGTGTGTGCAAGTATTACCGAATGTAGAAAGATGGCGGGTTGTGTCACCCTGGTTTGTTTTAAATCATCGTCGGTGCCCTCAAACATCAGGTCTGTTATACGAAAGTTGAGAATGGCATTGGCTTTTTCAAACATCTGCTTTGCTTGCTCCGACTTTTCAAACAAATCTTTGCCCATCCCTACAAACTGGGCTCCTTGTCCGGGAAAAACATACGCTTTCTTCATAAAAATCAGTTTTCATTAAAAATAAAGGACAAAATTAGACATTTTTATCAACCAGCCTGAAAGATGGCTACGAAAACTTGCAGTATGGAGAGAAGGGCAACAAAAAAGAACCGCAGCTAAACCAAGGACGGAATATAACCTACGTGCACGAGGGTTGGATGTAGCCCGGTAATGTGAGGTTTGAATCCGTTGTGAGATTAACTGCGGCTTTTGGCAGCAGGATAAATTTTTAATGGGTCAACTGTGCTTTTAGTGCAGGTTGGACCCAAGCAGGTGAATAAACTCAGCCCTTGTTTTGTCGGTGAGAAAAGCACCGGTAAAATCGGAGGTGGTGGTCACAGAGTTTTGTTTCTGGATACCACGCATCATCATACACATGTGATGAGCTTCAATTACTACGCCCACTCCCAGGGGCTTAAGGGTGTCCTGGATGCAGTCTTTTATCTGGGTGGTAAGCCTTTCCTGCACCTGCAGCCGGCGGGCAAAGGCATCAACCACCCTGGGTATTTTACTTAAACCTACGATATATCCGTTGGGGATATATGCCACATGGGCCTTGCCGATAAAAGGGAGCATGTGGTGTTCGCACATGGAGTAAATCTCGATGTCTTTAACAACCACCATTTGGCGGTACTCCTCCTTGAACATGGCTGAGCGCAATATCTCTGCGGGGTCAATGTCATATCCATGGGTGAGGAATTGCATAGCTTTGGCAACCCGCTCTGGGGTTTTTTCAAGTCCCTCGCGGCTGGGATCCTCCCCGATAAGTTCAATAACACTGCGATAGTGATCCGACAATTGTTTGATGGTACGGGGGTTATACTGGTCTATCTTCTCATAGCCATCCATGGTGTTTTCTATGGCCATCTGTCTGTTTAGTTCTGCTGACATAATCGTATGTGTTTGAATAAAATAATGTGTTAACCGTAGTATTCTGCAAAATTATTTTCCGTTTCCGAAATTTTGATGCAGTGCAGTTGTGCACCCAATTGTTTCACAGGTTCCTGGAGTTGGTTCCAAATGGCAATGGCCAAATTTTCGGTGGAGGGGATGGTGTTTTTCATAAAATCTACCTCCAGGTTGATATTTTTGTGATCCAGTTTTTCAAGAACTTCTGTTTTGATGGCTTGGCTCAGTTGTTTCAGATTTACCAAAAAGCCTGTTTCAGGATCAACCTCGCCTTTAACGCTGACATAAAGTACGTAATTATGGCCGTGCCAGTTGGGGTTGGAGCATTTGCCAAATACCTGCAGGTTCTTTTCATCGTCCCATTGGGGCTTGAAAAGCCTGTGAGCGGCATTGAAGGTTTCCCTGCGGGTAATGTAGATCATAGCGTCTGATGGTTAATAAAGTACCTGTTATGTGAATTACAAAAGTAAGAAAAATCAAGACTGTAAATAAAATCCCGTGTTTTTGCCAAATAAAATGTTTATTTTTGCACCCAGGGGAATATTTTTGTTTAATCATTTAACAACATAAATTAAACAGTGATATAAGCCAAAGGTTCATCGAAAAATTGTTAACAGGGGAAAAAAGTAAATTTCGATGAGAATTCGGGGTGTAGCGCAGCCCGGTAGCGCGCTTCGTTCGGGACGAAGAGGTCGGAGGTTCGAGTCCTCTCACCCCGACCAAGAAAAACCGCAACTAGTTAATATTTAGCGGGTTGCGGTTTTTGCTTTTTGATTTGACACAATATTAGCACGATTATTAAAGGGACCTCTCTCATTTTCCGTATCCCGGTTTCACAATAAATACTTATTTAGGATACGATCAACCCCTGTGTAGCTTATAGCTGATAAACCTCTTTTCCGTAAGCGGGAAAATGGCTCGGAAAGTTTCCGGTTTTTCCCTGTTGTTGACAGGTGCCGGTGTGTGAAGAAAAGCCGCTGGCCTGGGAAGAAAAACAGCCCTCAGCGAGGACAAATAGCGATTGAAAAAGGCAATTTCGTTAGAGAGAACGGTCACCCCGGAGTGGGTGCAATAGATTTTGGGGTAGAATGGCTAGAATCGCTATGCTACCCCGCTGGGGTGGGGGTGTTCTATTGATCGCTTGGTTTTCTATCGCTATTTCACTTCTACGAGGTGGAGTTTCTAATATCGGTATTGCGTTTCTATCGTTATTTCACCTCTACGAGGTGATGCCCTGGCTGATATGCTGAAGAAAAGCGAAAAGACCCCGGCAAAAACAAATTGTGATAGAATAGGGTTGTTGGGGAAGCTGACAATTGCTCCGCAAGTTTCCAGTCCCTCCCAGTCAGGAAGGTGCCGGGTTGAGAAGAAAAGCCCTCAGTGAGGGCACATAGCGATTGAAAAAGGCAGTGACGTTAGAGAGAACGGCACCCCGTAGCGGGTGCGATAAAATTTTGGGCTGGATGGGTATGGATGGCCATGCCACCCCGCTGGGGTGGGGGTATTCTATTTAGGGTTTGGGTTTTTATCGCTATTCCACCTCTACGAGGTGGTCGTTCTTTTTAACGTTGGGGTTCTTCGCTAATCCACTATACGAGGTTTGGTCCCGTCTGGTATGCTGATAAAGTGTGAAAGCCCGAAAAAGCAAATTATCATAACAGAGCTAAGTACGTAGCCTTGCAGAATAGCGTCTAACAGCAATGCACCTTGGGTTTTGCAGAAAAAAACGCAGCCCCCTTTTTCAAAGGAGGCTGCGTTGGTTTCTACAGCCAGTGCAGGTAAAGCTGCAATTTGGCACCGGGTGTTGCGATTAAAAACTATTTGCTGAAATCGCTAAAGAACACATGCCTTCCGGCAAATTCATCATCTACATGTTCATTGCCGGAGTACTGGTTGTATATTTCTTCCTGTGGGGGATAATTCATCCTTTCCCACTGTGTGTTGTTTTCTCCATACACCGGGGTTTCTTCATCCACAAAAATTCCACCTGCGCGAAAACCCGAAGAATTGTCATTAATGGTATTGCCATAAATCGTTGCTTGCTGAATCCACCCCACATATATGGCTCCTCCTCTGGTTTGCGCATGTCCCAAGGCTTCATTATTTTCAATTACATTGTTGGTAACCGTGGCCACCAGGGTGCTGGTTTGGCCATGCCCTCTCAGCAGGATGCCTCCTCCTGATCTGCTGGCCCTGTTGTTGGATATGTGGTTATTATCAATGGTTACATCTGAATCAGCCACATAGATTCCGCCACCACCTACATTGGTGTTCCAGGAGGTGTTGTTGGTAATAGTGTTGTTGTATATTTCAGCCACCGATGATTCGATAAAGATACCTCCTCCGGTTCCAGTGGTGGTTCCTTCTTCGCCCGAAGAGTTTCCGGTAATCACATTGTTGTCAATGATAACTTGTGCATCGTTGCCAATGGCCACTGCACCTGCATTGGTTGCCCAATTATTGGTGATGGTATTTTCTGAAATTACAACGGATGCTTCATTTCTGATTGAGAAAGCACCGCCGGCATCAATGCCACTACCACCTCCGGTATTGTTGGTTATCAGGTTGTTGTTAACGGTTACTTCTGAGCCATTTACAGCAATGCCACCGGTTCCATAGTCTGTGGTGTTGTTTTCAAGGGTGTTGCCGGTAATCTCTGCATGAGAGAGGTCATCGGAAGAGGACCCAATGGCAATTACACCACGCACTCCTTCATGGTTTCTGAAAATGTTGTTTTGGATAACAGCCTCCGATTCGTTTCTGACATAAAGTGCCAGTCCTGAGCGGGAGGTAGTCCGGCTATTGATGTTGTTGTCGAAAATATTTTGTTCAAATACGGGGGCTGAGCCATTGGTTACAAAAGCACCACCACCGCCACCTCTTCCGCAGATATTTTCGGTAATAAGGTTGTTTTTGATCAGTGGGGCTGAATAGTTATCAATATAGATTC
Organism: Bacteroidales bacterium; assembly: GCA_007131245.1. Lineage (GTDB taxonomy): Bacteria > Bacteroidota > Bacteroidia > Bacteroidales > UBA7960 > SKVR01. The sequence continues at coordinate 10,457 of SLQX01000238.1, forward strand.
CTGCCCCATCTCTGGCAAAGCCGTTGGTGATGGTAAATCCGTTTAAGATGGCTTGGTTGCTTTCCCCGTTTTCAATGGTTACAACGCTTGCTTGCTCACTTCCGTCGATAATGGTTGCCATAACGGTATCCTGGTTTTCAGGTGCTGTACTGCGCACCGTAACCTCTTTACTGTTGAAGTTGATGTTTTCGGGGTACAGGCCGGGTTTTACAATAATTTCATCGCCGTTGGCTGAAGCGTCAATGGCTGCCTGAATGGTTGAGAAGTCATCGGGTACATAAATCGTACCCTGGGGGTCATCGTCTTTTTCGCAGCTTGCAAAAACTACTGCTATCAGCAATACTGCTGTCATTGATTTAAAAAGGCTTTTTTTTTGCATAGTGATCTACTTTGTTTTGTGGTTAGGTAAGATGTTGATAAAGAGTGTTTATGTTTGTGCAAACAAAAAAATTAAGCCTTATTTAGATTTGGGAGTTAAATTGATATAATATGCAAATAAAATTATTTTGAGTGTAAAAAACAAGCTTTTGGAGTATAAAATTGATGTTTAAGCGTTGTTGGGCATGGCCAGCTTCTTGTGCTTAAAGTGCTCCACCGACTTACGGGCTGCATCGAAGTTGTTTACCTGCATCATATCGGCTCTCAGATTGCCGGCACCGGGAAAACCTGCCAGGTAAATTTTGAAGAATCTGCGCAGTATAGCAAAGGGTTTTATGCCCCGCCAGTTTTGTTCAAACAGATTCAAATGGGTGAGCAATGTATCGAGTTTTTCCTCAACGGGCGGTTCCGCTTTTTGGGGATTGAACAGCCAGGGGTTGTGAAAGATGCCCCGGCCGATCATTACACCGTTGGTGCCGTATTCCTTAACTCGGTGACGGGCATCTTCAAAGCTGTACACATCGCCATTGCCAATGAGTTTAATGTGCGGTGCAAGTTCTTCTTTCAACTGCACTGCTTTGGCAATTTCCTCCCAATTGGCTTGGCCTTCCGACATTTGCTTTTGTATGCGGCCATGCAATATGATGGCATCCAGGGGTTGGCTCAACAAAAATGACATCCAGCGGTTGGTGTCGACTTTTCCCAATCCAATGCGGGTTTTTACACTCAGGGGCAAATGGGTGGCCTCCTTTGTGGCTGCAATGATTTCGCCGGCCAGGGCTTCGTTGTTGATGAGGGCTGAGCAGCTTCCCTGGGCCACTACTTTGCGAACCGGACACCCCATGTTAATGTCGATGCCGTCAAAATCATATTGGCTGGTAATGTATTGCACCGCTTCGGCATATTTTTGGGGATTGTTTCCCCAAATTTGGGCCACAATCTTAACATTGTGTTCGTGCAGTAATTCGCGCTCACTCCGTGACACTTTCAGGCGTTCCTCCACTCTGTGACGCCCTTCAGGATGACACAGGCCATCGGTAGAAGTGAACTCGGTATATACCACATTGAGGTTTCCCGGCTCCGATATGCGCATAACCAACTCACGGAAGGCGGTGTCTGTCACATCTTCCATGGGAGCCAGTATCATCAGCGGTTGTTGGGCGTTTGCCCAGAAGTTGGAAACAGATTCAGGATGCATTGATTAGGTTTTGAGGGGTGGAAGGATGAGGTTGTTCAGAAATATAGTTCTGGTAGCAAGGTTGACTGCAGCAGCCTGAAAGTTTTTCCTTGCAGGATTCACATTGAATAAACAGTTTGTGGCACGGATCCCACCGGCAGTTGTCGTGATTGTCGCAGGGGGAGCCACAGGTATGACACCGGGCAATCACATCGGGGGTGACACGTTCACCCAGGCGCTCATCAAAAACAAAGTTTTTCCCGATAAAACGGGAGGGGAGCCCTCGTTTCTGTATTTCGGATACATAAGCGATGATACCTCCATGCAGCTGGTTCACATCACTATAACCATGGTGGCGTAACCAGGCACTCGCTTTTTCGCAGCGAACCCCTCCGGTGCAGTAGAGCAGAATCTTTTGGTTTTTTTCACCGGACAGCTGCTCCACAACCATTTCCACTTCCTCGCGAAAGGTTTTTGCATCAGGGCACAGGGCGTTTTCAAATCGCCCAACCTCGCTTTCATAGTTGTTGCGCATGTCAATCACACGTACATCTTTGCGGGCGCTAAGTTCATGGAATTCCATGGGAGTGAGGTGTTTTCCCACGTTGGATGCATCAAATACCTTCTCATCCAGTCCATCTGCCACAATCTTTTCCCGCACCTTTATTTTCAGCTTGAGGAAGGAAACCTGCTTTTCCTCCAGGGCCCATTTTACAGGCATCTGTTGTAACTGGGGAATACTTTCCATCAGGGTTTGAAAATCGTGGATACGTGGTTCAGGCACGTTCATCTGTGCGTTGATTCCCTCATGCGCCACATAAATACGGCCAAGGCAGCCCAGTAGATCCAGCTGGAAATACAGCATGTCTCTGAATTCCCGGGGATCTTCTATTTCAACATATCGATAAAATGACAGGGTTTTCCGGTGGAAGTCCTCCGCCCTGAGACGCTCCTGCAATTGCTTTTTGCCAAGTCGATTATATAAAAACATAGTTATGTATAAAATGTGATCTTTATCCAAATTGAGCGATTTTCGCTCACGATTAAGAATTTGTAGGCTTTTCACCTCACATAGTTGGTCAAATGCAATAAATGCTATATCGGTATTATACTGATTTATAGCGCTATTACGTCTCGCTTATATCGCTCAACTTAGGTCTTACATAAAGTTACAAAAAATGGGGCAATGAATCCGCAACCTTTTGCTGAACTTCTGTTAAATGGCCGGTTTTAAAGTCGCAATCGCTGTTTGGTCTGTATGGCCTGAAGGGAGGCAGTCCGGTTTTAATTAACAGGCAAAGGGCAGGAGTGGGGCTTTTCCCTTGGTGTTACGGGTAGTTCCCGGATTTTTAGTTTGACCAATGGCATTTAAAATTTAAAGTCAACAACATGTTTTTGCAAAAAATTTGCTATTTTTGGCTTTTATCCGGGTTGTAAATCCTACTTATCGTTTTAAATAACGGGAAACAATTATCTAATCCGCACATTAAAATAATT
>SLQX01000286.1 GCA_007131245.1 Bacteroidales bacterium
TCCAACAAGTGAAATGCTTAACGTATTTATCACCATCGTACTTGGTCACAATACGATTGAACTTACTTCGATTCAGAAAAGAGACCAGTTGAGCGAAAATGTATTTGTCTTGAAACATATGTTATCAGCTTAATTTGATGCAATGCTAAAAATTCAAGTCCGTTCGCTCGAAAAACCTCTATAACTTACTAAATTTCAAATATTTCAAAGAACTTTTCTAGATTTTAATGGGACAGCAATGTTATATGTTTTTAATTTAAATGTTTTTGCGTTGCATCTATGACTGTGATTTTTTCAATTAAAGATTGGCCGGAAACGGTATTTTTTAATCTCAGTCATGACGGCTTCATATAAAGAGGTCTGCAGCTATTCCATCAGCCAGGAATTTACCACTTTGGGTTATTACAAGGTGCGTGTCTGTTTCCTTGAGAGTTTGATTAAAAATATGTTTTTGGGCTGATTGTATCATGTTTTGGTAATACATCTGGCCAAATTCGGTATTTATAAAACTTTTTTCAATACCCCACTGGGTTCGCAGGGCGGTCATTACATATTCGTTGTATTGCTGATCCACGGAGAGAACCTCTTTTTGGCAGGGGATGTTTCCCTGGCTGATCTCATCTATGTAAGTGCAGGTGTTGGCAATGTTCCATTGTCGCATTCCTTGTTTATAACTATGTGCTGAGGGGCCCATTCCAAGGTAGGGTTGACCCGTCCAGTAGCTCAGGTTGTGTTTGGAGAAAAACCCCGGCTTGCCAAAATTGGAAATCTCGTATTGCTCATATCCATGTTTGCCCGTAATTTCACAAAGGATTTCAAATTGCCTGGCCGATTGTTCTTCATCTACTGCAGCAGCTTTCCCTTTGCGAATAAATACCTCCAGGGCTGTTTTCTTCTCCACGGTTAGACTGTAAGCTGAAATATGTGGTATTCCGTATGCGATGAGCTGCATAATGTTTTCTCGCCACTGATGGTCACTCATGCCGGGAGTTCCGTAAATCAGGTCGGCAGTGATATTCTCAAATCCGGCATTTTGAGCGTTTTTCAATACTTCGACAGCCTGTCTGGAGGAGTGTGATCGGTTCATGTATCGCAAATCAGCATCATGAAAGCTCTGAATGCCAATGCTTAGCCGGTTGACTGAAAGCTGTCGCAGCCCTTCGAGTTTTTCGGCAGTGAGGTCATCAGGATTGGCTTCCAATGTAAACTCTGTACTTGCTGAAACAGCGAAGTATTTATGCAGGGCATTTACTATTTGTTCGAGTTCCCCGATGGAAAGCAGCGATGGGGTACCTCCTCCCAAATAGAGTGTTTTCAGTGCAGGAGTGGAGGATGAACGCTCCTTCAAAAAGTCTTTTTGCATTTCGATCTCTTGCACAAGGGCCTGAATAAATTCCGGTCTTCTTTTTTGAGAAACAGAAAAATGGAAGTTGCAATAATGGCAAGCCTGCCGGCAAAAGGGTATGTGAATATAAATTCCTGGCACAATTGGTGTTTTTTTGGGTGATAGGTTGGTTATTTGTCAAAGGGTTAAAACCAGTGTTCACGCTGCAATGCATTCATACGTAAACCTACCATGAACAGACCCGTGGTTTGGGGGTCATGGTTCTCCAGTTCTTCATTGCGGTATACATACCTCAGGTTAATCCAAATGTTGGGTCGCCATTGCCAGGCCGTTTCAACCTGGAATATCATCCAGCTTCTTTTATCTCCCTGCAGGAAAGTATGTCCATAGTCTCCCTGCCTGGTGGTATAGTCCGCGGTGATGTCGCTACCCATATTTATCCCTGCTGAGTCCACGCCCTGTCGGGCTGAGAAAATCCTGGTCTGAAACTGCCAGTCAGGGTGGGGTGTGTATTTCAGGCCTGCAACCAGCTCTCTGAAGTTGGCTCCCAGCGGATGGGCCAAAGCCTGGCTGTAGTGGGTATAGTTTGCAGCTGGTCGTTGCCCCGAGCCATCCACATCGAAATGTGTATACACAAATGGCCTGACCCAGTTTCCTTCCAGCTGAAAATCCAGGTTGCTCAAACCCAGCATATCCACCCAGTGCATGCCGGCCTGCAAACCAAACTTGTTGCGAAAAGATGCATGCTTATCATGTTTTCGTTGGGAGCGGAACCCCACTCTTGTAAGCAAGGAGTCCAGATCGTATTTCAGGTCGCCAATATGGAAATCGTCGGCATATACCTGGCCGTAAAAAGACAGGTGGTGCCCGGCAATCCACCGCCAGAAAAGCCCTATGGATACTTTGTCGGGATCGCCAATATGATGCTCCACGGCACGGTAGAAGATAATTGGGTTAAGATAATGAGCATCAAACCCCCGTCTTGAAAGGGTGTCACTGCGTCCAAAAACAACATTTTCGAAAAGCCCCAGCTGGAAACGATCGGACACCTTGAATGATAAAGTGTGGGCAGCCATATATTTGGCGTCGAAAAGCCGGCCTCCATAAGTTCGCAGGGGGAAGTCCACCAATCGGGCAAAGGTGTTTTGGTAGTGGAATCGCCAAAGCCGGGTATTGATTTTGAGGAAAAGGTAGTTGTTGCCATAGTCCGAAAGTAGCAGTGAGCGTTTGCCGAACCCCAGAAAACTACGGTCGTGCCCAAATTGAAGTCCGATATTTTTGGTGGCCTGGAAAGCAATATAACCCCGTGCTGTAAAAAAGTCATAACCTTGTTCGCCAAAAGGGATATTCCATCCTTCCCCCGGGATGGCTCCTTCCTGCTCCTGTATTTTGTGGTTCACATATTGGGGGAATCGGGCCTGGTTGTCGGTCAGGTAACTGTAGAAACCCACTTTCTGGTTGATCATTCCCCTGACCTCAACTCCCCTGGTGTTTTGATACAACCAAAGGTCCCGGCCTTTTTCCATTCCCGTTTCAAAATGAATGACAGGATTGATGCTCAGGAAAAGCTCCTCATCATGATATTGGTAAAAGCTGGTGGGGGTTTGATAAAAATGTCTTAGCAATGGCCTGCGAGAGCTGTCTTGCTTGCGGGATGTCCATTCCGCATTGCTTTGAATGATATCGTAAATGATATTCTTGTCTGTAGCCGTGATGCGCTGATTTGTTGTATCCACAAACTCAAGGAACTCTACCATTGATTTGCGCTCCAGTGGCTGCAGGGCAAAGTGAAAACCGGGCCCGGTACCTCCTGATTTGATTTCCATACGCTGAACAAAGTCGTGCCACTCATGACCTGATGGCAGATATGTGCTTTGAGAATATGCCCCAGGGAGCAACAAAAGCAGTATTCCAAGAAAGAAACAGGCTGTTTTAGGTTTTTGTGGCATATGTGGCAAAATGGTTAAAGAGAACTGAGGTGCTGGCAGTCTGTTGGTTCAATTTTCTGTTGCAAATTTAGAGATATTGCATGAATAATTAGAAATAATATTATGGGTATATAACCCTGCTAAGATTAATCTGTAGAAAAGGATTGGGTGGATTTTGTATTAGTTTAATTGTTTTCACTCAAAAGTTGCCGGGTTTGAAACATAAAGGCTTCCAGGCGTGCCCTTTCACCCGATTGCTCTGTACCATCGTATACCATTTTCAGCACAGGTACCCTGGGGTATTTTTTAGCAAAGCGCACCAGCAAGGTATTGGCAATGGTGCCGGGCATGCAATGGAAGGGGGTAAGGTTTACCACACCCTGGAATCCATGGCGTGCGTACTCTTCGGCACGGGCCATGCTCAGGGTGGCCTCTCCGCGCAGGTTCTGGGTAAGATAGGGCTCAGAAAGTTTCATAAGGTCGTCCACGGGCATTTCATAGAGGAAATGCTCCACTTTCCCTTTCAGAGGCTTTGTTTCGCGCCGGGTATAGTGTTTTTGCACAAAGGAGGTGATCACTTCTTTGGCATATCCCATGTAGTCTCTTTCGCGCAGCAGGTCGATGCGGCGTTCCCAATCGGTATACAATATCCATTCGTGGAAGGTGGGTACGGCCACTTCGCCGCCCAGCTCCTCAATTTGCCGGATGATAAAGTTGTTGCTGAAGTCATTGGAACGCACAAATATTTCCCCGATGATACCAATGAGCGGTTTTTTGATACCGTTGCTCAGGGGCACTTCGGCAAAACGCCGTGTGGCATGTTTTACGCTGTCGCCCACAGTCCCTTTTTGTTCCACATGATTTTCCAGGTATTGGATACATGCTTCATACTCTCTGTCACTCTGTCCTTTATTCACTTCATAGGGCCGGGTTTTGAGCAGCAGTTTTTTGATATTGTCGGTGGCCACAAAAATCTGCCACATAAGCTTTCTGAATCCTGCTCCCAGCTTTTGCACTTCATTGTCGAAGCCGGTAGCCTGGTCGATGGTGGTCATCTGCGCTTCTCCCAGCCCGGCCTCTTGAAGTATGAGCTGGTGCGAATGGCAATACTGACCGAAGCGACAGGGTCCGTTGGTGGTAGGCATAAAAAAGCTGGAGCGTGACGGGTCAAAGTCCTTTTCCTGTGTCTTTTTCAGAATGTCGCCTGCGGTAATCATGAAAGGATAACACTCCTTTCCGGTAACGTATTTGCGGGCCAGGTCAAGCCCTTTCTGGTCGGATAAGGGCAAAGCTTCCGATTCAATACCGTGGCGCCTGAGTGCAGCTGCAATCCCCCTGCCATGATCGTCGATATGCGGAATATAAAGCTTACGGCTGCCTGAAAAATTCTTCTGAGCCAACCGGGCTTTGCCGTTTTCAACTGTATTTAAAGGTTGGGAACCGACAGCTTCCAGGCTGTCCAGAAAAGCTTCCAGACGAGTGATGACGCCTGCATCTGCACTGTGTTCGTCCAGCTCAAGGGTTAGCATTTGCTTGCCTTTCATGGCATACTGAAAGTATTTGAGGATAAACGAATCGGGGCCGCAGGCAAAGTTGGTAATGTACAGGGCGTAAAGCCCGGGCGTTTTGGCAATGCATTCGGCAGACGAAAGGATGCGTTGTCCATAGCGCCAGTACATGTTTTTCATGTGCTCGCTTTCGGAAGGTTGCACCGGTAGGAAATCTGCCGGTATGGCCAGTACATTCATGTCTTTGAGCTTACCGGGGATGCGCAGATTGAGCCCCGGATCGCACCCATTGTAGGGGCGGCTGACAATTACCAGGGAAGGTTTGTCGTTGGGCAAATTGGCCAGTACTTCTTTTCCCCTGTTGAGCAGTGATGCCTGGAAGCTGGCAAGGGCTTTAAAGGCATCATCCACCACTTTGCGCACCTTCGCACCGGCATAGCCCAGGTGGCGGGCAAAGCGATGCAATTCCCTTTCCACATCGGCGTTTTCAAAGTGAAACACAGGACGCAGTACTTTGGTTGGGTATTGTGAGAAATCAAGTGCGGCATCGCTTATATAGGGGAAACCCTGCACCAGCGGGCAGATGGATGAGCCACATGCTTCGGACTGAATGGGATCGCCATTGACCACACACGGCAGGAACAGGTAGTCCGGTTCCTGGTTGAACAGTTCAAGGGTATGGCCCATGGCCAGCTTCACAGGAAAACACACCTCTTCTACCACAGCCTCGCAACCCCGGGTGATGATGCCCCGGTTGGAAGGTGGAGAGGTAACTACTTTGAAACCCAGGCCTGTAAAAAAAGCATTCCAGAAAGGAAACATCTCGTAAAACAACAAAGAGCGCGGTATGGCTACCACCCGGGCATCCTTTGCCGGGGCTGGGGCACGGTTATAGTCGGCCATAAGCATTTTTTCCCTCTCCTGAAACAGTCGGGGCAAATTATTGACCGTGCCTTTCTGCTTTACTTCGTCGAACTTCCCGCAGCGGCTGCCATAGGTAAGCGGTTTACTGTTTCCTTCTACTTTCACCGTGCGTATTTCACAATCGTTGGAGCAATCCTGGCAAACAAAGGAACCAAACTCCAGGCGGTTTTTGGCCAGATCGAACCCTTTGAAGCGCGAGCCATCTTCAGGTCTGTTTTCCATGGCAATGAGGGCACACCCTAAGGCACCCAGCACATCGTGGTGCGGGGGTACAATGATTTTTTTGCCACAAACTTTCTCAAAAGCAGCCTTCACTGCCCTGTTGTAAGCGGTACCTCCCTGGAAAAGAATGACCTCACCCACGGGTCGCTTCTCCACCACCGTAGAAAGGTAGTTCTTCACAATGGAATAGCTCAGCCCTGCCAACAAATCCTCTTTGGCAGTTCCCATCTGCTGCTGTTTGTTGAGGCTTGATTCCATAAAAACCGTGCAGCGTTCGCCCAGTGCGGCAGGAAAGCCGGAAGTTAGTGCCAGCTGGCTGAACTCCTCTTTAATGTTTACATTGAGCTTTTCGGCCTGTTCCTGTAAAAAAGATCCGGTACCCGCTGCACAAACCTTATTCATGGTGTAATCCACCACCACTCCATCTTTCAGAGAAATGTATTTGGAATCCTGTCCGCCAATTTCAAAAATGGTATCTACTTTTGGATTCACATTTACAGCCCCGCGGGCATGGGCTGTTATTTCATTTTTTACCACATCGGCACCAATGAAGTCACCGGTAAGGTACCTGCCTGACCCGGTGGTGGCCACCCCGCATACTTTAACTTTGTCGCCCACCCGCTCCCCAATTTCTGCCAGCCCTTTCTTCACTGCTTCCAGGGGATTTCCTCCCGTCATCAGGTAGCGGCGTGCCACCACTCTTCGCTGGACATCCATAAGTACCAGGTTGGTACTGATGGAGCCGATGTCCACTCCCAGGAATACATCCACAGGGAAAGATCCCTGCAAGGATTCCTCCCGGGTGAAGATGGGATAGTCTCCATTGCCCAGGGGTTCGTGGATGCGGCTGTGATTACGGGGTTTGTTAATATATTGTTTCAATGTGGAGGTGCCGGCAAAGGGGTGTATGGCTCCGCTGTCTGTCATTGACAAAACAGCTCCCAAAGCCCCCAGGCAGGTGTTATGTTCAGGTACAAATAGCGCTCCCTTTTTTAGTCCGAGTACCTGTTCAAAGGCCTTAACCATTCCGGAATTGGCAGCTACGCCTCCCTGGAACGAGACGGGCTTTTCCAGTGTTTCCCCTTTGGCTACATTGCTTTTAAAATTTTTGGCCATGGCAAGGCACAGCCCCATGAGGATATCTGCCACGGGGGTTGCCGTTTGTTGTAAATGAATCATATCCGATTTGGCAAACACGCTGCACCTGCCAGCTATGCGAGGTGGGTTCAGAGAGGTAACGGCAAGTTCTCCAAATTCTTTTTCGATGGATACCCCCAGGCGCGCGGCCTGCTGATCAAGGAAAGAGCCTGTGCCTGCGGCACACACCGTATTCATGCCAAAGTCTTTCAGACGGTTGGGCTGTTGTGCTTCGCCCTGCTCAATCTTCACCAGCTTGGCATCTTCACCTCCAATTTCAATGATGCTGCGGATATGGGGATACAGCTTTGCGGTGGCCTTGGTTTGGGCGATTACTTCATTCACATAATGGGCTTGCATGAGATCGGCCACCAGTGATGCTCCATTTCCGGTAAAAGCAATGCCATCCACAGGGCAATGGGGGTATTGATGCAGGAGGTTGTCAATGACTTGGATGGTAGTTGGGATGCTTTGCCCGTGATGACGGATATATTGTTTGTGGATAATTGAAAAATCAGCGTTGGTCAGGACCGCTTTTACACTTACCGAACCAATGTCAACACCTATAAAGTACTTCATAAACAGCAGAATATATATTTAGCAACCAAAAAAAGTAATCAAAAAACAAGCTGTAAAAATACACATTCTGCAGAAAGAAAAGGAACTGTTGTCTGGGTTTCCTTTTCGCAGTATTAGATATTCCTTGGTTGCTTAGATGCGAAAAGGTGTTTCTTTCACGAATGCATGGGTGTGCTCCATAAGTTTGCAGGGATATGACTTTTTGCCCGGTCTCAGGCCAATGCGCAATGATAATAACCGGGCAATGTCATACATTATTTGTTGTCGGCAAGCATATTGGCATATCTATTGGCTTTGTCCCTTTGTTCTATTTTTGTATAAAGATTAACCAGGCTTTCCAGTGTATTTTCCTGGGCTTTATAATTATGATCCCCGGAATTTTTACTGTAAGTTTCCAGGCTTTGTAACAGGAGTTTTTCAGCCTCATCGTATTGGGTGAGCGCCATAAGGCAGGTTCCAAGGTGTTTACGTGCATGTGCAATTCGTGGGTGATCTTCGTGCAGTACAGATTCCAGTAGCATGAGAACTTCTCTGAGCATCGGTTCAGCCAGATCATGGTTGCCCATGTCTGAATGCATATTTGCCCAGCTTTGCAATACCGGACGTCTTAGGGGATGCTCCTTGCCAACAGCTTCGCTCAGCACCTTCATTGATTTTTCGTACAATTGGTTGGCTGTGCTGAACTCTGTTTTGTCGCGGTGCACATCTGCCAGTGATTTGATAGAAATAGCAATGTTTGTATGGGCTTTGTCATAAAGCAGGTTGTATATATCCAATGCACCTCCCACGAGTTTTTCAGCCTTTTCGTATTGCTTCAGAATCCGGTATCCTATTCCTATACTTTGTAAGATATTAGCAGACTGAAGCGTTTTGGGTTGACCCTGAGCCTGTATGATGGTTAAAGCTTTTTTAAAATATTTTTTAGCCCGTATCGAGTCCTTTTGTTGTAAAAAGATATTGCCCAGGGTTTGGTAGCTTTGGGCAATATCCGGGTGTTTCGGGCCAAGGATGTCAAGCCGGATTTCAAGTGCCTCGTAAATGCCATCGATGGCAATGTCATGGTGCCGGGTAAGAGCCAGCATATGTAGACTTGTCGCATGTTCAGCAGATATGTGTTCGGGGTTTTGACTGAAAAGATCAGCCGATATCTTATATTGTTCATGTGCCTGAGGGTATTTGCCCAAATCGTGCAAAATACTGGCAAGTCTGAAATGGCTTTTGGCTAATTCCAGGTGGTGTTCATCATAAATGGCGTTTTTTACTTCATGCGCTTGCTTAAGCAGGGAGTGCGACAGTTGGTATTCTCCCAGCTGTTGGTAGACTAATCCCACAACTTTGTACATCTTTGCCTGCACCTCCGGTTGCCCGGAAAGGGCGTCGGCCTGTTCAACCCCCCGCTGTAAAATTTCGCGTGCAGTTATAGTACCACCCATTGTTTGCTGGGGTTCATTGGCTTTAAACATGCTCATCATGAAATCAACCACCTGGTCTGACTTCTCTTTTTCACGTTTTGCTTCATGAAGAGCTGCCTGAGTTTTTTTTGCATTTTGGGTAATGGTAACCGCATATGTTACTATTAAAAAAAGAACTAATACCGCGGCTGCCACTCCCGGGCGATGGCGGCGAATGAATTTTTTGCTTCGGTAGGCCCACGAGTCGGGGTGTGCTGATACAGGCCTGCCCTCCAGGTATTGTTTGATGTCTGAAGCCAGTTGCTGGGAAGATTCATAACGCCGTTCAGGCTCTTTACGTATGGACTGCATAACAATGGCATCAAGGTCACCCCTGAGTTTGCGTCTAAGTTGACGCAAATTTTTATGTTCAGGCTGATTGGAAAGCTGTAAAGGGTTTGGAGCTTTTTTCAGAGGGAGGTTGCGAGAATGAGTTAGCGCAGTACTTGGCCTGTCAGGCTCCTTTTCGCAAATAATATTTTCAATTTGACTGGGTGTTTTTCCCGTAACATCATAGGGGCGAAATCCGGTTATAAGCTCATAAAGAATGAGTCCCAGCTGGTAGATGTCAGAAGATATGGTTATAGCTTCACCCCGCACCTGTTCGGGGCTCGCGTATGTAGGCGTAAGTGGCAGCAATCCGGTTTGTGTTTGCGACAGGTTTTCATCAAATATATCTGTATTTTTAGATGCCAGTACTTTAGCGATTCCAAAATCCAGTAGTTTGACTTTCCCCTCTTTGGTAACCAGGATGTTATCTGGCTTCAGATCGCGATGCACAATCAATTTACGGTGTGCATATTGTACGGCGCTACACACATGCATAAACAGTTTCAGCCTTTGCTGAATATTGAGTCTGCAGCTTTGACAATATTTGTCCAAGGGTTCTCCTTTTACATATTCCATTACAATGTAGGGTTGACCGTCCTGGGTGATCCCTCCATCATACAAACGTGCGATATGGTCATGGCTCAGGGTGGCCAGGATTTGTCTTTCATTGCGAAAGCGACGTTGTTGTTCAGAAGAAGTGAATCCGGTTCGGAGCAGTTTCAGAGCAACCCACTGTTTGAACGCTCCATCTGCCCGTTCAGCAAGGTATACTGTACCCATGCCCCCATAGCCTACCTCTTCAATGATGCGATAAGCTCCGATTTGCTTACCCTTGAGGATTTTATTGCTCCAATTTGATAATGCGTTGGTTTTGAAACTATCCAGTGTTGCATCCAGAGCTCCCGATTTCTCATAAGCTTTCAGAAGGTCTAATACCTCTCTTAGCATACTTGGATCATGTTTCAGTGATTCTTTCAAATAAGCTTCGCGCTTACCTGATTCAAGATCGAGAACCTCGTTAAAGACTTGCTTTATTTTTTGCCAACGTTTTTGATTCATAGGCAATAGCTCTTATAAGATGTTTATAACTCTTCACTTGTTTATAACAGTTAGGCAAAGGGTTGCCATTGACGCCAATAGAAAGTATGAAGCGCAGGGAGGGTTTCGGGCAATCAATTGGATACGATAACTTAGTTAACTTTCAGCTTTTTATTTTTACATCTGCCAACTCCCGGTTGAGCCAGGCCCGAGCCATGTTCCAATCGCGGTTAACAGTAGGCTCGGAAACACCCAGAGCTTTTGCAGTTTCTTCAATGGACAAACCCCCGAAAAACCGGCATTCTACCACACGCATCTGCCGTTCATCAATGTCTTCCAGGCGTTCCAGGGCCTGATGCACAGAGAGTATGTTTAATACATCTGTTTCCAGCGAAGCATCTTTATTGTCATCCAATGTAATCGGGGATTTTTCGCCTCCCCGCTTTTGCGCTTTTTGCTTTACCGCATAATCCACCAAAACGTTGCGCATTACCCTTGCAGTGATTGCAAAGAAATGACGGCGGTTTTGGTAATTAATGCGGTTGAAGTTCATAAGTTTGAGGTATGCTTCATGAACAAGGGCAGTGGTGTTGAGCGTGTGGTCCGAACGCTCATTGCGAAGTCGCTTTTTTGCCAGCAAACGCATCTCATCGTAAATCAAAGGGATGAGTTCACCCAGTGCTTGTTGGTTGCCTGTAGCGTGTGCGTTAAGTAATTGTGTGATTTTAGCTGATTCCATTTTTCTTAGCCGTAATAATCTATTTAAATATACGAATAAATCGGTTTTTTGCATAATTAATTTTAACAAAAACATCCTTTTAACAAAAAAACCGGATAAATTATGATAGACTTCTGCTTCAGTTTTGGCTTTATAGTTTAATCTGATTACAGTTAATTCGCAATACTTTCAAGGAGAGGTATTTGGTTTTAAAAGCAAAAAAACTAATCAGTTTTTCTAAATTCAATCATTATAAAGTTCAATAATTACAAATCTAAAGGAGAAACATTATGAAAATCAAACAAATTTTTTCTGCAGTTCTAATCGTATTCTTTACTTCACCAGTACTTATTGCCCAAAAAAGCATGCGGGATATGGATACAGGGCCCGATGAACATATTATGTATGCCAATGATGATATCCAATGGGCCCAATCTCCCGTTCTTGAACCAGATCTGAGGGTGTCGGTACTGGAAGGAAACCCATCAGAATCAGGAGTCTTTACTTTACGGATTAAAATTCCTGATGGCGGGTATATTTCTCCTCACTGGCACCCCAATGTGGAAAGAGTAACGGTGCTTTCAGGGAAGTTTTTGCTTGGCTCCGGGGAAGTAATGGATAAAGATAAAACCAAAGTCCTGAAGCCCGGAAGTTACACATCTATGCCGCCCGGTATGCGCCATTTTGCTGTGGCTGAGGGTGAGACAATAATCCAGCTTACGTCTGTTGGCCCCTGGGTTATCAACTATATTAACCCCGAGGATGATCCTCGTAATGCTAAATAGTTTAAAATAAAGTGGTTCAGCTCATTGGTATTCCCGTTTTACAAATTCGCTTTAAAATATTTTGGGGTGCCAGTGGGCAGGCCGCTGTGTTTCATGAATTATTTGTTTACTCATAGGAAAAAGTAAGAGCCCCCAGACAAGTTGTAAGCCGGGCATCTGGTGTTTGGCGGTTATATGTTGCTGTGATGTTTATAAGCCATTCAAAGACAGGCTCTTTTCGGAGCCCTTACTGGCTTAAGGGGCAATTTTTCAAATTATGAGGATTGGATGGTCAACATAGATATATAAAATAATTTGTGAGATGAATAATAATAAAATAGTTCGTTTGAACAATACAAATCATTTGGTATTAAAAGGCTTGCAATATTTGCCGGGTCATGCCTACGGCAAAAAGAGCTCTGTAAAATGGCGCGGGTTTTTGAATTTGTTTTTTGTTGTCGGGTTCGTTATAGCATGCAGTAATTCATCTTCCGGGCCTGAGGAGGAAGAAATGATACTTAACCTTGAGACTTTTGAAGTGGTTACCCCCAAGGGAGTAGTGCAGGCAGATATAATACCTAATGTTTATGTTGGCCCCTTAAATGATCATTGGTTTATCAGCATCACGCTGGAGGATGAATTTGTTGAGGGAAACGCCCAAAATATACAGGTTTATTTATGCAGCTCTGATTTTGAGGGTAAACTCCTTGCCGGAGAGATAGATGCTGCCGGAAGTGCAAGCTTGGATAGCTCGCTTTATCCCGAACAAGATGTTTCTGTTGAATTGGTTGTAACTGAAGCGCATGTTGATGGAAGTGTTAGTATGAAAGGGGAAGACCCGTTGACATTTACAGCTGTTGAATCTTCAGGTGTGGCAGGAGATGCAGGTCTCTACATGGCAAGCCTGGAGGAAGATAATTTGTATTTTGCGGGATACTGGATTGTACTTGAAGATATGCGTCAACGTGGTGCATGGTTGCCCTGTCCGCCTTACCCTTTCGAGTTTTGCAGGCCCCAATATTAGAAGTTATATAAGTAAGAAAGGATTAAATATGAAAAAGTTTCTAATTGAAGTTCCACACGGAGAGGATAAACAATCTTGCAGCTATGCCATAAAGGTATTTTTGCAAACAGGTTCACATTTTTTGACCAATGCTGAGTGGGGCTGTATGGACGGAGACCACAAGGCGTGGATTTTGATTGAGACTGACAACAAAGAAGAGGCCATGGCAATTGTCCCTCCGGTTTTTCGCAGTACTGCCAAAGTGGTTCAGTTAACTCAGTTTAGCAAAGACGACATTCTGAATCCGGATAAATATCATGCGTAACAGTTGCAAAAGGATGATTTGAAGGTGCTAAGGGATTACAGTACCAGGTGAAATGTATCATCCATCTCACATTGTTTAAGTTTTTCAGGATTTATCAGTGCATATATTGCTTGAATATTGGGAAGATTGAGTTAACCTCAACAATTTGTTTAGTTTATCCAGGTGAAATTGTCA
>SLQX01000275.1 GCA_007131245.1 Bacteroidales bacterium
GTATTCTATATGAATCAACCTGGAAATGGGACTTTGGGGATGGAAATATTGCAACGTATGCATATAACAATCAACATATCCCACTTATTCATCATACGTATAACAGCCCTGGAGTATATTCGGTATCGCTAACGGCTACAATGAAGAACCCTGTTGATAATAGTGTTGTAACCACCAATACGGTTACTAAAGATGTAGAGGTTTACCTTACTCCTGAAGTGCCGGCTGTGACCGGGCACTTTAATAACTGCGATGACCCGGAAAAAGAATATGTCATTGATAACTATAATAGCAGTTATAATTAGTGCCTGTCTATAAAGTCGCCATTTTACCCGTTGTTTTCTTGTTTTATTGTTCAAAAGTAGGCAAAAATACGAATCAGGCCGGTTACGATACAATTTCTGGCCAACATATATATGTATTCTATATATGATAGTGAAAATTTATTAAAAAATCAACAATTCGAGCATAGTTATCTCTGCCTAAAGTATTTAAGGCATAAAATCAGGATACTAAAACTAAAATTGAAATCAGCAAAGCTAATAGAAACGGCTGACCATATGGGCTGTTAAAACCCTTATGTTGTATCCTATAGCGCTCCATAGCACTTTGGCTGTAAACCGGGGGTACCCCTTCCAGGTGTTTACCCTCATGTTAAAACGACGTTTAAAATTCGATATAACCGCCTCAATACCACTACGCCACCTGTTTAATGTGGTCCTGATTTTACTGCTCGAGACTTTGCTCTTTAAGCTCCTTGTTACTTTATTGAACACAACATTTTTAATTCCCTTTTTAATGCTATATAACAGGTTGTCTTTGCTTGTATAACCACCGTCAACAACAAAGTCACGGGGAACCTTGTCATACATTTTCTCTACACGCTCTATGCTTTGAGTGTAAAGCGACCGGTCAGAAGGATTACCATCAACCACCATGCAATCCAGGATCAAGTTGCTTTTCCCTCCGGTTATCTGAACTTTATGGCCAAACTCAACCTCACGTCCCCCTTTTACAATAATATCGGTATGTGGCTCATAAATAGAGAAAATCTTCTCATAGTTGGGAACCATCTCACCTAAAATCTCCTTGCGCTTAGTGATGCAGAATACTTGTTCCATGGTTGGTAAAAAGTACTCCATCGCTTTGATAATATCGCGTGCTTTGCAACTATAGGCTTTTTTTTTAGGATTACGAACCACCTGGTCAATCTGATTGATGCATTTAGTAAAGGTATTAAGTTGGGCTCGAAACACTTTAACTCTCTGATCCTGTTTGGCTTTACCCAAGTTGTTAATCTTGAAAAAGTTGGATTTGGCCGACTTTCGGTAATCTCTAAACGATAAGCCTTCAACCTGCTTAGAGAGTTTTTCCAGTAAGCGATAGCTTTCTTTTATACAATCCCAGACCAACGAATTATTGGTGGGGTAATGGATATTGGACTTAACAACGGTAGTATCCGTACGAAGCGCTTTAATGTCTTCAAACCCTTCATCTATAGCAATCTGATTAATCCCAACAAGAACTTGGTCCAGTGATTCTGCACTAATCTTAGATATATATTTTTGAAAAACTTGAAAGCTAAATGGCTTTCTATCATCTAGTTTGATAAAATTAGCGCATATTCTGGAGTCGGACTGTGCATATTCTAAATCACGATAATTGAGTCCTTTTAAGGCTTTAAAGATGCCGGCACGAACCACTTGCTCAACACTTGGTGTGTCCTTTCTGCCGAAAACAGAAGCACTTGTTTCTTGTAAAACATCTTCCCTGGCATAGGACCATACTTCAGGGTGTTTTTCCAAGATGGTGTCAATCAATGCAAACTCAGGATTCCGGGTCCAGTCGGGGTGCTCAAATTTCAATTTCCAGTCGTTAAATACCTGCATGATGATTGCTTTTAATGGTTAATTTATTTACATTACAAAAATAACCATTATTTTGTGATTATCAACAAAATATGCTCCACGTGGAACATATTCTTTCGCTGATAATCAGCCACTTATCTCCACTGTTAATAACTTTTTAAATCCATGAAGATCAACCATTTACATATCTGTCTTATTAACACAAAATGTTTGAAAAAATCTTATCTTTGAACACTATTTGATGAAAAATGGTATTTATTAAATTTGTGAAAAATTACGATTTTAAATACTTGATTTACAGTAATGAAATAATTTATGGGAGTTTATAGACAGACACTAATTAGTGACGCAATAATTGCTAAAACAAAGCGGCTTGCTTATTAACGGTTTGTTGAAAAGTTGTTTGTTTTTTTCTGACCATTTTTAGTTGCTGTTAATTCATAATCACCTTTAAAACCGTCAATATTATACTCACCATCACTGTTCGTTTTTCCCTCTGCACTGGTCCACCATTTATCTAAGACCAATTCCTCATAAACCTTTCCATTTGGTTTAGGAGTCCAATCCTTCCTGTAATAGGCTCCTGATTTTTTCCAGATTCTTTCTTCCCAGAAACCCCAGTTGGTAATCCCGATAACTGAAGGATGGCTGAAAAGAATGGTAAAAAGATCCCGGGTATAATCTGCCTGTACTTTTTCTTCTTTTTCACCATAATCCTCACCAAGACCGATATCATATTCTGTTATTTCAATAGGTAAATTAAATTTGGAGAATCGGTCTACAATACTGTATATTTCTACCGGAGGAGTCAATGTCTCCAGACCAAAATGTCCCTGAAAACCTATACCCTGTAAAGGGGCTCCCTCTTCTAATAAAGTTGCTATAGTTTCTTCATAAAAACTCCTGTTATTGGCTGGAATATTAGTTAATATCTTGTTTTCATTAATAATCATTCTGCCCTCAGGATCAATATCAGTTGCCTTTTCAAAGAACTCAACCAGACCCTTATTGCCACCTAATAATTCTGTAATCTGATTATAATAATCACCATTTTCATTTATTACATCCCAGGCATCCATTTTCCCGACTACAGCTTTTACTTCATCTTCAATGTGCTCCAAAATAAGTTCTTTCAATTCATCAGGATGTTCCCTATAATATTCTTTATTATCCTCTATTTTCCCTGGAGTAGAGGTCCACCGGGGTCTTAATAATGCATGTCCTCGCACACCAACCTTATGCTCATTCAGAAAATCAACAGCTTTTAAGATATCTTTTTTATCGGCAGCCCAGGGCACATTGCCTGACCAGGGACCCCATTTCATATCATTCTCGAAAACAGCATAATTATATAACTGTAAAAACTTCTCCCGAAGTTTCACTTTTTGTTCATCACTGTCATCTAATAACCACTTAGCATTGACACAACCCCCAAAGCGAAAGGTATGACGTTTCATTTCTACATTAATTTCCGCATCTGGAACAGGCCGATCTTGCTCATCACTAACTGTCACCCTGATTTCTGATTTTCTATATTTATTAATTCTGGCTTCTGCCTCTGTTCTCCAGTCCGATTTCAGGTCTCTCCCTTTGTAGTCCAGATTGAGAACTGTTTGCGGTAAATCCTCACTCTTTACCTTTTGGCCATAATTAATAATTGCTAAACCACCAAATTGCAAA
>SLQX01000102.1 GCA_007131245.1 Bacteroidales bacterium
GCGAATTTAAAGCATATTACAACAAAGAAATGCTGCCCGATTTGGAGCTGTTGGATAAGAGAAGAAAAACCATTGTGAAGCGAAGCCTTACCGTGGCATTATTTACTTTGTTAGCCATACTGGCGGTAATTTTGGCGTACCACCTTTTTGAGAAAGGGCCCGATAGCTCCTCGCTGTATTATGTGGTGGCAGGGATAATTATCTTTCTTGCCGGTGTTGTTACGGGCGTAATTTGGGCCAGAGATAAAACCTTTTACAAGGATTTCAAAAGACAGGCCATTGAGCCCATTATAAATTTCATCAGTCCAGACCTGACGTATGAGCCCAAAAACTTCATTGGCTCCGACAGCTTTCAACGTTCCCGTATCTTTCTTAAAAATGCTGACAGGTACAAAGGAGATGATATGGTACATGGAAAGCTCGATAAAACCAATATCTGGTTTTCGGAGGTGAAAGCCCAATACAAAACCACCACATCTAATCGCAAGGGACGACGAAAAACGCGTTGGCACACTATTTTCAAAGGTTTGTTTTTTATTGCCGACTTCAATAAACACTTCCAAACTTCTACGGTTGTTTTACCCAACAGGGTGGGAAATGGATTTTTGTCCGGCTTTCTGAAGGAAATGAATCTTGCCCGGCGCGAAAAACATGTGAGCCTGGAAGACCCGGATTTCAACAAGCATTTTGTGGTATATGGCGAAGACCAGGTGGAGGCACGTTATGTGCTGAGTACTTCACTGATGCGTCGCATTACCGACTTCAAAGAGAAGCACCGAAATCCACTGTATATCTCTTTCGTAAACTCATTTTTGTATGTGGCCATTGCCTACCGGAAAGATTTATTTGAACCCAACTACTTCAGAAAACTTACCCGTTTTAGCATTGTACAGGAATTCTATGAAGACTTGCATCTGGCCATAAGTATTGTAGAGGAACTTAACCTGAATAACCGCATCTGGACAAAACAATAATCATTTTACAATCCTATGAAAAAAAACGAACCGTAACAAGCTTCGAGCAGGTTACGGTTCGTTTGTTGCTGTGCCACTTCTGACAAGTATTTGCCATGCTATTCCTTGAACTAAAGTGTGGGGCTAAGCAGGTACCCGCATTGGTTAGGTTAACTCTTCTTATCGCCCCAAAGAAAATCTAATATTTAATAGGGTCGAAACCTTTACCGTAAACGCCCATTACGTTGGCAGTCGAAATAAATGCTTCGGGATCAATTTGCTTGATGGTTCTGAACAGTTGGTTGCTTTCGTATCGTCTGGCTATAACCATCAGGATATTGCTTTCGGTTTTGCTGTACCAGCCTTTGCCATTGAGCAAGGTTACCCCACGGCCTATTTCGTTGGCTATTTGTTCGGCAATCTCTTCATGTTTTTTACTGAAAATAAACATCTGTACACTCTGCCGGTGCCCCATAAGCACCATGTCAATGGCGTAGGATGCCACTGCCATAACCACAAAGCCATAAACAATCACCTCCAACGACCGGAAAAGAATAAAAGAACTGGAAATAATAACTACATCCATATAAAGCATCAGTTTACCGGGACTGATATTCCGGTATTTGTTTATCATCATGGCTATGATATCCGTACCCCCGGTGCTTCCTCCCTGCGAAAAAACGAGTCCCACGCTGGCTCCTCCCATGATACCTCCTATAATGGCTGCCATAAACCGGTCGGATACGATAGGTTCTGTTATATATTGTTGCAAAACACTCAGGAAAACAGAAAGCACTACCGCAGCATAAATGGTTCGAATACCAAAGGAAAGCCCCAGGCTTTTTATGCCCAGAGTAATCAAAACAATATTGATGGCAAAAAACGTGAGACCCACCGGAATGCCTGTGGCGTAATACACAAGCGCACTAAGGCCCGTTACCCCACCCCCTATGATTTCCGATGGGATAATAAACGCCGTCCAGGCGAGTGCATTTACAAACAAACCCAGGGTAATCAAGGCGTAATTTTGGATGGAATGCCAGACTGAGTTATGAATTTTCTTTAATTTCATAATTTATTAACATTAAAAGCGTTACAATAGTGTTTGCATCACAAATTTTGCAAGTGCAAAAGTAATCAAACCCCGCAAAATTTTTAAAAAAATATAAGGGCTTATTTTATGTCTTCTGTTTTTTTGTACTTTTGATACAAACATGTTCGGTGAATTGTTTTTGAGTTAGTCACTCTTTTGAAAGGAAATGCCATGAAAAGTAAATTTGTTGTAATAACAGTTATGCTCTTGTTGCCAATGTTATTGGCCTCACAGGATCAGTCTCAGCAATTGAACCAGGGAGCAGGATTGCTTTCAGGTGAGTATAGTTTGCTCAGCCAGCAGCCCAACTTCGGACTGCAAATGGGTACCAGTTTTTCAAGTGGCTTTGGAGGGGGGTCCCTGTTTTCCCAGTCCATTTCACCTTATATGCAACTCCAACCCGGTCAAAACTTTAGCCTTATGGTGGGGACAACCTTTACCACAGGCCAGTTTTCAGGTGTGCAGCCTCTGCAGTCATCTTTGGGAGCAGAAATGCCCCAGCGAATGAATTCGGCTGTGGTCTATGCAATGGGTGCCTATCAGGTAAATCAGAAACTGACCATCACCGGTGGCGCATGGACCGAACGCAACAACATGAACCTGGTGCAGGAGCCGCAAATGAATTCACAGGCATTTAATAACAATGCAAGAGGAATGATGCTGGGGATGGATTATCAAATTAACGACAAAATGAGTTTTGGTGCAGAAGTGAATATCTCCACAGGACACAACCCTTTTAATCCTTACAGCTCCAATCCATTTCGAAGCAATCCGTTTCACCGGAATAACCCATGGTAAACTAATTGTAAAATATGTCATCCAGGATAAAAACCGGCAAAAACTCTTTTGCCGGTTTTTTTAGGGGAACTTCCCAAGGGGGATTAGCTGAATTCCTTTATTAAAGGGGTAAACAATCATGTTTACCAAAGGGGGGTGTTAAAAAAATAAAATAATAGAAAATACTTTGTGGTTTCCTGAAAAATGCTTACATTGAAGTGCTGAAATTTTAATCATTATTTGGTTGTTTTTATTGGTTAATGTTGTTTTTGTTTTGGTGGTTAAAAGGCAATAGGCGGGTGCAGGGCTCGCCTTTTGTTTAACCACCAAATTTCTTTTACCCCTCAGGGGCTGAAAAAAGTGTTAAGATGATTTAACTTTTCTCCATGCCCAGAACTATCCTCCAATCTTTTTATGCATTTGCCGAAGAACTGCTTCCTCATCAGGTGTCGTGGTTGTTGAAAACAAACCAGCTAAAGGATGCACAAAAAATTTCCATCCTGAAGATTCTTAACCATAATCTTAACCAACCCCACAAACCACTTCCTTTTCCGGTAAATATTGACAAGCGGAAGTATTCCTATATGAAAAAATGGATTCCTTCCAGGCTGGAACGTGTAGATGTGGATGTTTTTTATGAATGGCTCTGTGAAATGGACAGGAAGATAATGACAGATGCGCTTTCATTGAAAGATGAAAAAGAAATTATTTACTATGTAAA
>SLQX01000052.1 GCA_007131245.1 Bacteroidales bacterium
AAAGTTGTCTTTAAAGTAATACTCCTGGTTGAAAATAGGTTTTAGCTTAGGCAAATCATCATTTAGGGTAACCGATTCCCAGAGGGTTTGCAAATCTTGGGTTCCGGGGTTGTCCAGTTCGTGAAGGTTAAACATTTCCTTTTCCCAGTACAATTCTTTGGATTCCAGGTTGTAATCCCATATGCCAATAGCTGCGGCCTGGGTTGCAAGCAGCAATCGTTCTGAGAGTTTTCGCAAGCGGTTTTCATAGCTCTTTTGTTGCGAAATGTCCTGGTAAATTCCAAGTACCCCCAGTTTTGACTGGTTGAGCATAACCGGTTTTCCCAGGATAAGAACATTGATAAGCCTGCCCGATCGGGTTTGTCGAACGGTTTCATTGGTGATTTGTCTTCCCGATGCTGCCTGTGTGGTAAGATGTTTCCCTTCATCTTTTAAGTGCTCCGGCACTATCAGGTTGTTGACAGGCTGGTCAAGACACTCCTCAAAGCTGTATTCAAATAACTCCAGGAATTGATTATTGGCCTGTTTGACCCGGTCCTGGTTGTCAAGAATGACAATAGCAAGAGGGGCTTCTTTGACAAGTGTTTCAAAATAGGCTTCCTGGACTTTTAGCTCCTTGTCTGCTTCCTTTTGCCTTGTTATATCCCTGGTAATTCCGCTGATGGCTACGATTTGGTTTTGGCTGTTGGTGCCCATAAATCCTCTCACCTGCCCCCAGCGGATGCTTCTGTCTTTATGTGTAAATTTGATTTCCAGGTCTACATGAAACGATTTGGGATCTTTTCCCTCTTTCAGGCACTGAATGATATGAGATCTGGCCTTTTCGATTTCCGGCTTTGCGTCTTCATGGATAATATCATAAACCGGTGTTGCCAGGAACTCTTCTTTTGAGTAACCCAGGAATCGCACAATAGAGTCACTGACAAAGGTGAATCCCGAAAGTCCGGAATCCATCTCGAAAATAACATCATTGATGTTTTCGGTTACTTGTTTGAATTTTTTTTCAGACTCTTTGAGTTTTTTTTCAGCCCTGTACCTGGCCAAAAAATTTTCCCACTCACGCATGGCTTTGTATGCCGTAGCGGGGAGGTTTTGTATCTGGCGGGGAGTTTTTATCAGGTAATCTAAGGCTCCTTCTTTGATGAGTGATACTGCCAGGACTTCACTCCCCTGGCTGGAAAGAAAAATAACCGGGGTTTTTTGTTTAACAGATGAGTGGTTGAGGAGATACCTGCCAAAGTCCTCATCAAGCTCAAGGTTGCATATGATAAGATCGAAGGGTTGCTGTTGATTTAAAAAGGTATCCACCTGGCTGGGTTTGTTGCATACTTCCAGTTGCATTTCATCTTTGAACTCCATAAACGATCGCTCTATAAGTTCAATGTGCTCTTCAACGGGTTCAATAAGGAGGATAAACCTTTTTTTCATAAAATAAAGGGTGGTGCTTTATATGATTATACTATGAGAGATTTATGAGTAGATGTTAGTATATTAACGACGCTGTTAAAACCTCTCGACAAATATACTAAACCCTGACACACTGTAAGAAAGAAATTGTAAAATTCACCGAAAGTAAGGCGCATTATGTCTTTTGATCTGTGTTTTCATCCTTTTTCTTATGCGTATTGAGGGTGAAACAAAACACACTCCCCTTATCCAGCCCCTCTGATTCAACCCATATTTGTCCATTGTGGTTGTCCACAATCCGTTTTACCAGTGAAAGCCCCACTCCGGTACCCGGGGTGTTGGTGTCCAGTTTACTGAAAAGGTCAAAAACCTTATGATGATATTCAGGATCAATCCCTTTCCCGTTGTCTTCCACACAAAATACCACTTTGTTGTTCTCTTTACGCGAATAAACCTGGATACGTGGTTTGGCCTGGTGCCCAGAAAACTTCACTGCATTTTCCAGCAAGTTTTGCATCAGCTCTCTGATGCGTGGTTTGCTGGCATTCACCATAGGCATATCTTCCTCTATTTTAACATCAAAGTTTTTTTTGTTCAGTAATCCAAAAATTAGTTCATGGGCTTCCTTTGCTGCAGCAGTCATGGAAAATTCCTCAAAGCTATCAAATGTGCGACCAATTCGGGATAGTTTCAGCAAATCTTCCAGCAGTTGCTGCATTTTGTCGGTAGCGTCTTCAATACGCCGGATATCCTCATGTGCCTGGTCTATATTGTTTTCTGCAAAATCTTCTTTCAGTAAACCCAAAAATCCTTTGATGGTTACCAGCGGGCTGCGCAGGTCGTGGGATACTGTATAGGAAAAGCGCTCCAGTTCGGAGTTTACCCTGGCCAGCTCTTCCAGTTGTTTTTTGATTATCTTTTCATCTTTTACCCTTTGGGTAATGTCGAAGTAAAAACCCATGATGCCCAAGGGGCTTTCGTTGAGATCATAAAAAACGGATTTGTGAAACAGCGCATGCATTTTCCTGCCATCGGGAAACTCAATCCCTGTTTCGTAAACCTGGGGAACCCCGGTTTTCATTATCTCCTGATCTTTATGTTGGTATTGTTCGGCAGCTGGTTTTTCAAACAAATCCAATACCGTGCGGCCAATGATTTGGTCTTTATCCATTTTCAGATATTCACAAAAGGTTTTGTTACATCCTTGAAATACGCCCTGCGTGTCTTTATAAAACATCGGGAAGGGGATGTTGTCGATAATGATTCCCAAAAACCGGGATTGGAACTCCGCTTCATCCCTGGCTTCTTTTTCACGGGTAATGTCAATGACGTAGCCTTCAAGATATTCCAAATCGTCGAATGCGTTGTATATGCCCCTGGCTTGTTCCCAAACCCATTTAAGCCTGCCGGATCGGGTGATGATGCGATACTGAAGTTCAAAACCTTTCTTCTCATGAATGGCTTCTTCAACGAGGTTATGTACATCTTGCCGGTCGTCGGGGTGGATAGTTTTGGCGTAGGCTACTTTATTGTTATACAGTATATCGGAGCTTGTGTACCCTGTGAGGTTTTTTACCCCATTGCTTACAAACAGCATGGTCCAGTTTTTATCGTTTCGGCAGCGGTACACCATGCCCGGCAGGTTTTTAATAAGTGTGGCGTTAAGCCTCTCAGACTCTTTCAGTGCAGTTTCAATCTTGTGTTTCTCATCAATATCGTTGAATGAGAGGTGGATTTTGAGTTTTCCGTTTTCAAGGAAACTGATGGCGTAATATTCGACCCGGATTGTATGTTTGTCGGGGTGGTTGAAGTCGGCTTCACCCATCACGGGCTTTCCTTTGTGCAGTTTTTCAATGTCTTCTTTTAAACCGGGGTTTTGGTCAAAGTCTGCAAGGTCCTTCAATGACAAACCTGGTGCTTTTTTCTCGTCCATATTCAGGATGGAGCATGCAGAGGCATTGATTTGTTGTATTTTAAGCTTTTCGGAGCAAATGAGAGAGCCATACGGGTTGTGGTCAAAGAGCATATTAAACCGCCTCTGCCCTTCCCTGGCTGATCGAAATGTTTGTATCTGTTCCGTTATATCACGAACTATTACCAGGCGCATGATGCGTTTGTTTTGGGGTGGAAGCGAGTGTGCAACTACTTCTGTATCGAAAGTGGTGCCGTCCTTTCGCTTATGTATCCATCCACTGCTGCGGTGGTATTCCGGCAAGGTTTCTGACAGATGATCCATGAGTACCGGTATTTCTGTCGGGGGGCGTAAGTCAATGATGCTCATGGAGAGCATCTCTTTTTCATTGTATCCGTAAAGATGAAGTGCTGCTTTGTTTACCTCCATGATACGATAATCCTGGGTGTCGTAAACCAGCATGGGGTGCGGGTTGTTGGCAAATAGGTATCCGTACCTTTTGGAACTTTCCCTGTAACGCTCCTCCAACAATTTCTTCTCCTGTATGTCAAACAGGAAGCCGGTAAATCCTTTGTATTTTTCTTTCGAATCGGTGTAAGGAACACAGGTGTTGAAAACCCATCTGTAGGCTTTGTCTTTGTCCAAAATCCGGTATTCCAGGCTAAAAGACCTTCGACTGATCAATCCCTGGGTAAATTTGTCAATGCAAAAGAGTTTGTCGTCGGGATGCACATTCTGTAACCAGGATAGAGGCCTGCCATTTTTGATGGCAATGCCGGTGAGTTCCTCCCATTTTTCGTTGGTGAAAATGCAGTTGCCCTTTTCATCGGTTTGCCATAGGGGCTGGTAGTGTTTGTTCAGAAACGTGCGTTGCATGGATTGTGTTTCTGCCAGGGTCAGTCTGGTTCTTTTAAGCTTTTCCATGGCATTCGACATAAGAACAAAAATAAGGAGACCACTGGCCAATACAAAAAACCAGCCCTTGTATGTCTGTGCCTGGGTAATAGTGGATATATCATCAAAAGAAGCTTCCACCAGACGGTCTGAAAACATTATCCACAAAGCACTTGCAACAACATAAATGGTGGTTGTTCTTATCACGGGCTTTTGTTCTTTGAGAAATGTTTTCATCCACATAATTTTCTATTTTTTGAGGTATGGTTCCTGTTCTTTGTAAAAAATTGTGTAGGTTTGCTGCTTAGGGTCAATGAACATGCTTATAGATAGATATAGAATCCGGGTGACGTTTGTTTCCTTTGTTATTATTTCTACCCGGGGGCACCTGTCTGGTGGCTTATGCTATTGTCTTGTTGCGTTTTGGGTTTGCAGGTTGATTGATTTTGCGATTGAATAGTGTTTTATTTAATGCCGAATGTAAATAATTTGCAATTTACTATAAATATTTTTAAATTCTAAAAAAATCTAATAATGGACGATCTGAAAAAATACATTGATGAAAATCATGACAGGTATCTGGAGGAGTTGTTTGAGCTAATCAGAATAC
The DNA here is from genome assembly GCA_007131245.1 of Bacteroidales bacterium. Classification (GTDB taxonomy): domain Bacteria; phylum Bacteroidota; class Bacteroidia; order Bacteroidales; family UBA7960; genus SKVR01. The sequence continues at coordinate 4,824 of SLQX01000052.1, forward strand.
CCTCTGTAAGTTCAAAGGAAGACCACAAAGAGCATATGTATAAAGCAGCAGAGTGGGTTAAAGATAAACTTCTTAAGGATGGAGCCGATAAAGCTGAGGTATTGGAAACCCAGGGGCATCCTGTGGTGTATGGTGAAAAAATGCTAAACCCCGATTGGCCCACGGTATTGGTTTATGGTCATTATGATGTACAGCCGGCTGAACCCTTTGACCTGTGGAAAAGCCCACCCTTTGAACCCGAAATCCGGGATGGAAAAATTTTTGCCAGGGGTGCCAATGACGATAAGGGTCAGATGTTTATGCATTTCAAATCCTTTGAGTATTTGCTTAAGACCAACCAAATGACCTGTAATGTGAAGTTTATGATTGAGGGAGAAGAAGAGATTGGTTCGCCCAGCCTTGGGAAGTTTTGTGAAGACAATAAAGAAAAACTCCAGGCAGATGTTATCCTGGTTTCTGATACATCCATGATCGGCCCCGACACTCCATCTATAACCACAGGACTGCGTGGTTTGGCATATATGGAAGTGGAAGTTACCGGCCCGGGCCACGACCTGCATTCAGGACTGTATGGCGGTGCGGTGGATAACCCTGTGAATGTGCTTTGTGAGATGATTGCTTCTTTGCGCGACGAAAATAACCATATTACTATCCCGGGTTTCTATGATGACGTATTGGAGCTCAGTGATGAAGAAAGAGCTGATATGGCAAGGGCACCCTTTGACCTGGAAGCCTTTAAAAAAGAAATTAACATTGAGGAAGTGGCGGGCGAGAAAGGATACAGCACCATGGAGCGCACCGGAATCAGGCCCAGCCTGGATGTGAACGGAATCTGGGGAGGGTATACCGAAAAAGGAGCCAAAACCATTCTTCCATCCAAAGCACATGCTAAAATTAGTATGAGGCTGGTGCCCCATCAAAAGCATAAAAAGATTGAGCAGCTGTTTATCAAGCACTTTGAGTCCATGGCGCCCAAGTCGGTGAAGGTGAAAGCGGAGTTCCTGCATGGGGGTGAAGGTTATGTGTCGCCCACCGATACTGTTGCCTACCAGGCAGCCAGTAAGGCCTTTGAAACCACATATGGTATAAAACCCATCCCTGTTAGAAGTGGAGGTAGTATCCCTATTATTTCGTTATTCGAAAATGTGTTGGGCATCAAATCTATCCTGATGGGATTCGGACTGGATTCCGATGCCATTCACTCTCCCAACGAGAATTACTCGCTGAATCAGTTCCGCAAAGGGCTGGAAACCATTCCCTACTTTTATAAGTACTTTGCTGAAATGAAAGCCAGGAAATAGTTCCCGCTAGCCGGGGATAGCTAAGCCTTCATATTGCGCATAAACGCTGACCTGAAACAATGTAAAGCCTCCTGGTTAAAGCATTGTAAAAGAGTCAGCGTTTTTGCCATATGGACTGGTTTTGCACCATTCTGGTTTACCATCTTTGGCTGCAAGACCGTCCATCTGACAGAGCGGGAGGAAGCGTTCGTTTCTCTCGCTTTTTTCTTGCTTTTTTTCATTGCTGTCCGGTAAAAAAATGGATGAATTGTCCTGAAATGTTTGTCAATTGTGCCATCCCTAAGGGATTTTATATACCGGGGCACTTTTCGACTATAAACATTTCACTCCTAACGCAGTTATTGATAAACCTGACATATTGGGTCAATCCCATAGTAATGAGGTGTTTATATCAAGAAATACAGGCTCCAAATTGAGTTCCGTAAAATGAGACTAATTTAACCGGGCAACTGTGACTTTTTTATTAAAAATAAATGAAAAATAAGTTGAAGCCATGGGTTAACAAAAGTTACCCCTTTCAGTTTAAGCTACATGTTTTATTATAATACCAAACAGGTGGTTCAGGCATTGTGGAAAAGTCATCTTTTCTGCCATATGCGCTGATTTCCGGTCACCTGGCTTACCTGTTGCGTGACAGCACCATTACATAAATACTTTTGTGAAAGATTTCTCTTTATTTTTGCAATCGTTTTTTTAGGGATATGGTAACCGGGACATTTTTTTGCTATTTAGAGCCTAGTGATGATAACAATAGAGTTGGGAGTCCTGGATGTTTTAATCCCACATTGCACATGCAATGAAAAAAGAATTTTGAGAAAGTAGTTTCTTTTTTCATAATTTAGCATTCCGCGTTAAACGTATGTTTATGATTTGCGTAAGATAACACGGTTTGTCATAAAACAACCAGGCGTTGGAACGGGTATTTGCCGTTAGTTAAAAGAAAAGATTGCTATGTTGTCAGAGAATGAAGCCTGGCAATCTGCCAATCAGGCAAGTTACATTATCAGCCAGGGAAGGCAGATGTTATCCTGGGTTAAGGAGCATCAGTATTTACCCGGGCTGGTGTATAAACCAAACAGTTTGTTTGAAAACCATGAAGTTAGTATGAAAAACCAAATCATGGAAGTAACCCGAATATTTGACCTGTTAGACAGGTACGGGCAGCTTTGCCCGGGAAAACCCGATGCCCTGGCAGGTAAAGATGATGGGGAATGGAAAAAGTATTCCACCGAAGAATTCATTGAATATAGCCGACATATTAGTTATGGATTGATGAAACTTGGGATAAAGAAGGGAGACCGCATTGCCTCCATAACCTTTAACCGGCCCGAGTGGACCATTCTGGATATGGGCATTCAGCAGCTGGGTGCCATTCATATCCCCATATATCCCACCATAAGTGATAAGGATTACGCTTATATCCTGAAGCACGCCGAGGTTAAACTGATTTTTGTAGCAGGAGAGGAGATGTACCGCCGGATAAAGGACATTATTCCCGGTGTTTCATCCATCGAAGCCATTTACACCTTTAAGAACCTTTTTGGGGTTCAGCATTTCAATGAGCTACTAAAGCTTGGTCGTGATAACCCCCAGCCTGAAGTGCTTGAGCAAACGAAAAATTCTGTCAAACCCGATGACCTGGTGACCATTATCTACACCAGCGGCACCACAGGGACTCCCAAGGGTGTAATGCTTAGCCATAGCAATATTGTAAGCAACTTCAAGGCGGTGTCTTATATCCCTCCCTACGGATCTCGCCACCGGGCCATGAGTTTTTTACCCCTTTGCCATATTTACGAACGAATGATGAACTACATGTTCATTTACAAGGGGTTGTCCATGTACTATTTGAGTAACATGGGAGCCATTGGTGACAGCCTGAAGGAGATCCATCCCCATGTTTTTACGACAGTGCCGCGCTTGCTAGAAAAGGTATATGATAAAATCATTGCCAAAGGACGTAATCTCAAAGGGCTTAAAAAGCTGATTTTCTTCTGGGCAAATAATGTGGGGCTGAACTATGAGTACCGCAAAGAGAAACGAAATCCCTTGTATGCCATTAAACTGGCCATCGCCCGAAAGTTGGTTTTTAGCAAGTGGAAAGCTGCCCTGGGCAACAACCTGGATATTATTGTTTCCGGGGGCGCCGCTTTACAGCCACGCCTGAACAAGGTGTTCTGGGCTGTTGGGCTTCGCATTATCGAAGGCTACGGTCTTACCGAAACATCACCTGTGATTGCAGTGAGTGATTTTGGGTCCAATGGAGTAAAGTTTGGCACGGTAGGACCTGTTTTGAAAGGGGTGCAGGTGCGCATTGCTGAGGATGGTGAAATCCTGGTGAAAGGCCCCAATGTAATGAAAGGATACTATAAAGATGAACAACTGACCCGGGAGGTAATAGATGAGGATGGATGGTTTCACACGGGTGATGTGGGGCGTATCGAAAACGAAGGGCAGTTGCGCATTACCGATCGCAAAAAGGTTATTTTCAAAACATCTTTTGGCAAATACATTGCCCCCCAGGTGCTGGAGAACAAGTTAAAGGAATCACCCTTTATTGATCAGGTTCTTGTTTTGGGCGAAAATCAGAAGTTTCCTGCTGCACTTATTGTCCCTGACTTCACCCACCTGAAAAACTGGTGCCATAAAAAAGGGATTCCCTATACCACTCATGCTGAAGTGGTGGCAATGTCCAGGATTAGAAAGCGCTATCAGAAAGAGGTTGACCACTACAATGACTTTTTCGGGGATTATGAAAAGATTACACGCTTTGAGCTGATGGATCATGAATGGGGCGTGGAGACTGGTCAGCTTAGTGCCACCCTCAAGCCTCGGCGAACCCACCTGATGGATGAGTACAGCGATTACATCAACAAAATTTACAAAAATGGCCTCGTGGGTGTTAGTAGCTAGACCTCCGATCAAAAGAAATTTTTGTGTTTTGCTCAATAGCCCGATAACTTTGGGAAAAGCTTTAGGCTTATCCTTTATCCGGTTGTTAGTAATTCGAATAAAAATGGTTCATTTTCCGGATAAAAGCTATTTGTGAGCTGTTTGCTGTCTTTTATGACTGCCCGGTGCGAATGTGGGTTTGTTGTGTTCCCAGGAAAGGATGTGGAAGTAAAATGCCCATGCCTTTTTTTTGATATTGATTCCTTTTTAAATAAGCCATGATTTGCTGAATAATCTTTTTATTTTTGCAGATGACAAACGCTTGTGATTTTGGATAAAAGGATGCCTGTTCATGAGTGAAAGCTGGTAATCTATTCCTGAAAAATAAAACACTACACATGACAAAAATAAAAAACATTTGCTGCATCGGAGCCGGGTACGTGGGTGGACCCACCATGGCTGTAATCGCCCAAAAATGCCCTGGCATAAAAGTTACGGTGGTAGACATCAATGCTGAGCGTATTCAACAATGGCAAACCGATGATTTACCCATCTATGAGCCTGGCTTGCTGGAGGTAGTAAAAGAGGCCAGGGGGCGTAATTTGTTTTTCAGTACCGATATAGATAAGGGTATTCGCGAGGCTGAAATGATTTTCATGAGTGTGAATACACCCACCAAGACCTATGGTGTGGGAAAAGGAAGGGCGGCCGACCTGAAGTTTGTCGAGCTCAGCGCCCGTAAAATAGCCGAAGTGAGTACCACCGACAAAATTGTGGTGGAGAAATCCACTTTACCCGTTCGTACGGCCCAATCCATCAAGGCTATTTTGAGTGAGCAAACAAGGGATGTGAAATTTCAGGTGTTGTCCAACCCGGAGTTTTTAGCTGAAGGGACAGCCATCAATGATTTACATGCCCCCGACAGGGTGTTGATAGGTGGAGACCAAACTCCCGAAGGGCTTGCAGCCATTGATGCACTGACAGAAATTTATGCCTGCTGGGTGCATCCGGAAAAGATCATTCAAACTCGTCTGTGGTCTTCCGAGCTCAGCAAACTTGCTGCCAATGCTTTCCTTGCCCAGCGTATATCTTCCATCAACAGTATATCGGCCTTGTGCGAAATCACCGGCGCTGATGTGGATGAGGTAGCCTATGCCATTGGCACCGATACACGCATTGGCCCCAAGTTTTTAAAAGCCTCAGTTGGATTTGGTGGATCATGTTTCCAGAAAGATATTCTCAACCTGGTGTATCTCTGTGAATACTTTGGCTTGCCCGAAGTGGCAGCATACTGGGAGCAGGTGGTGGTGATGAATGATTACCAAAAAAGGCGGTTTGCCCAAAACATCATCCAGGAGCTTTTCAATACCGTATCCGGCAAAAAGATTTGTCTGCTGGGTTGGGCCTTCAAGAAAGATACTAACGATACGCGGGAGTCAGCAGCTATTTACGTGACGGATCACCTGCTCAACGACCTTGCACAGGTAAGTGTGTACGACCCGCAGGTACCCACCCGTGCCATGTATGCTGACATGAACTATCTTCAAACACGTTCTGCGGCTGAAAATGAGCAATTGCTCGATGTTCATAAAGACCCCTATGAGGCCGCCAAAGGAGCCCACGCCATAGCTGTCATTACCGAATGGGATGAGTTCAGAACCTATGACTGGCAAAGGATTTATGACAACATGGAAAAGCCGGCCTTTTTGTTTGACGGACGTAACCTGTTGGATCATAAAATGCTCCGTGAAATCGGATTCAGGGTAAAGGCCATTGGGAAAGGGGAGGAGTAGAAGTCAGTCGTCCCAGCCAAACCACTGATCGATATCGCGCCGCTCCTTTTTGGTGGGACGCCCCTTCCTTTGAGCAAAGGGGTTTTGGCGCATCAACTCCAGCTTATGGTACTCCTCTTGCGGTGTGAGGTCTTCCAGGTAGTGGGGTACTAACTTAGCCCCCACACGCTTTTCAAGGGTTTGAATTACTTTTACGGTTTTGGTAATGCCCCCGTGATGAATGCTGACCATTTGACCGGTGCGCACTTCCCTTGAGGGTTTCACCTCTTCATTGTCAATTTTTATCTTGCCCGAGCGACATGCATCGGTGGCTTTGCTTCGTGTTTTAAAAAGGCGCACCGCCCACAGCCATTTGTCGATACGTACGTTTTTCTCCATACTAGCTAATGGTTTGTGAATTCAGGGTGGAGTGCTTTTAGATACCTTCACCCGTTTATCCCTGTGTGATTACCCACGCTGATAACCCCTCAAGGAATACGCTACTTTTTCCTGAAATACAGGCGGATAGGTACGCCCGTGAAGTCCCAGTTTTGCCGGATTTTGTTTTCCAAAAACCGGGCATAGGGTTCTCTGATATATTGTGGTAAATTGCAGAAAAAAGCGAATGAAGGATATCTTGTGGGTAGCTGGGTTATATATTTGATCCTTATGTACTTGTCTTTAACTGCTGGTGGGGGTTTGTTTTCAATGATGGGAAGCAGGGTTTCGTTGAGCTTGCTGGTTGAGATTTTTTGTTGGCGATTATGATAAACCTTTACGGCAGCTTCAAGGGATTTGTATATGCGTTGCTTGGTGGGTACCGATGTGAAGATGATAGGGACATCGGTAAAGGGTGCAATCTTTTCCTCTATTCGTTGGCGAAAGGCATCCATGGTTTTGTGATCCTTTTCGATGAGGTCCCATTTGTTGACCAGTACCACTACCCCTTTGTTGTTGCGTGAGGCCAGGCTGAAAATGTTCACATCCTGGCTCTCAAGCCCCTCGCTGGCATCAATGAGTACAAAACAAACATCTGAGCTTTCGATGGCCCGAATGGAGCGCATCACTGAATAAAATTCAATGTTTTCGTGTACCTTCCCTTTTTTGCGCACTCCTGCAGTATCCACCAGGTAAAAGTCAAAGCCAAAGCTTTTATAACGTGTGTAAATGGTGTCGCGGGTAGTGCCGGCTATTGGGGTTACAATGTTACGCTCCTGTCCAATAAGTGCGTTCACCAGCGATGATTTGCCCACGTTGGGTCTTCCCACAATGGCAAACTTGGGGAGATCTTCCACATTTTCGGGCTCGATGGTATCCAGGGCTTTCACCACTTCGTCCAGCAAATCGCCGGTGCCACTGCCATTGATGGACGATACTCCAAACACCTCTCCCAACCCCAATTTGTAAAACTCAGGCACGTCAGCTAAGCGCTGGTAGTTATCAGTCTTGTTGGCTACCACAATAACTTTTTTCCTGCTTTTGCGCAGCATCATGGCTACATCTTCATCCATAGGGCTGAGCCCCTCTGTTACATCTACCAAAAAAAGTATGACCGATGCCTCCTCCACCGCCAGGTTTACCTGCTTGCGAATCTCTTCCTCAAAGGCATCTTCGGAGCCCATAACATATCCACCGGTATCAATCACAGAAAACTCCACTCCGTTCCAGTCGCTTTTCCCATAGTGCCTGTCGCGGGTTACGCCCGCACTGGCGTCTACAATGGCCATGCGCGTCTGGGTCAGGCGGTTGAATAAGGTGGATTTTCCCACATTGGGGCGGCCCACCAGGGCTACAATATTTGACATAGTGCTGTTTTTCAGTTTGTAAAAGCGGGTGCAAAGATACGCATTTTATAACGGATTTTGTCTTTTATCTGATTTGACCTGTAAGGAAATATCACTACGGTAGTTGCCGGGTGGCAACCCTCTGTTTTGCATGGGTGGCAGCACCATTCCGTTATCTGAAAACCCACCTCGTAATGGTGGCATAGCGATACTTCCTGAAATGTTTGTTAATTGTGCCATCCCTACGGGATTTCATAAACCGGGGCACTTTTCGACAATAAACATTTTACTCCTGACGGAGTTAGCGAAAAACGTGATTCATTAGCTCAATCATTTAGGAGTGAGGTGTATATATCAATAAGTCCGGGCCCTAAAATAGAGCTACGTTGAATTGAGACCCATTTAACCGGACAGCAGTGTTAAACAATAAACATTGTCACTTTTTTGATGGCAGGATGGCGGATAATCATATAGACAATTGTGTAAACATTTCAATATGTGGTGTTGTTTTTTTAGGTGTAAAACCTTATATTTGGTATTGTATCCGGCTGTTTATCACCCTTTCCGGGTGTTTTTGTTTTTAAATAATGTCATTTTATCCCTCCCGTTTGGCAATTTGTTGAGGCATTTTGTCTTTTGAAAATTATCATAAGAATTTGCTTTGCTCATTATTTTACTCAACACGAGCCTTCCGGCTTTATGGTTTTGTTATTTATGGGTTAAACGTAAAATGTTGGTTGATATGGAAAAAAGGATACACAAAATGAA